>DIDQ01000106.1 GCA_002418215.1 Anaerolineales bacterium UBA5796
GTGTTTAGATGCGATTGCCCTGAACGCAACAACCCCCATTTATCGGTATAATCCCCGCATCCTTCACACTGGAAACCTTATGCGACGATATCTGTACTTCACCGTTTTTGTCTCCGGCATGACCACCCTGGCCGTCGAACTGAGCGCCTCGCGCCTGCTCGGCAACGTCTTCGGGACCAGCAACCTGGTCTGGGCAGCCATCATCGGACTCATCCTCATTTACCTGACCCTGGGATACTTCATCGGCGGGCGCTGGGCAGACCGGTCGCCGGCCGCGGCCACGATGTACGGAATCCTGGCCTGGGGCGCGTTCACGGTCGGGATCGTGCCTTACGTGGCAAGTCCCGTTTTGTTGGCCGCCGCCAACGCCTTCGACGGGCTGGAAGTCGGCGTCATGCTGGGATCGTTCGCAGCGGTGCTGGTGCTGTTCAGCCTCCCCGTCACCCTGCTCGGCATGATCTCGCCTTTCGCCATCCGCCTCAGCCTGGAAGACCCGGCCCGCGCCGGCAACGTATCCGGCAACATCTACGCCATCTCGACCCTCGGCTCCTTCATCGGCACCTTCCTGCCGGTGCTGGTGCTGACCCCCACCATCGGCACGACCCGCACCTTCCTCGTCTTCAGCCTCTTCCTGCTCTGCGTGGCGATAGCCGGGCTGCTGGTCAACAAGGAACGCCGCCTGGCCCTGCTTTATCTCGGATTGGTGCTGCTCCTGGCGCTGGTGGCGATGCTGGTCCCGGCGGCGCGCATCAAGCAGTCTGAGGGGCAGGTGTACGAGACCGAATCGGCCTACAACTACATCCAGGTGGTCCAACGCGACGGCTACACTTACCTGCGCCTGAACGACGGCCAGGGCGTCCACTCGGTCTACCACCCCGAAAACCTGGACTACAACGGACCGTGGGAACAGTTCCTGGCCGGGCCGTTCTTCAACCCCGGTTTCAGGCCGGATGACGTGGAACGGATCGCCATCGTCGGCTCGGCCGCCGGGACGACCGCCCGCCAGGCCACCGCCGTCTTCGGCCCCATCCCGATAGACGGTTTCGAGATTGACCCGAAGATCGTTGACGTGGGCCGGGAATATTTCGGGATGACGATGCCCAACTTCAACGTGGTCATCGGCGACGGGCGCTACGGCCTGGCCCACAGCCCGCGCACCTACGACCTGATCGCCGTAGACGCCTACCGCCCGCCCTATATTCCCTGGCACATGACCACCCGTGAGTTCTTCCATGCGGCCTACGACCACCTGGAGGAGACCGGGGTGCTGGCGATCAACGCTGCCAGCGTCCCCGGCGACCGGCGGCTGATCAACGGGTTAGCGACCACGATCGCCTCGGTCTTCCCCTCCGTCCACGTGATGGACATCCCCGGCACGCTCAATTCCATCATCTACGCCACCAAACAGCCCACCCAGGCCGAAACCCTGACCGATAACCTGCTGGCCCTGTACGCCGAAGGCGGCGCCCACCCCCTGCTCCTGGACGTGATCCTGACCGCCACCCAAAACTTCTCATCCTACGAACCTTCGACCGTCTTCACCGACGACCTGGCCCCCATCGAGTGGATCACCAACGACATGGTCATCCGCTTCATCTTGTCGGGCGAGGTGGAGACGCTACAATAGATGTCATTGCGAGTGTGTTCGTCCCGAAGCAATCTCCGCTTTGTAGAGAAATCTGTGGTCAATGGGCGATTGCTTCATCGGGAAGAACACCCTCCTCGCAATGACATGAGGACTTTATGAACAAACTCATCTCCCTCCTCACCACCCTCCTCGTCCCTGTGGCGCTGCTCTTCCTGCCGCTGCGCCTGATGCTCACCCCGGCCTTCCCGGAGATCGAATACCGCATGCCCGGCTTCCCCAACGACAGTTACGGCTTCACCCGCGAAGACCGACTCGAATGGTCGAAGGTGGCAATCGAGTACCTGGTCAACGACGCCGGGATCGAGTTCCTCGGCCAGCTAACCTTCCCGGACGGGTCGCCGCTGTACAACGAACGGGAACTCGGCCACATGCTGGATGTCAAGAACGTGGTCAGGCCAGTGCTGGTTATCGGAACCCTGTCCTGGGCGGGGCTGCTCGGCCTGGGACTTTGGGCCTGGTCCTCGAAACGGGGACAGGCCTACCGGTCCGGGTTGGTCCGGGGGGGGTGGCTGATGGTCGGGTTGGCGGCGGCGGTCGGGGCGTTCGCAGCCGTCGCCTTCTGGCAGTTCTTCACCCTGTTCCACAGCCTGTTCTTCGAGGGCGATTCCTGGCTGTTCGAATACTCCGACACGCTCATCCGTCTGTTCCCGCTGCGCTTCTGGCAGGATGTGTTCGCCTTCGCCGCGGTTTTCGCCGTGGGCGGCGGGCTGGCGCTGGCCCTGGGGCTGAAACCGAAAATAAAATGACGGGTTGTAGCGGGTGGTGTATAATCTCAACTCAAGGAGCATTCCATGACTGAATTTTTATCGTTGGAGAACCGGGTGGCGGTTGTGACCGGGGCCGGACGCGGCATTGGGCGGGCGGCGGCCATCGAACTCTCGCGGCGGGGCGCGGCAGTGGTGGTCAACTATCACAGTTCTGCCGGGCGGGCCGAGGAGCTGGTGGCCCAGTTGACGGCGGGCGGCGGCAAGGCCGCGGCCTTCCAGGCGGATGTGTCCAGCTTCGAGCAGGCCAACGCCCTGATCAAGTTCGCGGTGGATACCTTCGGCGGCCTGGATATCCTGGTCAACAATGCCGGGATCACCCGCGACATGCTCATCATGATGATGCCCGAAGACGATTGGGACGCCGTACTGACCACCAACCTGAAAAGCGCCTTCAATTGTTCGAAGGCTGCCGTGAAACACATGATGCGCAAACGCTACGGGCGGATCATCAACATCGCTTCGGTGGCCGGGCAAATGGGCAACCCCGGGCAGACCAATTATTCGGCCTCCAAGGCCGGGCAGATCGGTTTTACCAAAGCCCTGGCGCGGGAGGTGGCCGCCCGCAATATCACCGTCAATGCCCTGGCTCCCGGATTTGTAGACACTGAAATTTTAAACGCCATGCCCGAAGGCGCGCTCGAAGCCGCCCTGAAAATGGTGCCGCTCGGACGGATGGCTAAACCCGAAGAAGTTGCCTACGCAGTCGCCTTCCTGGCTTCGGACCAGGCCGCTTACATCACCGGCCAGGTGCTTGGCGTGGACGGCGGTATGGCAATGATGTAGGCATGGAGGAGTTTATGGAAGAGACCCGCAAAGGCAAGACTACCGTCGCGCCGGAAGTGCTCCTGACGATTGCCCGCATGGCAACCCTGGGCGTGGAGGGCGTCAGCCGCATGGCCCCGGTCTCCGGCGGCGTCAACCGTCTGTTCAAGCGCGGCGTCGGCGACGGGGTGCGGATCGCCGTGGAAGACAACTTTGTCTACGCCGACCTGTATGTGGTCATGGACCAGGACGTCAACATCCGCGAGGTCAGCCGCAACGCGCAGCAGCAGGTGGCCCGCGCCATCCAGGAAATGGTCACGATGGACATCGGCCACATCAATATCCACATCGAAGATATTGATTACAGCACCGAACCCGGCGAGGCCCAGGCAGCATGAAATCCCGCACCCGGGCGCGCAGCCTGGCCCTGCAAGTACTTTACGAAATTGACTTGACCCAGCACCCTCCAGCCGACGTTTTGCGCCAGCGGCTGGAGGACTCTCCCATGAGCGACGAATTGGCCGATTTCTCCCGCCAAATTGTCTTTGGCGTGCTCCCCCTCGTCCAGCAACTGGACCATGTGATAGCCAAATACGCCCCTGAGTGGCCGGTGGACCAGCTTGCGGCCATAGACCGCAACATCCTGCGGATTTCGGCCTGGGAGTTCGCCGTCCAGCGCGAGACTCCGGTCAAGGTGGCGATCAACGAAGCCGTGGAACTGGCTAAACTCTTCGGTTCAGACAGCACGCCGCGCTTCGTCAATGGGGTGCTGGGCAGCCTGGTAGCGCACCAGAACGAGATCGCCCAGGTATTACAATCCTTTCCCAGGGATTAATTATGGATATTTTAGGTATTGGTATTCAAGAAATTCTTTTTATTATGGTACTGGCGCTCATCATCCTGGGGCCGAAAGACATGGTGAAGACCGGCAGAAAGATCGGCGCCTGGCTGAGGCAATTCGTCCTTTCGGAGGAGTGGCGGGTGATGCGCCAGACCGGTGAGGAACTGCGCGACCTGCCCAACAAGTTGATGCGCGAAGCCAACCCCGACCTGGATATGCCGATGGAAGAAGTCAACAAGAAAGTGTTCGGCGATTCATACGGGACCTGGGCGCGGCAAACACCCATCCCGACCGAAGGCCTGCCCGCCGATCCCCAAAACTCCATTGCCCCGCCCCGCCCCGGACCCGAAACCGACTCCGGGGATCATTCCGCTGCTGACCCCAACGAAGAAACCCATGAAGACCCTGCTTAAACGCCTCTGGTGGTTGATCACTGCGCCCTTCCGCCTCCTGTTCTGGCTGGCAGCCCTGCCGTTCAGGAGCATCCGCCGCTTTAACGAATTCATGAACGACGTCCCGGACGAGAACTCGCTGGCCGATGCCTTCGTCAGCGCGGTCCAGTCGGGGAGCAGCCTGATCGAACATTTCGAAGCCCTGCGCAAAAATTTACTGCGCGCCCTGGTCGCTCTGGCAATCACCACCACAGTTTCCTTCGTCTTTTCAGAGCAATTGATCGCCTTCCTGGCCGTCCCGGCCGGCGGCCTGGATGCGCTGAAAGCCATTGACGTGACCGAGACCATCAGCGTGTTCATGAAGGTCTCTTTCCTGCTGGGCGTCATTTTCGCCCTGCCGTACATCGTATTCGAAATGTGGCTTTTCGTCGCCCCCGGTCTCATGCCCGCCGGCCGCCGCCGGGGATTGCTGGCCATCCCCTTCGCCACCCTGTTCTTCGTGACGGGCGTGGCCTTCGCCTATTACGTGATGCTGCCCAACACCCTGCCCTTCTTGCAGCAATTCCTGGGCATCCGCAGCGAGTGGCGGCCGTCGTCCTATTTCAACTTCGTGACCGGACTGATGTTCTGGCTGGGCATATCCTTCGAGTTCCCGCTGCTGGTCTACATCCTGAGCGCCATGGGCATCCTCCAGCCGAAGGTTCTTGCCAACCAGGGACGCCTGGCCGTGGTAATTATTGCCATCATCGCCGCGGCCGTCACCCCCACCGTGGACCCGGTCAATATGGCCCTGGTGATGGCGCCGCTGATCATTTTATACTTCCTGAGCATCGGCCTGAGTTTCATCGCCTACAGTGCGCGCCGCAGGAAAAAAGTCGAAGCATGATTGGAGGGGCCATGCAAACCCACCCTAAATCCCACCGCCTGCCGGCAATTTTCATGATCCTCGTCCTCCTGCTGACCGGCCCGGCCTGCACTCTTTCCCTATTCCCAGGATTCGGCAATGGCGGTTCCCCGACAAAGACCCCGGCCGGCCCCGGCGGGGGACCGACGCCGTTGCCCGTAGCCGACATCGCCTTCGAAGCCGTCCTGCGCGAGCCGCTGGCCCCGGGCGAGAGTCTGGCCATCAGCGTTCTGGACGAAGTGACCGGCCTGCCGTTGAACCCGGTCAACTACCCGATGGAGGCCGCCGACAGCCTGCACTACCGCGCCTTGCTGCCCATCCCGCCGGGATCGGTGGTCAAATACCGTTACCTGCGCCTGGGCGCCGCGACCGTCGTTGAAGACAGCGCGGCCGACCGTCAAGTTCGCTACCGCCTGTTCCACGTTAGCGGGCCGGGCGGTATCACCGACCAGGTCTCCAGTTGGGCCGACCGTCCCTATAACGGACCCTCCGGGGCCATCCAGGGCCAGGTCAAGGCCGCCAACGGCGACAGGCCGCTGCCGAATATCCTGGTCGTTGCGGGCGGGATGCAAGCCCTGACCGACTCGCAGGGCAATTTCAGCCTGCGCGGCCTCCCGCCGGGGACGCACAACCTGGTGGCCTACTCCCTCGACGGCAGTTACCGCACCTTCCAGCAGGGGGCCGAAGTGGGCGACGGCATGGTCACGCCAGTGCCGCTCTCGCTGCAACCCGCGCCGCTGGTCAAAGTCAATTTTACGGTCTCCGTCCCCAAAGAGACCGTCGCCGGCGCGCCGCTGCGGCTGGCGGGCAACCTGGTCCAGTTGGGCAATACCTTCGCCGACCTGCGCAGCGGGCTGAGCACCCTCGCCGACCGTATGCCCGTCCTCACACCCCAGCCCGACGGGACCTACACCCTCTCGCTCGACCTGCCCGCCGGGACCGACCTGCGCTACAAATACACCCTGGGCGACGGCTTCTGGAACGCCGAACATACCAACACCGGGCCGTTCGTGGTGCGCCAATTGATCGTGCCCGATACTGAGATATTCATCCACGACGCCGTCCAGAGCTGGCAATCCGGCCCCAACGCGCCCATCGTCTTCGACATCAATGCGCCCGCCAACACCCCGCCCGGCGACGTGGTCTACATCCAATTCAACCCCTTCGGCTGGACCGAACCGATCCCCATGTGGCCGCTCGGCAACAACCGCTGGGTCTTCAAACTGTTCAGCCCGCTCAACATGGTCGGCAACTTCGGCTACCGGGTTTGCCGCAATGCCCAGTGTGGCAGCGCCGACGACAGCGTGACCGTCGGGCCTTCGACCTCCGGGCGCTCGATCAGCACCAGCCTGGTCCCGGAGAATATCCAGGTCACGGTGGACGGCTGGCAATGGCTCGGCGCGCCGCCGGCCCAACTGGTCGCGGCCGATATCCAGTCTCGCGGTCTCGATTTCGTAGCCGGGGTCGAGATGCAGCCCGATTGGGACCCCACCTGGCAGAAAACCATGCCGGCCGCCCTCCAGAACCTGCAAGCCATCTACGCCAATTGGGCCGTGCTGACCCCCTCCTGGACCTTCCAGCGCATCTCGCCCCCGGCGCTCGCCCTGCTCCCCGGCCCCGACCCGCTCTGGACCGAGACCCAGGCCGCCATCGGCAGCGCCCGCGCCCTCAACCTGAACGTGGCCCTCTTCCCCACCCCGAACTTCCCCCAGGACGTTGATTCCTGGTGGATCAACGCCCCGCGAGACCTGGGCTGGTGGAATGATTTCTTCGACCAGTACCGCATCTTCATCCTGAACCATGCCGAAATGTCCGCCCGCTACAACGCCCAGGCGATCATCCTGGGCGGAGCGTGGCTGGACCCGGCCCTGCCCGGCGGTATCCTGGCAGATGGTTCCCCCTCGGGCGTCCCGGCTGAGGCCGAATCCCGCTGGCGGGGCATCATCGCCGACGTGCGCGCCCGCTTCCAGGGCCGCATCTGGTGGGCGCAGCCCTACCCGGGGCTGGACAACGCCCCGACCTTCCTCGCCGATGTGGACGGCATCTACCTGCTCTGGAGCGCGGCCCTCAGCAACCAGGCCGGGGCCTCCAAAGCCGACATGCAGGCCGACGCCGCCCGCCAACTGGACGAGGAAGTGCTGCCCTGGAAAGACAGCTTCGGCAAACCGCTCTACATCGCTATTGACTATCCATCTGCATTGGGCGCAAAGGTCGGCTGCATTGCCGACAGCCGCGGCGGCTGCCTCGACTGGTCGGCCCTCAGCCGCCCCAACGCCGACCTGGCCTCGGTCGGCCTCGACCTGCAAGGCCAGGCCGATATTTACGAGGCCCTCCTGTCTGCGGTCAACGCCCGAAGCTGGGTCAACGGCTTCATCAGCCGCGGCTACTATCCCCCGGCCATCTTGCAGGATAAATCATCCTCCATCCACGGCAAACCCGCCGCCGACGTGCTCTGGTACTGGTTCCCGAGGATATTGGGGATTACGCAGTAAACCACCATACGAGACCCTGACCCGGATAAGCTGTCAGGGTCTCAACTGGCATCAAAAATCCCCTCGTTGAGGGGATTTTTCGTGGACGATGAGGTTGCTGTTATGGCATCCGGTACTCGACCACCAGTATGGGGGCGTAATCCGGGTGGCCGGCGCTGAAGAATTTCAAGGCGTCGGCGGTGTCGTCGTTGTCGTCTCCGCTGCGGAATTGCAGGCGAAACTGGGTGATCCCCTGCAAATTGATGGCAGCAAAAGCAGCCTCGGCCAGCCCGGTGGAATACCAGTTGCCCGCCTGCGGGGAGCGCCTGATGACGCCAACTCCCTTCCGGCTGGACGCGGCCTGGAAATCGGTGGGCTGCAGGTTCCGGCTGGTGCTGAAATAGGCGCGGCGAATGTCCACGATGATATTGCCATGGGTCGCGAACGGGTTGCGCCCGACCAGCCCCCGCCGCCTGATCTTGAGAGTCGCCCCCGTGATGACGGCATCCTCCGGCAGGGCAGACGTGTCGAAGCTCAGGATGGCGCGGTACTGGCGGTTGGAGGCGTCATCGCCGAGCAAAAAAACGCCGGTCGAGGCGTCCAGGTCCCTGCCCTTGTTGCTGGCCTGGCTCGATTCGCGTACCCAGCCGCTATAACCGGGCGCGGCTGTGAACGTCTCGCTGAAAGTGGTCGAGGGCTGCAGGGTGACGATGTACTCGTCCTGGCCCCGCGCCAGTTTTTCCCGGTCAGCATCGAAAATGGAAATATAACGGGGTTGGGCAATCGAAACGCCGTTTTTTGTGACTTTGATGAGGCGCAGGAGGTTACTGCTGTTATGCGGATCTGTCTTCCCACCCCAGGCGAGCGAAACCTGACCGGTGGGGCTGGTCTGGCCTTCGAAGAGCAGGGTACTGGCGTATGGAGAATTCCCGTTCACGTTCCAAACCCGGACAGTTGCCCCAACAACAGGTAAGCCGTTTTCGTCCGCCACCTGGACGGTGATTGTGTCGAAGGAAGCAATCCCGTTCCGGTAATCACCGTCGAGGATAGCCGCGGTCAGGCTGGAAAAATGTACAGTTTGCAGGTACTGGCTCCGGCTGGGTTTCTGGGTTGTGCGCAACAACGGGTCGGTCATGAAATCGGGTTTATCGCTCCAGAAAGGATCGTCCGGGTTGTCAAGGTCAATATCCAGGGTCGGCTGGACGCCGGTGGTATCGTTGACCTGGGCCAGGCTGTAGTATTCACCCAGACCGGCGCCGAACACATGGGCCAGTTCGTGCAGCATGTGGCTGAGCTGGATGGTGTAGTCCATCAGCCCATTGGCAGACAGGTTGTCGGGGTCGTAGAGCCGCGTCCAGCGCAGGCCGGCCAAAACTCCCGCGCCGCTCCGGTCAATCCCGGCATAGCCGCCATACGAATAAGGAAAATCGGTGAAGACGGCATGCGCCCAAATCTCGAAACCGTCTTCGGGCAGCGGAGGGGCAGCACTGTCGCTATGCGGCTTGGACGTGACCAGCAGGATATCAGCCTGGGGGTCGAAAACCAGGCGAAGGCCGGTGTTGTGGGCCAGGATGGTGTTCATGTCTGCCACGTATTTGGGCAGGACGGCCCGGGCGAAGGCCATGTCAGGGACGAGAGCCGGGTCGAGGTAGAACTTGATCGGGTGTTCCTCAAGGGATGCTGCCTGCGCCGGGGCAGGGACCAGGGCCAGGCAGAGTGACAGGATGACTACAAGAATGAAAATTTTGCCGATCAAACGGGATGCCATCAGGTTTCTCCCCGATAATGGCGCCCGGCAAATCAGGAGCGGATTCCAGGTTCAGCGCAGGTGTCGAGACAAAGCGTCTCATCGTTTTCGGCAGCCTGGCAGTCGTAGTCACGCAGGTGACTTTAGACCCATGGCTTTGCGTCGCCGGTTTTCACCGGGTTTGCCATTATCGTTACGAATCTGTTGAATTTTTCAAGTGCCTGAGTTTATGTTACACCCATTCACAAGCCAGGCCCCTTGCGATTCTGTTATGGGGCATTACGGGTTTGTAATGGGGTGAAATCTGGTATAATAAAACCTACCGAACGGTCGGTTGATTTGTACCCAGGTGAACATAAGATATAATCGAGCAAAATCCCTTTTACGGAGTACCCACAGCATGGACTTCTCCCTTTCTGAAGAACACAAAATGGCACAGAAGATGGTGCGCGATTTTGCTCAAAAAGAAGTTGCGCCCGTCATCAAGGAATATGACCGCAAGCAGGAACCCATCCCCTGGGTGCTGGAACGCATGGGCGAACTCGGCATCCTGGGGATTTGTTTCCCCGTCAAGTACGGCGGCCAGGGGATGGATTACATCTCCCTCGGCCTGGCCTGCGAGGAACTCGAAGCCGTAGACACCACCCTGCGCGTGGCCATGTCGGTCCATACCGGACTGTGCGGCATGACCATCTTCCAATGGGGCACGGAGAAGCAGAAGCAGGAGTTCCTCGTCCCGCTGGCAAAGGGCGAAAAGATCGGCTGCGGGGCGTTCACCGAACCCGGCATGGGATCGGACGTGGCCGGGATGCGCACCTCCGCCAAACGTGACAGCGATGTCTACATCCTGAACGGCGAAAAGATGTGGATCTCCCTGGCCTCCAAAGCGGATCTCGCCCTGGTGACAGCCGTCACCAACCCGGAAGCGAAACGCCCTTCCCAGCGGCTGTCGTCCTTCGTGGTGGACCTGCACTCGCCCGGCGTCACGCGCGGGGACCTGCACGGCAAGCTCGGGGTCCGGGCTGGTTCGACCGGCTGGATCAATTTCCAGGATGTCAAAGTCCCCGTCGAAAACCGGATCGGCGAGGAGGGCGAGGGCTTCAAGATCACCATGAGCGCCTTCGACAGCGGGCGTTACACCGTCGGCTCCGGCGCGACCGGGCTGGTGCGGGCCGCGCTCGAAGCCAGCGTCAAATATGCCAAAGACCGCAGCGCCTTCGGAAAACCGATTTCCGAATACCAGATGATCCAGCAGAAGATCGCCAAAATGTTGCAAGACTACGAAATCGCGCGCCTGCTGTATTTGCAGGTCGGCTGGATGAAGAATGAAGGCCGGCGCAGCACCTTGCAGACATCCTATTGCAAGAAGTTCGCCACCGAAGCCTCGTTCGAGGCCGCCCACGAAGCCATCCAGATCCACGGGGCATACGGGTTCAGCGACGAGTACGACGTGGAGCGGTATTTGAGGAACAGCCGCGGGGCGATCATTTACGAAGGCTCCAGCGAGATACAGAACATCATCCAGGCCGGGTACGCCCTCGGCGAGCGCAAGGATACCCCCCTGCGCCGCGAGATGCCCGCCTACGACGAAAAAGAGTGGCAGGGTTGATGTCATTGCGAGCGAAGCGAAGCAATCTTCGATTGACCGGGAATAGCGGGATGGGCTAGGCTTATGGACGAAATAGAACCTTTACACACGACCGTCAAAAAATCCATCCAGACCATCGCGGGGCTGGTCGTCATGGAAGACCACATCGGGTTTCCCCGCAGCGAGTCGAACCTATACTGTGTATCGGACAAAGGCAATATCGTCTGGTACGCCGAAAAGCCGGAACCGGGCGGGCTGTTCAACCGGGTGATGTTGAGTACGGGCGGCATGGCCCTCTCCACTTACACCGTCACCGGCCACGCCTGCGACATTGACCTGATGACCGGCAAGCTGCTCAGCCAGGTGAAGATGCAGTGACCAATATTTTGTCGCGATGAAAAAAAGAAATTTACCGCGAAGATGCGAAGCGTGCGACAGAGAAATTCTCCGTGAATTCACAAAACTCCGTGCTCTCCGTGATCTCTGTGGTGCAAACTTTCTTGTGAATATGAGCTTTTCACTGGAAAATTCCAAAAGGAGGAAGACTTGAAAATCGTAGCCTGTATCAAGCAAGTGCCCGACTCCGCCGCCAAAGTGGTGGCACAAGACGGGCAGGTCTCGTGGGGCGATGCGCCATTGGTCATCAACCCCTGGGACGAATTCGCCGTCGAAGCCGCGCTCCAGCAAAAGGAAGCCCACGGCGGCGAAGTGATCGCCGTCAGCATGGGCGGGGAGAGCGCCAAGGAAGCCCTCAAGCACGCCCTGGCCATGGGCTGTGACTCGGCCATCCTGGTCTCCGACCCGGCCCTGGCCGGCGTGGACACGCAGGGCACGGCCAAAGTGCTGGCCGCAGCCATCCAGAAGGTCGGCGGCGTGGACCTGGCCTTCTTTGGCCGCCAGGCCATTGACGGCGACGCCGGGATCACCCCGGCCCAGACCGCCCGCGTCCTTGGCTGGCCGATGCTCGGCCTCTCGGCAGTCATCAAGGTGGACGGCGGCAAGGTCACGGTCGAACGCTCCATCGAGGAAGGCCGCCAGACCGTCAGCGCCGAAGCGCCGGCCGTCTTGAGCGTGGTCAAAGACTTCGGCGAGCCGCGCTACCCCTCATTCATGGGCATCCGCAAGGCCTCCCGGGCCGACATCCCGGCCTGGACGCTGGCGGACCTGGGGATCAGCGCCCCGGCTCCGGTCGTCGCATGGCCCGAACTGATGAACCCGCCCAGCCGCGAAGTGGCCTGCGAGTTCATCACCGGCGGCAGCCCGGCCGAGATCGCCGAAAAGCTGGCCGACAAGATCATCGCGGAGAAAGTGCTATGAACACCTGGGTTTACATTGACCACTTCAAGGGCGAAGTCCTGCCTGCTTCGTGGGAAGCCATCGGCGCGGCCAAAGCCCTCGGCGGCAGCGTCACGGCCCTGGTCTTCGGCTCGGGCGTGGATGCCGTCGCAAAGTCCGCGTTCGAGTTCGGTGCGGATGAAGCATTGGTGGCGGATGACGCCGCTTTAGCGGATTACCGCGCCGAGGCCTTTGCCTCCACCCTGTCGGCCCTCGCGGCGGAGCGCAGCCCGGACCTGATCCTGCTCCCGACTACGACGCGTGGCCGCGAGCTGGCAGGCATGGCCGCCATTGACCTGAACACCGGCGTACTCGTGGACGTGATCGCTCTCGAACCGGACGGCAACAAGATCGTGGCTACACGCCCAATCTACGCCGGAAAACTGCTCGAAAAGACTGTCTGCAATGCCAGACCCCAGATCGTCACCCTGCGCGGGCGGGCCTTCCCCAAGCCCGAAGCCCAGCCCGGCAAACCCGGCACGCTGACGCAGGTCGCAGCCAAAGCCGAGGCCCGGACCACGGTCGAGGGGTACAGCGCAGGCGAAGGCGGCGTCTCGCTGACCGACGCGGGCGTGATCGTCTCCGGCGGGCGCGGCACCTCCAACAATCCCGCCCTGTCGGCCCCCGCGGGCATGGACGAAAAAGCCGCCGAGATCTGGAAAGCCCAGGAAGGCTTCAAACTCGTCGGCGCACTGGCCGAGGCGCTCGGCGCAGCCGTCGGCGCCTCCCGGGCCGCCGTGGACGCCGGGTACATCCCCTACGCCCACCAGGTCGGCCAGACCGGCAAGGTCGTCTCGCCAGACCTGTACATCGCCTGCGGCATCTCCGGCGCGATCCAGCACTTGGCCGGGATGCGCAACAGCAAGATGATCGTCGCCATCAACAAGGACGCCGACGCCCCGATCTTCAAGGTGGCCCGCTACGGCGTGGTCGGCGACATGCACCAGATCCTCCCGGCCCTGGCCGAGGCCTTCAAAAAGAAACTGGGCAAGTAAGTTTCGAAACCGGCAAGCCAAAAGAGCCAGGCTACGTTCCCGGCTCTTTTTGATTCAGGCCACAAGTCCGGTGTGACCGCGCCACGCAACCATCCAATTACCATCCACGTAGATGGCAATACTCTTGACAATTCCAAGTTATGGCCTATAATACGCCACACAACATCCACTAACCATCCAAATAGATGGTAAATAGAAGGAGAATTGAAATGCCAGAGAGCGAAAAAATCACGATCAACATGAACGCCGTGGACCTGGGCAAAGTTGACCTGCTCGTCCAGGAAGGTGTTTACAGCAACCGCACGGATTTTATCCGCACTGCGATCCGCTCGCAGTTGGAGAAGCACACATTCGAAATCCAGCAAACCGTCACCCGCCACTCGTATGTGATCGGCGCGCTCTCTTTCGACCGGGACGAATTCGAAAAACGCAGGGCTAATGGTGAAAAGATCAAAATAACGGTAGTAGGCGTACTGCACCTCGCCAACGATATTTCGGCTGAGTTAGCGAGGGAAGTGGTCGAATCCATCCGCTTGCGCGGGGTCTTCGAGGCCGCTCAATCCGTCAAGGATGCGCTGGCCGACCGGATGCGGTAAAGCATATTTCAATATTATTAATATCAATATTGACAAATTGAAGATATTTACTATAATTCTAAACGTTAGGCAATATATTTTTTAGAAAAGGTGAAACCATGGAAATGCACAGTATCACCCAGCAGGAATTCCTGTCGAAGTGGAAGCCGAGATTCTTTACCATCTGGGCCGGACAGGCCTTCTCGCTGGTCGGGTCATCGCTGGTCCAATTTGCCCTGGTCTGGTGGCTGACCCGGCAAACAGGGTCGGCCACCATTCTCGCCACAGCCAGTCTGGTGGCGCTCCTGCCGCAGATCGTCCTCGGCCCCTTCGTCGGCGCATTGGTAGACCGCTGGAACCGCCGCGCGATCATGATCGTGGCGGATACTGCCATCGCAGCCGCGACAGCTTTGCTGATCATCCTGTTTGCAACGGGGGTGGTCCAAATCTGGCACATTTATGTGATCCTGTTCATCCGCTCGCTCGGCGGCGCGTTCCACGGCCCGGCCATGACCGCCTCCACGTCGCTGATGGTCCCCCACGAGCAATTGACCCGCATCGCCGGGTTGAACCAGCTCCTGCAAGGGTTCATGAGCATTTTCGCCCCGCCGCTGGGCGCGCTGCTGATCAGTTTCCTGCCGACCCAGGGCGTGCTGGCAATTGACATCGGCACGGCCGCCCTGGCCGTCCTCCCCTTGCTGTTCATCCCCATCCCCCAACCGCCACAGCAGGCAGCGAAGGAAAACGGAACCGCCCCTAAAACTTCCTACTGGCAGGATTTGGGAGCCGGGTTCACCTACGTGACCAAATGGCCCGGCCTGCTCGGTTTGGTGCTCCTGGCGATGCTGCTCAACTTCCTGCTCAGCCCGAGCAGCTCCCTGCTCCCGCTGCTGGTCATGCAGGAGTTCAACGGCGGCGCGCCAGAACTGGGCTGGGTCGAGTCACTTTTCGGGGTTGGGATCATCCTCGGCGGGCTGGCTCTCAGCACCTGGGGCGGGTTCAAACGACGGATCGTCACTTCTTTCGTGGGGATCATCGGTCTTGGGATCGGCGTGATCCTGACCGGCCTGACCCCGGCCAATATGTTCTGGCTGCTGCTGGCGGCGAGCTTCCTGATCGGCGCGGGGCAGGTGATGGCGAACGGCCCCCTGGGAGCGATCTTCCAGTCCACCATCGAGCCGGAGTTCCAGGGACGGGTCTTCTCGCTGATCGGTGCGGGAGCCATGGCGATGATGCCGCTCAGCCTGCTGATCGCCGGTCCAATATCAGACTGGCTGGGGGTGCGGGTCTGGTACGTTTTCGGCGGCGTAGTCTGCATCCTGGCGACAGTTGCGTCGCTATTTATCCCGGCCATCATGAACATCGAGCAGAACAAACACACAGAGCCTGCCCCCGAACTGGAACCTGCTCCGGCTGATTAATCCCCCTGCGCCGTCCCCTTCCGGGATGCTTCGCTACGGATGGCAGCGCGAGCGAGTTTCGCGCCAGAAATTGATTAGACAAGCCCCCGCAACGGGGGCTTGTTTCTTTGGTGCAGGCCTTTCAATCGTCGCCACCCTCTTCCTCCCGGCCGGTGGGATGGCAGCGCAGGCAGTCCTCGAAATTGCCGATGCCTTCTTCGCGGTGTTCGCGGGCCGTTTCGCCCTGGTCGTGGCAGGTATAGCAGGTCCAGGCCGAGAGCGTAGAGGGGTGGCAGTCTCGACAGGTATTGGCGTCTTCGTGGTTGACCGGGAAAGGATGCGGGCTGTTATATTGGGCGGGCTGCCAAGCGGTGGTGGAGTGGCAGGATTGGCAATCCGTGCTGAACAGGCCCAGGTGGTAGATCGGGTCTTCGTGGCAGGATATACAGGCTGTGGCTGTCCCTTTGAACGTCCCGTTGACATGGCACTGTTCGCATTCGACCCTTTCGTGCGCCCCGGTCAATGGGAAATTGGAGCGGTTGTGGTCGAAAGAGGCCTCTTCCCAATCTGACGGGTTATGGCACGCGCCGCAGTCCGCGCCGAAGCGGCCGTCGTGTTCATCATCGCCCCGGTGACAGTCCACGCAGGCCTGGGGGGTGCCTGCGAAAACGTCGTTGATGTGGCACTCTTCGCACCTGACCTGGCGGTGCTTGCCTTCGAGCTTGAAAGCGGACAGGTCGTGGTCGAATGTGGCAGGGGTCCAGCCATTGGGAGAGTGGCATTGCCCGCAATCCTGCCCGAAACGGGACTGGTGGGCGTCGTCTTTCAGGTGGCAGGCTGAACATTCCTGCGGGGCATTCTTCAAATCGTCCAGGGCGCGGGCATCGAGGTGGCAGGAGGAACAAAGCGCTTCGCTATGCGCGCCGGTTAACGGGTAGGCGGTTTGGTCGTGGCTAAACCCGCGTCCGAAAGTATCCACCCCATCGTGGCAGGACAGGCAACCGGTCCCGACCCAGAGCAGGTGGGTCTGGGTGTAGACCGGGTCTATTTGACGGTGACAGTCCGTGCATGTATTGGCGTCGAAAACGGTGATGTCATCCCCGTGGCAATCGGCGCAGGCGAAGTCCTGTCCGTCGGCGCGCCTGGCATGTCCCAGGAGGGAGTAGCCCAGCATTTCGTGGGGGAAATCGGTGCTTGTCATGGTCGTCAAGGGAGCTTCGGCCCCCCGGTGATCGGGGTGGCAGTCGCGGCACTGGATGTTCTGGTTCTTCTGAAGCACAGCGCCGTGCAGGCCGGTCATGCCGGAAACCTGTACGGAAATCCCGGCATGACACTCGACGCACAGGTCGCTCATGCGGCTGGTTGCCCAAAAAGCGGGATGGCAGCGGCTGCATTCACTGGCGAGAGCCGCGTGCGAATTGACCCCGCCCAGGGTCTCACCCGGCTGCGCGTTCAGTTCACCGGGATTGAACATCAGCCCGCCCCTGGCAAGGACCAGGACGACGACAGCCACCACCGTGACCGTGGTCGCGATCAGCGCCGTCCCGGATATACAACCCAATCGCCTGCTTTCTTTCATAGCTGCCTCCATGTTGACGGCAGGGCGTTTGAATTACCTCTAAAGTTACGGAATCTAAACCTGGATCTGCCCCACCGGCCCAATCATACCAACATTTCCAAAAATAATGAAAGCGAGATGACCCGCGTTACGGCTTATCATCGCCGGACATTCAGTGAGCAGGGCTGCGCGTGGCAGCCCTGCTCGATAAGAGGGTCTAAACTACCGGGGGCGGGACGGGGTTAGTCCCAGCCTCTCGGGTCGTGGCATTTGCCGCAATCCGTGCCTTTCTTGCCGTTGTGATCGTCATCTTTCTTGTGGCAGGCATAACAGTCATTCGGAGTACCCTGGAACTTGCCATTTTTGTGGCATTTCTCGCAGGAGGTCTTGGCGTGCTTGCCGTCGAGCGGGAAGCCGGTCTTGTTGTGGTTGAAATTGGTATTGCCCCAACCGGACGGGGTGTGGCATTGGCCGCAGTTCGCGCCGTTCCCGCCTTTGTGCTTGTCGTCGTTCTTATGACAGGCATAACAGTTCATCGGCGTGCCGGCAAATTTCCCGTTCTTATGACAATTATCACACTTTACTTTGGCGTGTTTGCCTTCCAGCGGGAACTTGGTCTTGTTGTGGTTGAAGTTGGCCCCGCCCCAGCCGCTGGGACTGTGGCAGGAGGAGCAGTTGGTCCCGAACTGGCCTTTGTGCTTGTCATCTTGCTTGTGGCAGGCATAGCAGTTCATCGGCGTGCCGGCAAATTTACCGTTCTTATGGCAACTGTCACACTTTACATTGGCGTGCCTGCCTTCCAGCGGGAACTTGGTCTTGTTGTGGTTGAAGTTGGCCCCGCCCCAGCCGTTGGGACTGTGGCAGGAGGCGCAATTGGTCCCGAACTGGCCCTTGTGCTTGTCATCTTGCTTGTGGCAGGCATAGCAGTTTTGCGGCGTGCCTTTGAACTTGCCGCCTTTATGGCATTCTCCACAAGACACCTTGGCATGTTTGCCTACCAGGGGGAAGGAGGACTTGCTGTGGTCGAAGGTCGCGTCGCCCCAACGGGTAGGTTTGTGGCAGGCGCCGCAATCTGTACCATTCGAACCTTTATGCTTGTCGTCCTGTTTATGACAGGCGTAACAGGTTTGAGGTGTGCCTTTGAATTTGCCGCCAACGTGACATTTTTCGCAAGACACGTTGGCATGTGACCCTACCAGCGGGAATCCCGACTTGCTGTGGTCGAAGGTCGCGTCACTCCAACGGGTCGGCTTGTGGCAGGCTCCACAGTCCGTGCCGAACTGGCCTTTGTGTTTGTCGTCCTGCTTGTGGCAGGCGTAACAGGTTCGCGGCGTGCCCTTGAATTGACCGCCGACATGACATTTTTCGCAAGCCACGTTGGTGTGAGAACCCGTCAGCGGGAAGCCGGACTTGCTGTGGTCGAAGGTCGCGCCCTTCCAGGAGGCTGTGGTGTGACAGGAGCCGCAATCCTTACCGAACTTGCCATTATGGTTGTCGTCCTGCTTGTGGCAGGAATAGCAGTCCTTGGGAGTGCCCTGGAAGACATCATTCTTGTGGCAATTCTCACACTGGACGCTCTGGTGGGCGCCGGTCAGTTTGAAGGCGGCCAGGTTATGATCGAAATCAACGTCGCTCCAGCCAGACGGATTATGGCAGGCGCTGCAATCGGTACCGAACCGCCCGTTATGTTCATCCTTCTCTTTATGGCAGGAGAAGCAGTCTGCCGGGGTGCCCTGGTATACGCCGTTGATGTGGCAATCTTCGCAGGCGACATCGGCGTGTTTCCCGTTCAGCTTGAAGACCACCAGGTTGTGGTCGAACTCGGCGGGTTTCCAGCCATCGGGGGTGTGACAGCCATCGCAGGAGGCCCCGAACCGGCCGGCGTGAGTGTCCTCGTCGAGGTGGCAGCCGATACAATTCTGGGGGGTGTCTTTCAGGTCGTCGCTGGAATGGGCGTCGAGGTGGCAGGTGGAGCACAGGACTTCGGAGTGATTGCCGGTCAGTTCGAAGTCGGTGTTTTTATGGTCGAAGGTGTCGCCGTAGGTATCCACCCCGTCGTGGCAGGCCAGGCAGTCGGTCCCGACCCAGAGCACGTGGGCCTGAGTAAAGACAACGTCCATTTGACGGTGGCAGGTCTCACAGTCGGAGGGGTCGAAGGCGGAGATATCCTGCCCGTGACAGTCGGCGCAGGCAAACGGCTGTCCATCAGAGCGGGCGGTATGCCCCTCCAGCGAGAATCCAAGCGCGGCGTGGGGGAATGTCTCGATATCCAGGAGCGTGACCGGAGCCTCGGCCCCATTGTGTTCGGGATGGCAATCGCGGCATTCGAAGGCGGGATCCGCATCCAGGATCGCTCCGTGCATCGAGTTGATGTCCGCCTTTTGGACAAGAATGTCTGTGTGGCAGTCTGTACAGCGGGCCGACATATTTTTAGACGACCAGACGGCAGCATGGCACAAGCCGCACTCGCCGCCGATCTCGGCATGGGAGGTAAAACCGCCGAGTTCGGGGCCTGCCTGGGCGTTCAGCGGCCCCGGGCTGAACATGGAATTGCCGCTGAGGAAGGTCAAGCCTACGATTGCCGTGATGGTTATGATCGCGGCAACCGATGCCGATGCAGAAAAACAGCCTAGCCCATTATTACGCATGGTGGCCTCCTGATACCTCTAAATTAGTCATCGCAAGAGCGTAGCGTAATACAACGCTGCACCGATATGGATAAACGCGGCTGTGAACAGGGCCATCCCGATCGGGATGTGGATGGTGTGCCACAGGGCCATCAACCGCCGGGTGCGGGCGATCATTTCAGGTGAAACAATGGCGCCCACCTCCAGCCCGTCTGCTGTGCGCGGGATACGGGTGTAAATGTAACGGCCAATAAAACCGCTCAGGACAATGACCACGGTGAACAGGGTCGTCACCCCGGCCAGCCCGTTGAACTTCCATGAGGTGTGTAATAAGACCATGAATGGCCCGACCAGGCCGGTAAAGATGTGGAATTGCAGCCAGGCCGACATGCGGCCCCAGCGCGCCGAACGGGAGCGCTTGCGCAGGCTGTAGAGCAATTCGGTCATGATCATCATGATGAAACCGAATATCCCAAGCGCGTGACCGAACAGGTCGCTGGCAGGCGGGATGCCCCGTGTCAGGAACACAACCGCGCCGTAGATCCCGCCGATAATGCTGCAAGCAATGAAAGCCAGCCATAACTCATAATTATTACGCATACTGGGTACTCCATTTTGTCCAAAAATTGGCGATCAAGTCTGCAATAGGCGCATTGGGCGCCAGCAGTGTTTCCTGTAAAGACGAAATGTCGGCTTGAGAGATGATCAAATGCTGGAGCGGGCGGGACAGGGTTTGGTCGCCCATGACAACGGCCCCGATCAAGGTATTTTTACCGATCATCAAGCGCAGCCGGTTGACATCGAACCCCGACTGGGCGCTGATCGCGTCCGGCAGGGAGCGCCAGGTTTCGCTGTCGCCTCGGGCGATCCCGACCAGGTCTTCATCCCGGCCGCTGCCGACCGTGCCGATGATGGTAGTGGTCAAACCGGCCAAACGGGTCACGTTGAACGGGGCGATCTTGCGATAGGTCCGGTTTTGCCCGGCCATGTTCAGCCCGGCCACGTAGCCCTGCTCACGCGCCGGCCCCCACAAGCTGTCTACCATGGCCTTCCCGGTCAGCGGATCGTAGACCTGGGCCACGTCGCCGGCGGCGAAAATATCGGGCATGTTGGTCCGCAGGCCTTCGTCCACCAGGATGCCGCGGTCCACCGTCAGCCCGGATTCGCGGGCCAGGGTGGTGCGCGGCTTGATCCCGATCCCGTACCCGACCAGGTCGCACTTCAACTGGCGGCCGTCCGCCAAACGGACTCCCTTCACTTTGCCGCGCTTGCCCAGGATTTCCACTGCTTCGGCGTGTTTGTGGATTTGAACGCCTTCATGCTCCAGGCGCTTCTCCACGATCCGGCTCTCGTCCTCATCCAGCACATTGCTCCAATAGCGGTCGCCGCGCATCAGGTAATGCACCCGCGTCCGGTTTGCGGTCAGGCCTTCGACCAGTTCGAGGGCGGTGATCCCGCCGCCGATCACCACTGCCGACCGCGCCCGGCGAGCCAATTTCAGGATGCGGCGGGCATCGTCGAGATGATCCAGCTTCAAGACGCCTTCCAGGTCTGCCCCCGGAATGGCCAACCGGACAGCTTGCGACCCCACCGCCACCAGCAGGCGGTCGAAGCCGATGACGCCGTTCTGCTGCAAAGTCACCAGGCGGCCCTCCGGGTTGATCTTGATCGCCCGGTCGCGCAGATAGCGGACCTTCATCCGCTGGTAATCTTCGCGCTTATAAGGGAAAAGGTGGATTTCGGACAGTTCGCCGGTGAGATAATAAGCCAACCCGGGGCGGGAATAATACGCATGCGGGTCATCGCCGATAAGCACAATTTCGCCCGTCGCATCCACACTGCGGATGGCTTCCATGGCCGCGATCCCGGCCACACCGGTTCCAAGGATGACATATCGCATTATGCCTTCTCCTCGAACAAATCGGTGTTGGCAAAGCGCAAAACGCCGCGCGGGCAGCGGGCCACACATTCCCCGCAGGTCAGGCATTCGCTGCGCTTGACGGGCTGCCCCATCCA
This sequence comes from Anaerolineales bacterium UBA5796, assembly GCA_002418215.1. Lineage (GTDB taxonomy): Bacteria > Chloroflexota > Anaerolineae > Anaerolineales > Villigracilaceae > UBA5796. The sequence goes on from DIDQ01000106.1 coordinate 21,627, forward strand.
GGCATGACGGCGGACGTCAATCCCGATCGGGCAATTATATGAACATATTCCGCACTGCACACAGCGGCCAAATTCCGGGACGACATGTCCAGCGGTCAGGGCAGTACGGTGTTTGGCTTCAGAGACGAATAATTCTTCAATCGCCATAAACAGGTTTCCTCATAATGGGATAGTCGAAAATTTCTATTAAAAGTTACTTAAGCAATTTTTATCTTATTATCATACAAAAGTCATAGGGAAAGAACTTGCAACCCCTCACCCAAACCCGCCCCGAAGGATTGTTTCGAACACT
>DIDQ01000018.1 GCA_002418215.1 Anaerolineales bacterium UBA5796
CATGGGCCAGGCCGCCGAGGGCACGCCCGCCGTCCACGTGCGCGGCTTCCCCTACCCGTTGCGAGAGGGGAGTCTCGTCGAGTTGATCCGCTCAAAGGAACAGGATTTATTCCGCTAACCATGCATGGCCTCGTCTCCCTGCTCGACCCTGAGCATAACCGCCAGGTGGAAAATATCTGGAACGAACTCGAAGAGGAATGCGGACTGACGGGCATCAAAATCACCCCTTATCCGCATTTTTCGTGGCTGATCGCCGAAGATTTCGACTGGGAACCAGCCGAGTCCGCCCTGGAACGGATCGCCGCCGAGTCCCGGCCCTTCGCAGTCCGAACCAATGGGCTGGCCCTCTTCAGCGGACTCCTGCCGGTGGCTTACATCCCGATCGTGCGCACCGCTGAATTGAGCCAATTCCATATTCAAATCTGGGAACAATTCCAGGCCGTGGGCGTGGGCATCAGTCCGCATTACGCGCCAAATAGCTGGATGCCTCACATCACCCTGGCCCATACCGATCTGATGTCTCACTCGATGGATTGCCTGATGCACAGGCTGGCTACCCGCACGTTCAACTGGGAGATCGAAGTGAGCAACCTGACTCTACTCCTCGGCCCCCAGAAACAGTCCGGCAGGCTCAAACGGCGTTTCGACTTCGGTCAGGCATAAGCCGCCGGTCACAGACCCGACGTATGCAGGAAGGCGAGGACCATGAGCAAGTTTACCCTTGGAGCCTTTCATGAATCAGCATCTCGCAATCCCATTGAATGATTCCAGGGCGGGCATCCTTTTAGTCCACGCCTGGTGGGGGTTGAACGATATGTTCAAGAATCTCTGTGACCGGCTGGCCGCCAAAGGTTACCTGACCCTCGCCCCCGACCTGTATCACGGCCAGACCGCCGCGACCATCCCCGAAGCTGAAAAACTCCGCAAAACACTCAAGCGCGAAACCGTTTCAGCCGACATCCTGAAGGCGCTGGAAGGATTGCAAGCTCAGATTCCAGGTAAACCTGTCGGCGTGATGGGGTTTTCGCTCGGCGCGCACTGGGCGCTATGGCTGGCAGAGACGCGTCCCGAGGCCCTTTCGGCAGTAGTCATCTTTTACGGCAACCGGGGCGGGTTGTACACCGCCACCCAAGCCGCATTTCTTGGTCATTTCGCTGAAACCGATCCATACGTTTCGGCTTCGGGGCGCAAAAACCTTGAAAAGACTCTGACCAAGACCGGCAAAACGGTCGAGTTTTATGACTATCCCCAGACCCACCACTGGTTCTTCGAACCGGACCGACCCGAATATGATCCCGGCGCCGCCGCGCTGGCCTGGGAACGTACCCTCGACTTTCTTCGCAGGCGCCTGGGATGACGGATAAAGCTTTCTGGGAGGCTATGGCCGGTTTGGCGGCGGGCAGGCCCCTCGTCATAGACCGCCCCGCAGGTTCGACCCATCCCCGTTTCCCCGGCTGCGTCTATCCGCTCGACTATGGCTACGTCGAAGGCACCACCTCCGGCGACGGCGACGGGATTGACGTGTGGGTCGGGTCGCTGCCGGAGCGCGATTTAACGGGAATCTTATGCACGTATGATAGCCTTAAGCGCGACGCCGAGATCAAGCTCCTGCTCGGCTGTTCGCCGGAAGACATCGAAACCGTCATCGAATTCAGCCGCGGTGGGATGTCGGCGATTTTCATCCCCAATCCAAATTTTTAGGAAGTCCCATGCAGCACATCCCCGAAAAGTATCACGACCTGCTCGAAGACGAAACCCGGGCTTTCGCTTTCCTCGCCACCAGCATGACCGACGGCTCGCCCCAGGTGACGCCGGTCTGGTTCGACATGGAAGGCGATTGTATTCGGATCAACACCCACGAGGGGCGGGTCAAAGACCGCAACATGAGAAAACGCCCCAAAGTAGCCCTGGTCATCCTGGACCCCAGGGATCCCTACCGCTACCTGCAAATTCGCGGTGAAGTGGACGGGACGACGCGTGAGGGCGCCGACCAGCATATCAGCGACCTGTCAGTGAAATACACCGGCAAGCCCTGGAAATACCAGGAAGGCCAGAAGCGGATCATCTACCGGATCAGGCCGGTCCACGTTGACGCCCACTGACCTGCACGCTTTCCTGCGCTCGCGCCGTTCGGTGCGCCGTTTCGAACCGGATCTGGTCCCGGCTCCCGTCATCGAACGGATGCTCGAAACTGCGGCCTGCGCCCCCTCCGCCCACAACCTCCAGCCCTGGCGTTTTTGCGTAGTAACGACTTCAGTCGTTCGCACCCGCCTCGCCGAAGCCCTGACCGGCAAGATGCGCGCCGACATGACCGCCGAAGGCGCACCGGAGGCCGAGATCGAGGGCCGCGTGGCCCGCTCCATCCGGCGCATCGAAGAGGCCCCGGTCTTGATCGTTTTATGCCGCGACATATTGGCTATCCGCAAAGATGAGCCGGAGGAAGTCACCATGGCGGTCCAGTCGGTGGCACTGGCGGGGCTGCAACTCCTTCTGGCGGCCCACGCCGAAGGGCTGGGCGGCAACTGGATCTGCTGGCCGCTGTACGCGCAAGAGGAAACCCGAAAGGCGCTGGAATTGCCTGAGAATTGGGAGGCGCAGGCGATGATCTTCCTGGGGGGGATAGAGGAAGAACCGGGAGGAAAGGTGTTGAAGCCGTTATCAGAGATCGTTCGATTTATGTGACCGTAGACGGTGGACGGTAGACCGTGATTTTTTAAACTGGTGATTGCCGGAGGAAAAAATGCCCTTCAAATTTGAACGACTGGACGTTTGGCAAATGGCACTGGACTACGATGACCTCATGTATGATTTGGCCGACAAATTACCTGACGACGAACGTTTCAATCTGAAATCACAACTCAAAAGCGCTGCAACTTCCATAGCGCTCAATATCGCGGAAGGCTCAACCGGGCAAAGCGACCCCGAACAAAAACGTTTTTTGGGGATGGCCTTGCGCTCGCTGATCGAAACCGTTGCCTGCCAGCGACTCATCGTTCGTCGAAAATACGTGACCGATAAAACCTATCTCGACACCCTGGATATAAAAGCCCAGGAACTCGCCAAACGGCTGAACGCTTTTCGCAACGCATTATCGGGAAATAACCGGAACATCAAAGACGAACAAGCCCCTTATGACACTGACGAAATCTGATACCGTCCACCGTCCACCGTCCATCGTCTACGGTCCAAGAATCGTCGCTCTCGCCGGCGGCGTGGGCGGGGCCAAACTGGCTCACGGCCTCGCCCAACTGCTTCCCCCCGAAGACTTGACCATCGTCGTCAACACCGGCGATGACTTCGAGCATTACGGGTTGACCATCTGCCCCGACCTCGACACGGTTTGCTACACCCTGGCCGGACTGGCCAACCCGGTCACGGGCTGGGGGCGGGTGGATGAATCCTGGCAGGTGTTCGAGAATGCCAGGTGTCTCGGCGGACCGGACTGGTTCAGCCTGGGCGACCGCGACCTGGGCACCCACCTGGAGCGGACGCGGCGGCTGAAGGACGGCCAGCCCCTCAGCCAGGTGACGCGGGATTTCTGCAAAGCCTGGGGCGTGGAGCATACCGTCCTGCCAATGACGGACCAACCCGTCCGCACGATGGTGGGCGTCGAAACGGGCGAACTCGCTTTCCAGGAGTATTTCGTCCACCAGCGGTGCGAGCCAAAGGTGACCGGCTTCCGCTTCGACGGGGTCGAGTCCGCCCGCCCCGCGCCGGGGGTGGTGGAGGCCATCGAGACGGCGGAGGCGGTCGTCATCTGCCCGTCCAATCCCTGGGTCAGCATTGATCCCATTTTAGCGGTGGCAGGCATCCGGTCCCGGCTCGAAGGAAAACCCGTTTTGGCGGTATCCCCCATCATCGGGGGCAAAACGGTTAAAGGGCCGGCAGCCAAGATGTATTCCGAATTAGGCATCCACCCCTCCGCGTTTTCCGTTGCCCGCCACTACCGCGGACTGTTGACCGGCTTCGTCCTCGACGGCGTGGACGCGGCCCAGGAGCGGGCCATCCAAAACCTGAACCTCCGCACCCTGGTGGCTGATACACTTATGAATCACCTTACAGATCGCGTCCGCCTGGCAGGAGATGTGCTAAACTTTATTCGGAGACCACTATGACCATTTGGGCTATCGTCCCTGTAAAACCCCTGCGACGCGGCAAGTCTCGCCTTGCCGGTACCCTTTCAGAAGAAGAACGCACACAACTGAATAAAGAACTGCTCAAGCGCACCCTGCAAACCCTCAACGGGCTGCCGGAGATCGAGCATACCCTGGTCATCAGCCGCGACCCGGCTGCCTTGACCATTGCCCGCAAACAAGGCGCCCGGACCCTGCGCGAAGACGGGATGCCGCACCTGAACACGGCCATGACCCGCGCCACGGTGGTGGCCCAGGTCTACGCCACCCGAGGCGTGTTGTTCCTGCCCTCAGACCTGCCGCTCCTGACCCGCGAAGACATCCTGGCCCTGCTGGCCTACGGCGACAACCCGCCGGTGGTCGTCATCGCCCCCGACCGGCACGAGAACGGGACCAACGCCCTGCTGGTCTCGCCTGCCGGGCTGATCGAATATGATTTCGGGCCGGGATCCTTCCAGCGGCATTGCGACCGGGCCAAAGCCGCCGGGGCGCGGCTGGAAATCGTCAACCTGCCCTCGCTCAGCCTGGACCTGGACCTGCCCGAGGATTTGGAGTTGTTGAACCAGTTAAAAGTTCAAAGTTGAAGGTCGTAACGTTTCAACCTTGAACCTGTAATCTTAAACCCGAAGGAGAATGTTATGACCGAGCGCGTTGCCCTTTATTTACAGGATTCCCACGACCTGCGCGACGGGCTGGACTACGCCCGTTATGCCGAGGCAAAAGGCTTCGAAGCCGTCTGGCAGGCGGAGTCGCGCCTGGTGCGGGACGCAATCGTCCCGATGGCCGCCTACGCTGCCGTGACCGAGCGGATCAAGGTCGGCTCGGGCGTGATCAACAACTGGACCCGCAACATCGGCCTGCTGGCCGCGACCTTCCTGACCCTGGACGACCTGGCCCCGAACCGGGTCATCTGCGGGATCGGGGCGTGGTGGGACCCGTTGGCTGCCAACGTGGGCATCGAGCGCCGCAAACCCCTGACAGCGATGCGCGAGACGGTCGAAGTGCTGCGCCGCCTGCTCAACATGGAACGGGTCACTTTCCACGGCGAGTTCCACCACGTGGACGGTATCGAACTGGACGTGGTGCATGGACGCCGCGAGCCGCGCAACGTCCCGATCTTGATCGGCGCCACCGGCGACAAAATGATGGAAATGACCGGCGAGATCGCCGACGGCTGCGTGATGAACTACTGCGTCCCGCCCGAATACAACGACAAGGCCCTCGAACTGCTCGAAGCCGGGGCCAGGAAAGCCGGCAAATCCCTGGACGACATTGACCGCCCGCAGTTGATCGTCTGCTCGGTGGACCACGACCACGACAAAGCCATCGAATATTCCAAGATGCTGCTTTGCCAATACATGGCCCAACAGCCGCACATCGCCAAGGCTTCCGGCGTGTCGAGCGACGTGGTGGCCGAAATCCAGTCCATTTTGGGCTGGCCCGCTACAAAGGAGCAGATCAACAAGGCCAAGCACCTCGTCCCGACCGAACTGGTGCTGCACATCACCGCCTCCGGCACCCCGGACGAGGCCCGCGCCAAAGTGGACGAATACATCCGGCGCGGCTGCACCTGCCCGATCCTGTACCCGGTCGGCGGGGATTTCAAGTTGTTGATTGATACGTTCGCACAAAAGTAGTTTGACCAAATTTCGAAAGTTCATCAAAACCTATCAGGATTCTGTACACGGATGACACGGATTGACCGATTTCACGGAAAAAATCCGTGTTTCTCCGTGTCATCCGCCTAATCCGTGTCCAAAAGGGCTTTCTCTGCCTAATCCTGAATATCCTTTTGGTAAAAATGTGAGGCTTTGCCGCCTCACATTTTTGTTATCGCCACATCATTGACTTAAATAATATTTAACGGTATTATTTTATTGTATTATTTCGACATAAAACAAAGGAGAATGACAATGGCAAACAATTCCCTCGATCCCCTCACCGGCCTGGTCAACCGCAAGGACTTCGATGAAACCCTGCACGCAGCTTTCGTCCAGGCCAGCCAGGACGGGACTCCCCTGTCCCTGGCCTTCTTCGACCTGGACAACTTCCTGGGCGTCAACCAGACCTTCGGCCATCCCGGCGGGGACGCGGTGCTCAAAACCGTCGCGGACACCGTCAGCCAGGTGGTCGGCGGGCGCGGACAGGTGGCCCGTTACGGCGGCGACGAATTCGCGGTCGTCTTTTCCGGGCTGGAGCGTGAACAGGCCTTTTTGATCATGGAACAGGTCCGGGTGGCGGTCGAGTCGCTGAGTCAATTTTCAGACGGGGAAACGCGAGTCGAGACGAAGATCACCATCACGGGAGGCGTGGCCGCCTATCCCATTGACGGGAGCGACGAGAACGAGCTGTTCCGCAAGGCAGACGGGGCGCTCTATCGGGCCAAAGTCAGCGGGCGCAACAAGATCGTTTTGTCGTATGAGGAGCGCATGATCCCCAAGACCGCCCATTACACCCAGACCCAACTGGAGCGCCTGACCGAACTCGCCAGCGAACAGGGCGTCAGCGAGGCGGTGCTGCTTCGCGAAGGCCTGGACGACCTGCTGATCAAATACAAGCACAACTTCCTGTTCTTCGACCAGTTGAAGGGCAAAAAGTGACCGACCGGGCCATGCCACAGGCATGATATACTCGCCCAAAAGGAACTGCTCGAGGGTGCGTCGCACCTGACCTTTGGGCGAAACCCATAAACGAGGCAACCCCGCCCGGAGGAACCCCGTTAGAACAGGTGCGACGCACTCGCGCGGTTCCAAAACCTATGGTGGACGGTATCGTCATGCAAAAACAACCCAACAGCAAAATGTGCTTCGTCTGCGGCGTCGAAAACCCGGTCGGCCTGCATCTCAAAATCTACCTGACCGGCCCCGGCGAAATCGAAACCACTTACACCGCCCCCGAACACTTCCAGGGCTATCCCGGCGTCCTTCACGGCGGGATCGTCGCCGCCCTGCTCGACGAGATCAGCGGTCGGGCGCTAATGGGCGACCCGTCGGCCCCGCGCTTCATGTTCACCGGCAAGCTCGAAGTGCGCTACCGCAAGAACGTCCCGGTCGGCGTGCCGCTCAAGGTCGTCGGCAAGGCGCTCAAGTCCCGCAGCAAAATGGGCGAAGGCTGGGCCGGCATCTACCACCCCGACGGCACCCTCCTGGCCGAGGCCACCGCCTTGCACATTGACGTGCCGCCCGAAACTTTCGACATGAGCAAACTCGACGAACTCGGCTGGAAAGTTTACCCGGACTGAGCCGGAAATGTCATTGCGAGCGAGCGGGTTCCGAGCGAAGCAATCCCCTCGACAAGGGGGGACTGCTTCAGGTGGTCTCGGTACGTCCTTCGCAAAAGCGCTCAGAACTACTCGACCACCTTCGCAGTGACAATATCAACCGCAGGCATCCTGTATAATAAGGATGCCTGTTCGATTCCCGCATGGAGTAGCATGATTAAAACCTATCACCGCCCGAAAACCCTCGAAGAAGCCCTGTCCCTGCTCGCCCGGCCCGATACCCTCCCCCTCGGCGGCGGCACACTGGTCAACTCACCCGCTTTCAAAGACAAAGACATCGCCGTCGTGGATCTGCAATCCCTGGGATTGGACACGGTCCAGGCGACCGGCCATACCCTCGAAATCGGCGCGACCGTCACCCTCCAGCGCCTCCTCAGCGAAAGCGGACTACCCCCCGGCCTGCTCCAGGCCATCAAGCTGGAAGCGCCCCTCAACCTCCGCAACCAGGCCACCGTCGCCGGCGCGCTGGTCGCCGCCGACGGGCGCTCGACCTTCGCCACGGCCTTATTGGCTATGGATGCGAAAATCGAAAAAGCGATACTCGTTAATTCGAAAATCGAATATCGAGTTTCCAATATCGGCGACTTCCTGCCATTGAAGTCCCCAGGCCTGGTCACCAAAACCATCCTCCCCACCAATGCCAATTTTGCCTTCGAAACCGTCTCCCGCACCCCGGCGGACAAGCCCATCGTCTGCGCCGCGCTCTGCCAGTGGCCCGGCGGGCGGACCCGCCTGGCCCTGGGCGGCTGGGGCAAGTCCCCGCTCCTGGCGATGGACGGACTCGAACCCGACGGCCTCGACTCCGCTGCCCGCAACGCCTACCACGAAGCCGCCGACGACTTCGCCTCCGCTGAATACCGCATGGACGCGGCTGCCACGCTGGCGAAGCGGTGCCTGCAAATGATCAACTCATTGTGAGAGCCAGGGATGCTATAATTTCGGACAGGAACATTCCATTTTTTGATGATCACAGGTGAAGCATGTTATCCAAATCTCCTTATCGTGTCAGCTCGAAAGAGATTCAACGGGACTTTCCCGCATATCTGCGCAGGGTGCGCGAGGGTCAAACCCTGGTTATCACCGAGGAAGGGAGACCCATGGCAGAAATGAAACCCGCAAAACCCGCCGCAAAAGCACTCCGTCCTTATGGCCTCTGCGCAGGGGAATTCCGCACGCCGGATAATTTCAACGCCCCATTGCCCGATGACATCCTCAAGGGTTTCGAGGGCCGATGAAACTACTTCTGGATACACATATTTTTCTTTCTCCCGCTTGACGAAGCCAGCGTTTCACAACTGGCTAAACTGCCAGCTTACCATCGCGATCCATTCGACCGCATTTTAATCTGCCAATCAATCGAACACGGCCTTACATTGGTTACGATGGATGAAGCCATCATCTAATACCCGGTTTCGATCCTGCGAGAATAAGCCACCTGTCTCATGGACGCGGCCGCCATACTGTCGAAGAGGTGCTTGGCGCAAATCACAAGTGAATAAAAGCCATGACCAAAAAAACTGAAAATGACCCCAATAAGGTTGCGGAATCAACTGCCGAATACACATCCAACGCTCCGACCAAAGCCAACCTGGCAGCGCAGCGCATCCCTGTCAGGCCAGCAAAAATAGCGGCCTTCTGCAAACGCTGGAAAATAGCCGAGTTTTCCCTTTTCGGCTCGGTGATTCGCGATGATTTCCGTCCAGACAGCGACGTGGACGTGCTGGTCAGTTTTCGGCCAGATGCCAGTTGGAGTCTCTGGGATATGACTGAAATGCAGGAGGAACTGGAAACCATGTTTGGCCGCAAGGTGGATATGGTAGAAAAGGAGGCCCTCCGCAATCCCTACCGGCGGCATTCCATTCTGACCAAACGGGAAATACTCTATGCTGCCTAATGAGAGAGATGCCGGTTATGTTTGGGATATGCTCGACTCAGCCCGTATTATGCAAGAATTCATGGCAGGTGTGCATTTTGAGGGATTCCTTCACGACCGGAAATTACAACTTGCCGTAGAACGCTGTGTTGAAATCATTGGCGAGGCATCCCGGCGAGTTTCTAATGAACTCAAACAGGCTCATCCCGAAATCCCCTGGAACCGGATCGTTGCCCAACGGAATGTGCTGGCCCATGAATACGATGATGTCAAACAGGAACGCATGTGGCTGGTTGCCACTGTCCATGTGCCAGCGTTGATTCCACAACTGGAAGCCATTTTGCCACCCCCGCCCAAAGAATGACATTCACACTCTCCAACTGTTGGTTGCTGGTAAAGACAAGACAACCACAAGACTAACTAACGAACAAGGAAACTGCACATGCCCTTCACCCTCATCACCACGCAACACATCCCCGAACTCAACGCCACGGCCAAAGTCTATGCCCACGATAAGACCGGGGCGCGGCTATTATCGGTGCTCAACGATGACGAGAACAAGGTCTTCGGCGTCACCTTCCGCACGCCGCCGCAGACCTCCAACGGCATCGCCCACATCATGGAGCATTCCGTGCTGTGCGGCTCGCGCAAGTACCCGGTCAAGGAGCCGTTCATCGAGCTGGCCAAAGGCTCGCTCAACACCTTCCTGAACGCCTTCACCTACCCCGACAAGACCTGTTATCCCGTCGCCAGCCAGAACTTGCAGGATTTCTACAACCTGATTGACGTGTACCTCGACGCGGTCTTCCACCCGCTCATCCCGGAACACATCCTCCAGCAGGAGGGCTGGCACTACGAACTCGACTCACCCGACGCGCCATTAACATTCAAAGGCGTGGTCTTCAATGAGATGAAGGGCGCCCTCTCCTCCCCGGACGATCTGCTGGGTGAGGTCTCCCAGCAGTCGCTCTACCCGGATACCCCCTACGGACTTAACTCCGGCGGCGACCCGGCCGTCATCCCCGACCTGACCTATGCCGAGTTCAAGGCTTTCCACGAGACGTATTACCACCCGTCGAACTCGTACATCTACTTCTACGGCGACGACCCCGAGGACGAACGCCTGCGCCTCCTGGACGAATGGCTTGACGCTTTCGAGCGCAAGGAAGTCAATTCGCGCCTGCCGCTCCAGCCGCGCTGGACTGAGCCGAAGCTGGTGGTCAAGCCTTACGACTCCGGCGATTCGACCGACGCCAAAGCCTACATCACCGTCAACTGGCTGCTGGACGAGCCGACCGACGTGGAGGCTACGATGGGACTTTCCATCCTGTCCCACGTGTTGCTGGCCACCCCGGCCTCGCCGCTCAAGAAGGCCCTGACCGATTCCGGGCTGGGCGAGGACGTCACCGGCGGCTACACCGAAGACCTGCGCCAGGGAAACTTTTCAGCCGGGATGCAGGGCGTCGAAACGGCGAACCTGCCCAAAGTCCAGGACGTGATCGAGGCCACGCTTAAACGGTTGGCCGTCGAGGGCGTGGATCCCGATACGGTTGCGGCGTCCCTCAATACCATCGAATTCCGCCTGCGCGAGCAGAATACCGGACGCTTCCCGCGCGGCCTGTTCCTGATGCTCAACGCCCTGTCCACCTGGCTCTACGACGGCGACCCGGTCGCGGCCATCGCCTTCGAGGAACCGCTGGCGGCCATCAAGGACAAAGCCGCCGCCGGGCGCTATTTCGAGGGGCTGATCGAAAAGTACCTGCTCGCCAACCCGCACCGCACCACCGTCCACCTGGTCCCCGACCCGGAGGAGGGCAAACGGATCGCCGAAGCCGAAACCGCCCGGCTCGAAAAAACCAGGGCCGCCATGTCGCCCGCTGAATTGCAAAAAGTGCTGGCGACCGCCGCCGGACTCAAACATCGCCAGGAAACGCCCGACAGCCCCGAAGCCCTGGCGACCATCCCCTCGCTGGCGCTCGAAGACCTGGACAGGAAGAACAAGCTCATCCCGCGCGAAATCCGCCGCCTGGGAGCTACCGAGGTGCTCTACCACGACCTGTTCACCAACGGGATCGTCTATCTGAACGTGGGCTTCGACCTGCACAGCCTTCCCGCCGACCTGCTGCCGTTTATGGGATTATTCGGGCGGGCGCTGCTGCAAATGGGCACGGCGGCGCAGGATTTCGTCCAACTGACCCAGCGGATCGGGCGCGAGACCGGCGGCATCGGCTCCGGGACGCTGCTTTCCACGATCCGCGAGAGCACCGATTCGACCCTGTGGTTCTTCCTGAGCGGCAAGGCGGTGACGGCTCAAGCCGGGGAACTGCTCGCCATCCTGAAAGACGTGCTGCTGACCGCCAACCTGGACAACCGCGAGCGCTTCAAACAGATCGTGCTCGAAGAAAAAGCCGGGGCAGAATCCGGCCTGGTCCCCGGCGGGCACGCGGTGGTCAACCGGCGGCTGCGGGCACGCTTCAGCGAAGCCGACTGGGTCGCCGAGCAGATCAACGGCCTGGATAACCTGTTCTTCGTCCGCAAACTGGCCGAGGAGATCGAGAAGGACTGGCCCTCGGTGCTGGAAAAGCTGGAGACGATCCGCCGCCTGCTCATCAACCGGAAGGCGATGATCGTCAACGTGACCCTCGACGCCGACAACATGAAAGCCTTCTCCCCGCAGCTCGAATCCTTCATCGAAGCATTGCCGGCCAACGAGTTCAAGTCGTCCGCTTTCATCCGCGAATCCGTGACAAAGTCCGCGGCTGAGGGCCTGACCATCCCCGCCCAGGTCAACTACGTCGGCAAGGGCGCAAACCTGTATAAACTGGGCTACGAACCGCACGGCTCGGTCAACGTGATCCACAACTACCTCGGCACCACCTGGCTGTGGGAGAAGGTCCGGGTGCAGGGCGGCGCGTATGGCGGGATGAGCGCCTTCGACCCGACCTCCGGGGTGTGGACGTTCCTGTCGTACCGGGACCCCAACCTGCTGTCCACCCTGGACAACTACGACGCCACCGCGAAATTCCTGCGCCAGCTCGACCTGAGCCGCGAGGAGCTGACCAAGTCCATCATCGGCACCATCGGCGATTTCGACGCCTACCTGCTGCCGGATGCCAAAGGCTACTCTTCGATGGTGCGTTACCTGACCCGCTACACCGACGAAGAACGCCAGCGCATCCGCGAAGAAGTGCTCGGCACCACCGTGGATGATTTCAAGGCTTTCGCCCGCGTGCTCGAAGAAGTCGCCCGGCAAGGCGAGGTGGTCGTGATGGGATCGGCAGAGGCCATCGAGAAAGCCAACAAGGAAAAAGGCGATTTCCTGAAAGTAAAAAAGGTGTTGTAGCCATCCAGATGGACGCCATGAAGTCCCAGTTTTGCCCGATCTGCGCCGCGCCGGTCACGCCATCTGAACGCTACCCGCGTTATGTCTGCCGGGAGTGCGCCGCCAAAGCGCAATCCAAAGATGGACGGCCATTGAAATTCATGAATGAAGGGTTGTCGGGCGGTTTCATTGCCCAATATGCCGATACCGGTAAAAAATATCCCCGGCACGAATGTTATGTCGCCGGTATCAAATGTTACGCCGATGAAGCCAGGCTTGGCGGCATCGTGATCCAGGTTATTGAATAGACATTATCGGAAATAACCGTCCCGAGGGTTTTTGGGCAAAATATGAGAGACTGGCAACAACCTTTGGGACGGTTTTGTACAAGGAGACTCTTATGCAAACGACGCTTACCATCAACGGTCTCACTCACGAACTCGAAATCCATCCCTCCGAAACCCTGCTAACCGCGTTGCGCGGGCTGGGTTTCCACTCGGTCAAATTTGGGGATGAGCACGGCCTGACCGGGGCGGATACGGTCCTGCTCGACGGGAAACCCGTCAACGCGGGATTGCTGCTGGCCGCCCAGGCTGAGGGACATAAGATCGCCACCCTCGAAGCCCTGGGCGAACACCCCGAGCAAGGCTGGCGCCGGACCGGGGGCCTGCACCCGTTACAACAGGCTTTTATCGAAACCGGGGCGATCCAGTGCGGCTACTGCACCCCGGCCCAGATTTTGGCCGCCAAGGCCCTGCTCGACAAGGATCCCACCCCGACCGAAGCCGAAGTCCGCGAAGCGCTTTCGGGCGTGCTCTGCCGCTGTACGGGATACCTGAAGCCGGTGCAGGCGGTGATGCGCGTGGTAAATGGTAATTGGGGATTGGAAGACGATTCTCCAGCCAGCCCAATTTCACCAACCAGCCTGCCAGAATCTCCACTCAACGAAGAACCAATTACCAATCACCAATTACCAATCACCCAAACCAGCGTCCTCCCCAAAATCATCGTCACCCCTGAAACATCCCCCTACCAGACCGTCGGCAAACCCGAGATCAAGGTGGATGCGGTCAAGCTCGTCCAGGGCAAGCCGGCCTTCGCGGCCGACATCGAGAAGCGGGGACTGCTGCACGCCAAAGTATTGCACTCGCCGCACGCCCACGCCCGCATCACGAAAATTGACGCCAGCAAGGCCCGCGCCCTCGAAGGCGTGGCTGCCGTGCTCACCTGGCAGGACATCCCCCGCGTGGTCTACTCCACCGCCGGGCAATCCGACCCGATCCCCGGCCCGCTGGATACCTTTTCGCTGGATAACAAGGTCCGCTTCGTGGGCGACCGGGTGGCCTTCGTCGCCGCCGAAACGCCCGGGATCGCCGAGCAGGCCCTTCGTCTGATCGAGGTCGAGTACGAGCTCCTGCCCGCCATCCTGGATAAGTCCGAGGCGATGCAGCCCGGCGCGGTCCGCATCCACGACGAGCCGGAATACGTCAACTTCGCCGACTCCGACCCGTCCCGCAACCTGGCCGCCGAGATCCGCATTGACATCGGCGACGTGGAGAAGGGTTTCGCCGAGGCCGACCGGGTCTTCGAGGCCGAATACGAAGTGCCGAAGGTCCAGCAGGCGCATATCGAGCCGCATGTCTGCGTCACGTATTGGGACGAGGACGACCGCCTCGTCATCCGCACCAGCACCCAGGTCCCGTTCCACGTCCGGCGGATGCTGGCCCCGGTGCTGGGGCTGCCCGTCAAGCGCATCCGGGTCATCAAGCCGCGCATCGGCGGCGGGTTCGGCGGCAAACAGGAAGTGCTGATGGAAGACGTGGCCGCCCACCTGACGATTGCGACCAAACGCCCGGTGGTCTACGAATACACCCGCGAAGAAGAGTTCATCGCTGCCCGCTCGCGCCACCCGATGCGCATCCGCATGAAGACCGGCGTCAAGCTCGACGGGACGATCACGGCCAACGAGATGGTCGCCCTCTCGGACACCGGCGCCTACGGCTGCCACGCCCTGACCGTGACCGGCAACACCGGCCATAAGGCCATGGCCTTGTACGTCGGTGACGGCGAGTACCGCAAATCGCCCAACATCCGTTTTTACGCCGACGTGGTCTACACCAACACGCCGCCCTCCGGGGCTTACCGGGGCTACGGCGTGCCGCAGGGATACTGGCCGCTCGACCGGCACATCGAGAAGATTGCGCGGGCGATGGGCTTCGATCCGCTCGAATTCCGGCTGAAGAACGCCATCCGGCCCGGCGAGTACCACCCCTTCAGCACCGCCTGGAACGAGGGCCGCGAGCCGCGCCCGGAGATCATCCACACCGTCGGGCTGGAGCAATGCGTCATCCAGGGCAAGGCCGCCATCGGCTGGGACCAGAAATACAAAAACGAGGAGTGGCGTAATGGACAGTGGATGGTGGACGGTGGACAGTCTACGGTCTACGGGCTACGGTCTGCTCGAAAAGGCATCGGCGTTGCCCTGGTCATGCAAGGCACGGCCATCCCCTACCTCGACATGGGCGGGGCCTCGATCAAGATGAACGACGACGGCTCGTTCAACCTGCTGGTCGGGGCAACGGATTTGGGGACGGGTTCGGATACCGTGCTGGCGCAGATGGCTGCCGAGGTGTTGGGCGTGCCGGTCGAGGACATTATCACCTACTCGTCCGACACCGATTTCACCCCCTTCGACAAGGGCGCGTACGCTTCGAGCACCACCTATATCTCCGGCACGGCGGTGGTGAAAGCGGCGGAAATAGTGGCGGAGAAGATCAAGACGCGGGCGGCGGAGATGTTTAGTAAACAGGTAGACAGGGATACAGGTAAACAGGATACGAGTGTACCTGTCTACCTGTCTACCGATATACGCTTGCAAAACCGCTCCGCGCACGCCCCCGATGGTCGCTCGCTCCCCCTCTCCGAAATCGCCCTCAACGCCCTGCACCGCGAGAACCAGGAGCAGATCATGGGCGTGGCGTCTTACGTCTCGCCCTCGTCGCCGCCGCCGTTCGCGGCCCAGTTCGCAGAAGTGACGGTGGACACGGAAACCGGCCAGGTCACGGTGGATAAACTCGTCATGGCGGTCGATTCGGGCGTAATCATCAACCCGCTGACCGCCTCCGGCCAGATCGAAGGCGGGATGGCCCAGGCCCTCGGCTACGCCGTCTGCGAGGAGATGCGCTACCGGGAGGACGGATCGGCCATCGAGCGGGACTTCGACCGTTACCACATCTTCCGCGCCGACGAGATGCCCGAACTGACGACGATCTTCGTCGAGACCTTCGAGCCGAGTCACCCGTTTGGGGTCAAGGCTGTAGCCGAAATCCCGATGGACGGGGTGGCCCCGGCGGTCGGCAACGCTGTCCGGGATGCGGTTGGCGTGGACGTGGACGATAATCCGGTTACGCCGGAGAAAATCTGGAAGGCCCTGAAACAATTGAGACGGTGATGTGATGTAATGGACGAGGGGAAATTCCTCTACCTCTTGCCTTACCTGGCTTCCCTCGGCCTGTCCCTGGGAATCCTTATTTACGCGTTCAACCACCGGCGGGTGCGAGGCGCGAGAGAATTCTTCTGGTACTCCCTCGCCCAGACGCTGTGGGTAGCCGGGTTTATCATCGAGATGCTCACCCCCGGGGTGGCGGGCAAAATCCGCTGGGACAAGTTCCAGTGGCTGGCCAGCCTGATCATCCCGGTGGTGCTCCCGGTCTTCGTCGTCAGGTACACCGGGTACAAGCTGCCGCATCTCAAAAAACTGGCCTGGACCCTGTGGGTCGTCCCGATCCTGTTCGGCGTGGCGGTCCTGACCGATCCACTCCACCACGCCCTGTATCCCTTCCCTCACCTTCGCCCGAACGATCCTTTCCCGGAACTCGGATACGATTTTACCTGGCCGGCCTATCTCTACGCGGCCTATGCGTATTCGACAGCCTTCGGGAGTTTGATCTTCCTTGTCCTGCACGCGCCCAAACCGGGCAGGTTGTATCGTTTCCAGGTCTTGACCATTGCCGCCGGCGCGTTGATCCCAATCGCCGGGACCTTCCTGGCGCTGACGGGACTTCACCTCACGCCGCAGCGGGACCCGACGCCGTTTGCCTCCGCCATCGGGAACCTGGTCATCGCCCTGGGGATATTCCGCTTCCACGTGCTGGATATCGTCCACATCGCCCGCGAAAAGGTCTTCGAAAACTTGACCGACCTGGTGATCGTGCTCGACGCCCGGGACCGGGTTGTGGACATGAACGCAAGCGCCCTCAGCCTGCTCGAATTATCCCCCGCGCAGGCCATTGGGAAAGCCGCCGGCCTGATCTTTGCCGAGTGGCCGGTCCTGATCGAGCATTTCGACAGGCCCACCAACGCCAACCTCGAAGTGATCGTCAAGCGCAATGAAATTTATTTCCACTTCGATGTCAAATCCACGCTCCTGTTCGACCGGGGCGGTGTATACCAGGGACGCGTCTTCGTCGCCAGGGACATCACCCCCTACGCGCGGCTCCAGTGGGAATTGAAGGAACTCAACGAAGACCTCGAACAGCGCGTCGCCGACCGGACGAAGGAACTGGCCGAGGCCTACGATACCACCCTCGAAGGCTGGGCCAAAGCCCTCGAACTGCGGGACAAAGAGACCGAAGGCCACAGCCGCCGGGTCACGGCCATGACCCTGACGCTGGCGCGCGCCCTGGGGATCAACGGCGACGAACTGGATAACCTCCGGCGCGGGGCCATCCTGCACGACATCGGCAAAATGGGCATCTCGGATGATATCCTGAGGAAGGAAGGCCCGCTCACCGATGAAGAGTGGACGGTCATCCACAAACACCCGGTGACGGCTTACACCCTGCTCCAGCCGATCCAATACCTGAGCGGCGCGCTGGACATCCCCTATTGCCATCACGAAAAATGGGACGGCAGCGGCTATCCGCGCGGGCTGAGGGGCGAGGAGATCCCCCTGGCGGCGCGCATCTTCACCATCGCCGACGTGTGGGACGCCCTGCTCTCGGACCGTCCGTACAACAAAGCCTGGGAGAAAGACCAGGCCATTGCCTACATGCAGAAAAAAGCCGGGGAAAACTTCGACCCGCGTCTGGTCGCGATATTCCTGGGCCTGGTCGAAAACGGCAAGATATAACAGAGAGTCAAGACAATTCGATTCCCCTTCAAGACGATTGAAATTCCCTTCAAGGCGACTCGATTTCCCTTCAAGACGATTGAAATTCCCTTCAAGGCAACTCGATTTCCCTTCAAGACGAATGAAATTCCCCTCAGGGCAACTCGACTTCCCCTCAGGGCAATTCGATCTCCCCTCAGGTCAACTCGATTTCCCCTCAAGACGATTTAAGAGCGGCGCAAAACCAGGTAGTCCCTCTGCCGGGTGCGGTTTCATTGGCTGCGGTAAAAATCCAACCACACCCAATAGGGAGACTATCTGCGTTAGAATAGAGCCTGTGTATCAACACGATGACAGACGATATTTTGGTATCTTTTCAATAAACCGGGGTGCGGGGTGTTGTGGACGGGCGTTGCCCGTCCACAACACCCCGCTTCCCCCTTCTTTTGAGAAGATGCATATTCAGCACCGGAATAGATGCGACTATAATTGAGTTGGAGGCAGAAATGGTTACGTTGACAGAGAAAAACGTGCAATTCGTCATCGGCAGGACCGGGAAGCCAACCGGCGTGCTCATCCCTTTGAAAACTTGGGAAGCTATCGTTGAGGCGCTCGAAGATGCCGAAGACATCGAAACCGCCCGCAAGGCCCTGGCAGAAGTAGATGCGGTTGGCGGCAACCTGGAAAAAGCAGGATATATCCCTTGGTCGAAAGCCCGCGCCGAGTTGGAGAAACAGGATGCCAAAAAGTAAGCCTCAAGCTTATCTCAAGCCAGAGGCATGGATAGACCTCCAGCGTTTACCCGGTAATGCCCGCCGCAGGTTAGTATGAGGATGTGCAAAGATTACTGGAAGGGGAGTGACTTTCGAGCCAACGTCAGGAGACGTTGGACTCCGCGTTTCATTCTCTCCAACCCGAGGGCCTTGATTTGAAATCATCCAATATCGCTATCGTTTTCATTCTCGCTATCGCTTTGGCCGCCTGCGGACCGGCAGGCGCGTCGGTGACTGAGTCGCCCACCATAACGGCGACCAGTTCCCCGGTCCCGAGCGCTACGCAGACGCCGACCGAAACCCCGGTCCCCACGCCCACCGTCCCGCCCTTCTACCTGTCCGCCACGGTCTGGACCCAGACGCCGCAAGTCCCGCTGCTGCTCTATCACCAGTTCGCCGCCAACCATGCCAAACAGTCCACGTACATGAAAGTCCGTTTCGAGGATTTCGGCCTGCAACTCGAGGCGCTCAACCAGGCCGGTTATACCCTGGTGGCCTTCGAAGACTGGGTGGCCGGGGAGATGACCCTGCCCGCCGGACGCCGCCCGCTGATCATCACGATGGACGACCTGTTCTTCAACAACCAGGTCCGCCTGGGCGAGGACGGCAACCCCCGGCCCGAAACCGGCCTGGGCATCGCCTGGGATTACGCCAGGCAGCACCCTGAGTTTGGTTTCAAATACCTGCTCTTTGCCACCCTGGGTGACAAATATTACGGCGCGGGCGACGAAGCCGGGGCCTGGAAGACCGAACTCGGCCAGACCATCGCCTGGTGCCTGGACCACGGCGCAACGGTTTACAGCCACACTTACACCCACACCGACCTGCAAATCACCGATGCGGCCGGGATCAAATGGGAACTGATGATGAACGACAAGTTCCTGCGCGAGCTGCTGGCGCTGGTCGGGCGCGAAGACCTGATCCCCGGCCTGGGCAACATGATCGCCATCCCCTACGGCAAATACCCCGACGGCAAAGACCGCCTGGGGGCCATCTTCGACTACACCAACCCCGAAGGCCTGCCGATGCAATACGCCTTCACCGTGGACTTCGTGGTGCGTCCCGATTACCTCGACCCGGTCTACAGCCCGGAGTTCGACCGCTTCTACGTCCCGCGCATCAACGCCAACCCCGACGCCATCGAGTTCCTGATCCAGAACAAAGACAGTTTCCCCGCTGCGTCGGAGTGCCGGCTCGGCCCGCTGGACGAAACCCTGGCCGGGGAGGCGGGCTATCTCGAAACCCAGATCGCCGCCGCCGTCACCGCCGGGGCCTGCCCGGTTGGCACCTACGTGGTCAGCGGCTTCGTCTTCGACGCCCAGCCGACCTCGGTCGCCCTGATCCTGCCCTGATGGGAGAACCCATGCCAACTTACGTGATCGGACACGTCAACCCCGACACCGACTCGATTGCCGCGGCCGTCGGCTACGCCTGGTGCCTGCGCGAACGCGACGGCACAGATGCCCTCGCCGCCCGCGCCGGGGCGGTCAACCCGCAGACCGCCTGGGTGCTCAAACGCCTGGGCCTGGATGCCCCGGCTTTGCTTGGGGATGCTTCGCCCCGTTTCGACTCCGTGACCCACCGGCTGGACACCACCCTGCCGGAAGTTCCGCTCCGGGAGGCCTGGGCGATAGCGTCCCGGACCTGGGGCGTGGCCCCCGTTGTGGACGCCGAGGGCCTGCCCTTCGGCCTGATCACGGGCGGCTCCCTGTTCGCCTACCTGAGCGAGACGGTCGGTCCGCACCCCCAACGGCAGGAGATGAAGATCGCCGAAATCCTCGACACCCCCAGCCGTGAAGCCTGCCGGACGGGTGTTTCCGCCTTCAAGGCCAGCGCCCGCATCCGGGATTCGCTCAACCGCATCCTGCGCGAGGAAGGCGACAATTTCTTCGTGGTGGACGAGAACGGCCTGTACGTGGGCGTCTGCCGCCAGCGCGAGGTGCTCAACCCGCCGCGCCTGCAAATCATCCTGGTAGACCACAACGAAGCCCGCCAGGCCCTGGCCAACCTCGAAGACGCCGACCTGCTCGAAATCCTCGATCACCACCGCCTGGGCAACCCGTCCACCCACGTGCCGATCCGCTTCAGCGTGGATATCGTCGGCAGCACCAGCACCCTGGTCTCCGAGCGGATCGAAGACGCCGGGTTGAGCGCCCCGCCGTCCATCGCCGGGCTGCTGCTCGCCGGCCTGCTCTCGGATACCCTCATCCTGACCTCGCCCACCACCACCGAACGCGACAAAAAAGCCGCCGAAAGACTGGGACGCTGGGCCTTCACCCGCAACGGGCCGCTGACCGGCGAGACGATTGAATCTTACGGCAGGCAGATCTTGAGCGCCGGGGCGGGGCTGGCCTCCCGCAAACCGGAGGAAATCGTCAGCACCGACCTGAAGGCCTACGAGGCCGGAGGCTTCCGTTTCGCCATCGCCCAGGCCGAAGTCACCGACCTGGTGCAACTCTCCGACCACCTGGAACCGATCACCGAGGCCCTCGTCACCCTGCGCGACAAGCGCGCCCTCGACTTTGCCATGCTGCTCGTCACCGACGTGGTCGGCGGGTCCAGCCGCCTGCTGCTGACGAATGAACCGTCCGAGTTGAGCGACCTGCCCTATCCCAAACAGCCCGACGGGACCCGCCTGGCCGAGGGCGTGGTATCCCGGAAAAAGCAGTTGCTCCCGGTAGTGCTTGGACTTTTGGAAAGATAGCGTGGTGTAAAATAAGCAACGAAGGACGCTCAATATGTTGGAAATTACAACCGAAGTCAGCCCAACCGGATTTCCGCCCGTTGCCGAAACCCTGCCGGAGGCAGTTGCGCGCATCGTCGCGGAACTAAAGCCGGAGAAGATCATCCTGTTCGGGTCTTACGCGTATGGGAATCCCACGCCAGACAGCGACGTTGATCTGTTGGTTATTTTGGATACCGACCAGCCCCGCAAGGAACGGGTCGTGGCTGTTTCGCTTTTGCTTTATCCACGGACTTTCCCGGTGGACATTTTCGTCAAGACACCGGAAGAGATATCCAACGCATTGAGTAACAATAATTATTTTATTCGCGAAATTTTTGCCAAAGGGAAAGTGCTTTATGAGCGATCCCGCTAACCCTCTGGCTTGGGTGGAGTATGCTGAGGATGATTTTATAGTAGCCAAATCGCTTTTGAGGAGGAAAATTCCTCTTACGACATCAGCATGTTTCCATGCTCAACAATCTGCAGAAAAATTTCTCAAAGCAATGCTGGTCTCCAGGCAAGCTGACTTTCCCAAAACACATGATCTGCCAACCCTGAATGTGTTGTGCAACAATGCCGGAATTTTGACCGGCTTTTCTCCGGCCCAATTGACCATTCTCACCGACCATGCCGTAGCTTCCAGATATCCTGGTGATGCGCCAACGATTGACGATGCCAAAGAATCGGTCGAAATAGCCAAATCCGTGCGCCGCTTTGCGAGAAAATTCCTGGGGTTGAACAAGTAAGTCATTTATATTGACAGCTATGAAAAAAACAGGCTGGGATGGAAACCATCAACGCTTTGCGGGGCCGGCGAAATCGCTGCGGTTCAACAAACCGCGGCGGCGATTTCGCTTCCCGTTCTGGCTGCTGATCGCCGTCCTCATCGGCGGGTTCTTCTGGCTGGTGCCGCCCTTGCAGCCGGAGCCGGGCGTCGCCATCCTGCTGACCGGCGGCACGCTCCCTTACACCCCCTTCCCCACGCTTACCCCGTTGCCTCGTCCCACCCGCGAACACGGCGGGCGGATCGTCTACACCTGCACCCGCAGCGAGGTCCACCAGTTGTGCGCTGTCAACGCCGACGGGAGCGACCCGGCCCGCCTGACCAGCCAGAACGCCCATGATTACTATCCAGTTTTCTCGCCCCAGGGCGATTCGCTCGTCTTTGCCTCCAACCGCAACGGCAGCTTCGACCTGTACCTGCTCATCATGGCCGAGAACACACTCGTCCAGTTGACGAACCAGATCGGCAACGTCTACTCGCCCGATTTCTCGCCCGACAGCCAGACCATCGTCTTCGCCAACCAGGCCGCCGACGGCCCTTCATCTTTGTGGACGGTCAACCGGAACGGCGACGACCCGCGCCTGCTCTATACCGGAGCCAATCCCATCGTCGGGGCAGCCTGGTCGCCGCAAGGGGATAGCATCGCTTACGCCATGTCAATCGCGAATTCCTTCGAATACGAAATCTTCCTGCTCAACGCCTATTCACCCAGCCAGCCGCCGCGCCGCATCAGCCAGGGAATTTCGGGCCTCACCGGCAGCCTCGACTGGTCGCCGGACGGCAAGTACCTGCTGGTCTGCGCCGGGCCGATCAACGGCAAGGACGTTTACACGTTGAACGTCGAGACCGGGGAAATTGTCCAGTTGACCGATAGCGGCAACAACGCCGCCGCGTCCTACTCGCCCGATGGGGTGTGGATCGCCTTCAACCGGATGCAGCCCGACGGCCAGACCGACCTGTTCATCATGCGCGCCGACGGCACGGACATCCGCCAACTGACCGATGATCCCGAACCCGACTGGCAGCCGCAGTGGTGGCCGTAGGATTAAATTTTCCGTGATTGGTGCGCTAATACGGTACAATGGAATACAACATCGTCAGAAAAAAAGAGTATGAAATGAACCTATCCCGATCAACCGCCAGCGCCTGTCCTCGAAGCGAAAAGGCGGTTCCATGACTGCGAAAGATGCTGTTTTATTGCACTACATCTTCGACGCAATAGAACAGGTCGAACACTATACAAGAGGCATGTCTGAAAGCGAATTCCTCTCACGCTCCATGGTTCAGGATGCCGTCGTGAGGCAAATCGAGGTGATAGGGGAAGCCGCCGGGGGGATTTCCGCCGAATTCCAGGGCGCTCACCCCAGATTACCCTGGCTGAAAATTATCGGCATCCGCAAAAGCATCTTCCATCAGGATTTCGATGTCAACCTCGCAATCGTCTGGAACATTGTCCAAGACGACCTCCCCATTCACAAACAGGCCATCAAGAAACTTCTATAAGACGGGATAATTTCGTAACTTTACGAGATCACGCCGGTATCTTCTCGATAAGATGCCATGCACAGACAAGTAATCTGTAACGTATGCAATTACACTTCAAAGTGTAACCTGCCAGAAAGATTCATCAGATGGACAGAATCCCTAACTCCCAGCTCAACGTCAAAGACATCCCAACCGGAAACGCCGCCTGGAAGCGCATCATTCCCTTTGCAATGACCTTCAACGGGTACGCGCATTGGGGCTCCTTCAAAAAGTGCCGCGAAGTGGCATCGGTGGGTGTCAAGTTATACCGCAGCAAACTGGAACTCAACCAATCCCTGACCGACCTGCGTACCTGCCTGTTCTTCGAAGTCCGCCGCTGGACACATTACAAAAAAGACCCCACCCCGAAAGGCATGGAATACATCCACGCGCTCCTGGATGCCATCCGGGTCCGGGTTGACGCCAACGAAATTGGATAACACTAAACTGAAATCTTCGATGAGATCAATTTACCAGGCCCTGGCCGAACTCGAAAAGAATCACGAACCCGCCGCCCTCTGCACCGTCGTCCGGGCCAGCGGCTCGACCCCGCGCCACAGCACCAGTAAAATGCTGGTCTACACCGATGGGCAGATCCTCGGCACCGTTGGCGGCGGGGAACTCGAAAACCGGGTCATCGCCGCCGCCATCCAATCGCTGGCCGACGGCAAACCGACCTTGCTCGAATACAGCATGGCCGACCCGTCCCGCGGGGACCCGGGCGTGTGCGGCGGCCAGGTGGAGGTATTTGTGGAACCGATCCTGCCCCCGGATTTGGTCGTCATCGTCGGCGGGGGTCACGTTGGGAAGGCGGTTGCCCACCTCGCCAAGTGGCTGGGGTTCAGGGTCGCAGTCTCGGACGACCGGCCTGAGTTCTGCAATCCCGAAGCCGTGCCCGAAGCCGACGCGTTCTACCCCGTCCCGATGGCGGAACTGCCCCAGCATCTGAGCATCACCCCGCGCACCTATCTCGTCCTGACGACCCGTGGCGTGGCCGTGGACGCGCCCGGGCTGCCGCCCCTGCTGGCATCCCAGGCCGGGTATATTGGCGTGATCGGCTCGAGACGCCGCTGGCAGATGACTGTGGATGCGCTGCGCGGGCAGGGAATCGCTGAGGCGCAGGTCCAACGCGTCCACTCGCCGATCGGGATCGAGGTCCAGGCCGAGACGCCGGAGGAGATCGCGGTCAGCATCCTGGCCGAAATCCTGATGGTCCGCAACGGGGGGAGCGGGAAATCCATGTCAAAGTAGAGTAGTAACGACTTAAATCGTTACTGCGGAGAAACCAATGCCCCCATCACCCAACCAACGCATGTTCCACGGCGGCATCCGGGCCGCGGCCCTGGCGGACCAACTCTCGGCCCGGTTCAACGACCGCCAGCACAAGACCCGGACCGAGGTCCGGGGCGAAACGGCTTTGGTCCAGATCGGCTCGAAACACGGCACGCCGGTCACAGTCCACATTGCCGATACGCAGGGCGGGGTGCTGGTCACGATGAGCCGCGACCGCGACTGGCTCGACCGGGTGGCTGACGCCAGCGAAATGGCCGAACGGGCCGCCGGGAACCCGTTCTCGCTGCTGGCGATGATCCCGGACGTGGTTGGCGAACTGCGCCAGGAAAACATCGCCCCGCAAATCTGGAATGCCATCAACGATATTTGCGCCTTGACGCGCTCACTGGCCGGGGAACGAAACGCCCCCGCCAACCCGAAAGTCTGTGGGTATTGCGGCACGGCCAACGACCCCGAGTTTGAAGCCTGCGCAGCCTGCGGCGCAGCCCTGCCCGTAAACTTGCCGCGCATCTGCCCAAAGTGCGGGCGGGCGCACACCTCGGACGCGCTGTTCTGCCAGGCTTGCGGCACGCGCCTGGTGTCTGGCTGACGACTGCAACGAGGGGGGATTTATTCCGTAAATTTGTCTGAAAGCCTATTGTCCGCGAGGTGGGCATGGGCTATAATGAAAACGTTGATTCCCAATACCAGAGGAGAAGTTATCCATGGCCAGAGTTCTTGATGTAATCGAATATGCAAACGAAATGACGGATGAGATCGTCCACCGCTTCCCTGAGAGCGGCCCGGCAGATTACCGGATCGGCTCGCAGGTGATCGTGCGCGAAGCCCAGCGGGTGGTCTTTTTCCGAGACGGCGCGGCCCTCGACGTGTTTGGCCCGGGGCGACATACCATCGCCACCGCCAACATCCCCTTGATCACCCAGAAACTGCAAGACGTTTTCACCAGCGGCAAGACCGTCTTCCCGGCAGAAGTCTTCTTCGTTTCGATGAAAGAGTTCGCCACCCGCAAGTGGGGCACGCCGCAGCCGATCATCGTCCGCAACCCGGGCATGGGGCTGGGCGTGGCGCTCCTGCAAGGCTTTGGGACTTACTCCTACCAGGTGAGCGACCCGCAGCAGTTCGTGACCCAGCTCGTCGGCGCGCAGGGTGTCTACCGCACCAGCGAGATCGAAGAGCGCCTGCGTACGATCCTGCTCTCCAAGCTGCAAGACCTGCTCGGCGAGACAACGGCAGCCAAAAGCGTTGTCGAACTGATCGGCCTGACCGAGGAGGTCGGCGCGGGGGTGCGCGCCAAAGCGCAGGACGACTTCGCTTCCATCGGTCTGGTTCTCAAAACCTTCTACATCGGCAACCTGAAGCCGTCTGAGAAAAGCGCCCAGGAACTGCGCGACATGGGTATGCTCGACATGGCGACTTACACCCAGCTCCAGGCTGCGGATGCGATGCGCGACGCGGCCCAGAACCCCAGCGGCGGCGCGGGACTTACGGCCGGCATCGGCGCGGGGATGGGGATCGGCAACCTGATGCAGCAAGCCACTTCCGGGGCGGTACAACAGCAGTCGCAGCAGCCTGCTTCGGGCGGCGCGGCGGCCAAATCCATGCCAGACGTGATGACCCCCTCCGAAGCGGCATCCATCCTGAAAGTTTCCGAAGAGGATGTCATCGCGGCCATCAACGACGGCTCGCTCAAGGCCAAGAAGCTCGGCAACGCTTACCGCATCAGCAAGGCTTCGCTGGAAGAGTTTTTGAACAGCTAATTACCCCACAAAGAACCAAAAAGGAGCCTGGTTTTCACCAGGCTCCTTTTTGGTTGGAATTACTTCAAATCTTCCAATAATTCGAGGAAATGATTCACAACCACTGGGGAAAACTGTATGCCCGCCTGCTCGCGCAAATAATCAATCGCCTGGGAACGGGACCAGGCCGTCCGATATGGGCGGTCGGATGTCAGGGCATCGTAAACATCCACCACTGCAAATAACTGCGCAGAAAGCGGGATTTGATCACCTGCCAATCCATAGGGGTAACCTGAGCCATCCCAACGTTCGTGGTGATAAAGGGGGATATCCAGAGACTCCCGCAAGTTGATTATGGGTGCCAGGATGCTGTAAGCATACAATGGGTGTTGCTGCATAACCTTCCATTCTTGGGGCGTCAAGCTCCCCGGCTTAAGCAGTATGGCATCCGGTATGCCGAGTTTACCGATATCATGCAATAAGGCCCCCTGTCGAAGGTTTTCGCGCTGCTCCGGGGGAATATTCATTTTAGCTGCGAGGCGCATGGTCAACTCGCTTACACGGCGGGTATGGCCTTGAGTCTCCAGATCGCGAAGTTCGAGCGCGCGTGATAACCCCTCTATGGTCGCATTGCAAGTGGAGGCCAATTCATCATTGCGTCGTTGAAGGTCGTCAATTATCGAAGTTTGCTCAAGGGAATAGGCTATAACTTCACCCACCTGATCTAGCTCATTCAATAACAGGGGTTCTGCGAGCTGGGGTTCCTGCCAGAACAACTCGATGACACCCTGTAATGCCTGGTTACTGACCAACGGGAGAGCCAAATAGCCTCGAAAGCCATCCCTCACCAGGTAATTTACATGCCAGGTCGCCGGATGCAAACTCTGGAGATCCTCGACCCACAGCGGTTCGCGGCTTGCAGCAGCCTGGCCGGCCAAACCGTCATCGCGGTGAAGATAGATTTTTTTCTGCGAACTCACCGCCAGCCCGCGGGCGGCGAGCAGGTCCAATCTATTGGACGCGGGGTTGAACCGTAAAACCGTAGCCGCGTCCGCCGCAGTCATAACTGTCAACAAATCCAAAAGCTCAGGCAATACTTCCTGTAATTTTGTAGTTGTATGCAACACGCGGCTAATGGAATGCGCCGCTTGTAACCTTTCGGCCCTGTCCTTTTCGTAGAAAAGTAATTTTAAGGCAGTCTCAACAAAAACTTGTATCCATGCAACCAGGCCGGGCTGAAAATAATTGGTTTTTCCACTTTGGATACATAATAAACCGAACACACGATCGTGGTGAAGTAATGGGAATATCCCTCCGCTATACTGGCCCAAATGATGTATCCGCGCCTCCTTTTTTTGGATTGCCTCGTTCAAAAGCCAAGCAGGATATGTAGCCGCGGCAGCCTCTTCCGGCCATTTTGCGATCCAATGAACGGACTGGCGATCATCAACAAAAGCTATCGAGGCCTGTTCGGCCCCGCCTCTCTCGACACAATTTTTGGTTAGGTCTTTTCCAAATTTCAGGATATTGATAAAACCCCCAAACACTGAATTTGTCTGGTTAAATGGTACGGTTAATGGAACACTTTCTACGCCTAATGCCATAATGGAGTGCAATCATCAGTTTCAGGAAATCAATAGCTTATAAGACAGTTTTTCGTCCAATTTGCTTACGAATTCCGAAAGCGTGGATGCGCGAATGGAGACCATCAATTCCTTTGTCGGCTGGGATAACGGAAAATACTCCCCTCCAAACCCGGATTGGAGGGCATATTCCGGGTTAGCCAGGAGTCCGGCGCAAAAACGCGGACTCACTGATGCAGCAGCCAATAAGCGATTGATGGAAGATAAATCCCTGGGCGTATCCAGGGCTGGTATAGCATGACGCACAAGAGGTTTAGTTAACATTCAATTCTCCTAAAGTTGGTGCTGAAATAACTGACTGCTTCTGCGCGAGCGCCAAAAAAGCGCCGGCAGCCACCAACACATCACCAAAACTAAAAGCGAAGCGGTAAGGAATAAAGGACGGAGAGGCAAAACGATCTGCCAGCCAGGGCAGGATTATCCCTGCCTCAGGTAAAAGGACATCTTTGCTGCTGCTGCCTAACCGCGCCCCAACTTCAAGCTGGGATAAAACGGTCGGTGGAACAAGACGAAGGGCTGTCTCAACGGGTAAGGGCATAAAGCCGCCGTTCACGATGATCACAGCCAGGTTACATCCAAGGCCAAGAAGCAACAAGGGCATGCCGGGAAGCCGCCTGTTCACAATGGTAAAAACCAGCAGGACAGTTTGTGAAAGGATCAGGCTTGCGGATGCCAGCCAATCTGGATACAGTTGGCGAGTTAAGGGCAGGTAGAAAGCAAAATACTGAGGGATAAACCCCAGAATTACCAACCAGGCTGCCCGAAATTGCGGAGGGCGCCAGGATTTCCCCTCCATCCTGGCGCAAGCCCAACCGGTCAGTACCCCAACTACGACGGCAGTCAGGAGAACCACAAATTATGTGCCGATCCCGCCGACGATTTCGGGAGCGCCAGCGCCCAGCACCAGCAAAGCCAGGGTCAGGATCATGAAGGCAATTTGCAGGTGGGTTTTGTTGATTTTCGAGAGGGGGAGAGCAAGACGAGAAATTGTGTTTTTCATGGGTCACCTTCCAGATAACTAGAAATCGTTATCTACACTTTACCAATTCCCCGGTTACAAAGGTGGCCTCAAATTTCTCTTAGCAAGGTTTCGTAAAGCGCAATGATCTCCGAAGATGGCAGCATGCCCAATTCTTCATCTAATTCCTGTTGATAAAGCTGGTATTGACGCGCCATGCCTGCCGGATCGTGCAGGGCAGCATGAGCCTGGATGATGAACCTGTGCGCGGCTTCGAGGAGACGATCAAGCTCCAGGGCCTGGCGCGCGGCATCAAGGCAAGCCTGAAAGCGGCCTTCAGCAAAATTAATTTCTGCCAGTTCAAGGAATCCCCGCAGGCATAGCTCCTTGTATTTCAATTTCTCTTGAACAGCCCAATTCAGTTCGATATCTTCAAGATACAAGCCTTTCACCAGGCTCAAAGCCGCACTCAGGAGCCTGGACTTTTTTTGTCTGTCTGCGGTATCGAGTGTCGTCTCGATTAACTCGTCAAACTTCTCGCGGTCCCAGTGGTAATTAAGGGTGCGGTTGAAGAAATAGTTTTCGCCGTCAAAAATTATGACATCCTGGCCCAAGGCGTGCCGGATGCGATACATATTGATCTTAAAGCGCATCTTCAACCGAGCCGGGGAGATATCCGGCCAAAACTCCAGGGCAATCTGCTCCTTCGTCATTGGACGGGCTTGCAGCATAAAAATGAACATATCCCGGGCTTCCCGCGTTTTCCATTCCGGCAGGTTGATCGAACGGCCATCTACTTTCACTTGCAACGGCCCCATTGTATAGATTTCGATCAGCGGCGCCCGCAAGAGGGATGGCTGCGAATCTTTCCTGAACCGGTCGTACAAGGCGGGCATCTGCGCGCGGATCCGTTCGGCTTGCTCGAAGAACCTGTCCAAAACCGGATCCTGGAACGGCGCGTGACCAGATCGTTTTAGCCACGTCCCCGCCCGGATCGCATGGATCATTAATGGGGTCGGTCTCTGCCAGTCCTTTTCAGGGGGCAAGACCTCCTTAATTCTCTCCGCAGCCATTACCGGATCAGACTCGAACAAGGCAGAAGCGAGCCACAATTGAATGATCGCTCTTTCCTGGTTTCCTCCTGCTCCCGGCAGTTCGAGCGTTTCCGAGAGTAATTCGATTGCCGGGGCAGCCTTGCCATTATCAAGCAGGCAGCATCCCCGTTCGAGGTCAAATAGCACGCGCTCGTAAGCGCCCAGCCGGATTTGGTTGGTCTCTATTCTTCTAAGCTCATCCAATGCCCTGGAAGTCTCCCCTGCAAGGCGATACAACCGCGCTTCGCCGAAGGATGCGTAAAAAATCAGAGGAGGGTCGCCCAGGTGGGTTGCCAGGGTAAGGGCCATCTCATAATAACGGTGGGCAGTTTCCAGGTCCTGGAGATCGGAGAGGATATCGCCCAGGCCGATGAGCACATTGGCCTGTAGTTGAACATATCCACTTTTTTCAGCCGCTTCCAGGGCTTTTTCCAGGAGGGGATAGGCATCCTCCAGGTGTCCGGTCAGGTGATATAAGAGAGCCAGGTTGTTGAGCAGGTGCGCCTTCCAGCCTGAACTGCCCACATTTTCCCAGGCTTTCAAGGCGCTGGCATAATAACGGGCAGCCGCCTCAGAATTGCCGATACGACGGTAAACAACGCCGAGTTCTGATTCCAAAATGGATATGTTGGTCGAAATGCCCAATTCTTTCCAGGATTGAAGCGATTCTTTCAGCCAGGATAACGCTTCGGGCAGCTTTCCCAGACCTAGAAAGGCCAATCCCATAAACCGCTGCGCTTCAGCAATTGCGGCCTGTGTGCTCGTGTTCGGGGCGTCTATCGTGATCTGAAGCGCTTGATCGGCATCGGCGAGTGCGCCGTGATAGTTGCCCAATCGGTGTTTTGCGCCGGCGCGACGGACGAGGGTGAGCATCAGACCGGGATAATCCGCGCTTTCCCGTTGTTTTATTTCTGCCCGGTCGAACAAATCCAGGGCCTGGTGCGTGTCTCCCCTGGTCCCGTTGACCGCCCCTTGCAGGGACATAAGCGCCGGCTGGGAGTAGATCAACTTGGTTGGCAGCCGCTCCAGCCAACTGGTGAGCGTCAATATCCGCCCCTTGCGGATAAATACCTGCCCTGCCTGTGACAATACCCGGACCAGGTTGTTGTGGTCATCCAGGGTGGCATAGACCTGGAGGGCTTCCTCCCAGGATTGGGCTTTTTCGTGGGCGCGAGCCAGGTTCTGTTGAATATGCCAGGTCATGGCAGGTTCTTCATATTGGAATCTGGATTTGAGAAAATGCTGGAAGAGGTGATGATAACGCATCCAGCGGCCGTCATCGCCCAGGGGAACGCTGAACAGGTTGCCGCTTTGGACCGCCGAGAAAAGCGCCGGCCAATCCAGGGCCATCCCATCGGTCAAGGGTTCGAGCACTTCCTCGCACAGGGCAACGTCGAATGTGTCGAGGTAGGATGTCATGAGCAGGAAACGGCGCATCTGCCCGGTCTGGCGGTCCAACACTTCTTTCGAGAAGAAATCGAAAAGTTCACGCGTAGACCTGAACGGCTGCAACTGCGGCAAATGGCCGGGTCGGCCGCCTGTCAAATGGATGGCCGCTATCCAGCCCTCAGTTTCCTTGACAAGTGTTTCAGCGTCTTCAATCGTAATCACTTGGCCGCTATTTTGCTGGAAAAGCTGCTGGATCTCTTCCGGCCGGAAGGATAATTCTTCGAAACTCAAACCGCCAACCTGGTTACGGGCTACCATCAACGGCATATCCGGCAGGTCCGGCAGGTTCCTGGTTGCCAGGATCAGGTGAACATTTTCGCCCGCCAATTGCAACAAGCGGCTGACCAATTGGCGGATGAGCAGCACATCGCCAACAAGGTGGAAATCGTCCAACACCAGGAAGAAATGGTCGTTGATTTTAGCCGCGATCTCGTTGACAACCGTGACCAGCAGGCGTTCACCATCCTGTTCGAAGGAAGCCATGCTTTCAAGGGCAGTGAAGGAATCACGCCCAAAATCGGGGAATTGTTCAGCAAGCGCAGAGATCAGGTAAACGAGGAAACGCTGCGG
Organism: Anaerolineales bacterium UBA5796; assembly: GCA_002418215.1. Taxonomy (GTDB): domain Bacteria; phylum Chloroflexota; class Anaerolineae; order Anaerolineales; family Villigracilaceae; genus UBA5796. The sequence continues at coordinate 32,268 of DIDQ01000018.1, forward strand.
CTCCTGGTCCAAGACATCGAGCGACAGCCAGCAAACCGGAATATCACTGTTGGCTGCCAGGTCAATCAGCAGGGAGGTCTTTCCATAACCCGGCGGGGCGTAAACCAACAAGAGTTTCCGTTCGAATTGTTCGTAAAGCACATCAATCAACCGCGTCCGGCTGACAAGTTCGCGGCGTCTGAACGGGACTCGAATTTTCGCCTTGCTGACCGGGAACATCTCCGGGCTTTCCATATTTTCATTGTAACTTATCCTTGCTATTTTTCGAATATGCTCCACGTGATATATCCCAAACTGGTTATTATTGAGTTGATTTGTCAACTTTTGGTTACATTGTGATAACATAGCCTTAACCGGCTCGCCATTAGCGGCTCAAATATTTTGTCGAGGAGATTGCTCATGGATACCACTCAACTGCAACAATGGATTGAGGCAAATAGAATTTGGGCAACAGGCGTGGTGTTCCTGCTCGTTATTTTGATCTACCTTTTCACCCGCCTGGTCCTCGCCCGCGGCCTGATCTACCTTACCCAGCGCACCAAAAATAAATACGACGATATCCTCATGCAGAAACTGCGGCCTTACCGCGCTGCCTGGCTGGCCCCATTCATCATCCTGTACGCGTTTGCCTACCTGGCCGGGAACGATCAACTCACTGTCGAGAAGTTCGCCCTCTTTTTCATCTTATGGCTGTCGGCTGTCTCGTTGAACGGATTGATTGACGCCCTCAACCAGATTTATGAAAGCAGCCCATCGTTTACCGGCGTAAGCATACAGGGATACCTGGACATTATCAAAATCCTGACCCTGATCATCAGTGTCATCTTGAGTGTCTCCCTGCTCACCGGGGAATCCCCGCTTTTGTTGTTGAGCGGCCTGGGCGCGCTGACGGCTGTCTTGATGCTGGTCTTTCACGATACGATCATGGCGGTTATCGCCAGCATCCAGATCTCGGCCCATGACCTGGTGAAGGAAGGCGACTGGATAGAAGTCCCCAGTTACGGCGCAGACGGGACCGTCGTCAACATGAGCCTGCACACCATCAAAATCCAAAACTGGGACAAGACCCTCACTGTCATCCCAACCCACAAGCTGATCGAAGTGGCGTACAAGAACTGGCGCGGGATGCAGGATAGCGGCGGACGGCGGATCATGCGCTCAGTGCATATTGACCAGACCAGCATCAAATTCTGCGAACCGGAGATGCTCGACCGTTACCGGAAAATAGACCTGATCGCCGATACCGTCACCAAGCGTCAAACCCGGATCGAGGCTTACGTCCAAAAAACTGACGGGATCGACTCCCCCCTCGACGGGCCGCAGATCACTAACGCAGAGATCTTCCGCGCCTACGTCGAAGCCTACCTGCGCAACCACCCCAACATCCACAACCCGCGCAAAATGGATTTCCTGGTGCGCGAACTCGCCCCCAGCCCAACCGGCCTGCCGATCGAAGTTTACGTTTTCACAAAAACGATCAAGTGGAACGATTATGAGCGCATCCAGGCCGAAATATTCGACCACCTGCTGGCCGCGGCCCAATTCTTCGACCTGCGCGTGTTCCAACAACCCAGCGGCTCGGATTTTGTCAAAGCCCTAAAAACCGATTGACAAGTGTTTCAGACGACATCAGTTTCAGGGGACAACTTCTTCCAGTTCCGGGATCAACCCATTAACGTATTCCTCGATCCAGGAATACCCGGCAGGCGACGTGAAATCCGGGCTGCTGGCATCCCGTGGATCGGCGGGGTCGAGGCCGTTGGCCGCCTCCCACACGTCCGGGAGGCCGTCGGCATCGCTGTCACGCGGGGCCGGCCCACCGGTACAGACCGGCCAGCCGCCGACCTGCTCCTGGCTGTCAATGATCCCCCCCGTCCCCAAATGGACTTCCGGGACCAGGCGTTCATCCACCGCATCCCTGGGGGTAATGGCCCCCGCATATTTCAACACCTGGGTATAAGCCGTCCGGGTTGGGTAAATGGAAAGGTAACTGGTTTCAAACTGCAATTTGGATGAAAAAGTAAAACCATCCGGGTTCAACAGACGAGCCTCTTCCAGCCTGTCGTATTCAGACAGGTTGCCCGCCTGGTAAATGCGGCTCACCGGGTCAAATTCGCCGTTGAGCATAATGTCTGCCCCGCGCGAGACCGCTCCCGGCTTGAAATAATTATTGATGATGTGGACCAGGTTCGGGTCGCTGCTGATTTCGAGCGGGCCGCGCTCCCAGTCATAGACCAGGTTATTGACCACCTCTGCGGCCATCGTCCCGGAAATACGCGGGTTGCGGGCGCTGTTATGCGCGAACAGGTTGTGGTGGATGGTCACGTTCGCCGCCTGCTCCCCCGTGATCAAACCCATCGAATGCGGGTCAGGTTCCGACGCCCCCTCGTCAATGTGGATGCTGTTATTCAAGCCCTCGCTGATGAAATTCCATTGCACCGTCACATCATGGATGGAATACGGCGAAGACAGGTCCGACCACAGCGACAGGTTCTCGTCCACGGCCCAACTGACCGAGTTATGGTCCAGAATAATGTCGTAGACGTCGCTTTCGGCGTGGGAGGTGGTAATGCGGATGCCGTCCCGGCAGCAAGACGGCTCCCCCTCGTCCCCGATGCGCACCCGGACGCCGCGCAGGATCACGTTATGGGTGGCAATGACCAGCCCCTGGCCTTTCAGCGTTATCCCGCAGCCCGGAGCCGTCTGCCCGGCGATGGTCACATACGGGCGGCTGAGGATGAGTTCATCTTCCATCTCGATCGTCCCGCTGACTTTGAAGAGGATGATCCGCCCCTGGTCGTAGGGATCGTCCGGGTCGTCCGGCCAGGTGCTTTCCAGCGCCCAGCGCAGGCTGCCGGGATACTCCGGGCTGTCCGCGTCGGTCACGTCGTTCAGGTTGGTGACGTACAGCACTCGCCCGAAACGCCCGCCAGGCGTCCGCGCCCCAAACCCCTGCGCGCCTGGGAAAGCCGGCAAAAAATCCGGCGCGGGAGGCTCATAGGTCACATCGGCCATCGAGAGATTACAGGCTGTGAGCACGGAAAAGAAAAGCAAAATGAACAGGACAGAGGCGGGATGAACCCTTTTTTTACTTTGCACCATTCCTCCTTCTTGGGAATGCTTGCGCTTGAAACATCGCTATGAAAGAATGCGCGCAGGTTACCCTGTCCCCAATATCCAGTTGATGGATAACCCGCTCCTCCTGTTCATGAAGGGCGCCGCTGATTTGACCACAATCCGGGCAGATTCAGGCGAAAGGCTTCGGGAGACTTTGAGTCTCCCGAAGCCTTTGTCGTTTACACCAACAGTCTCAACGGCTCTTCGATGAACTCCGCCAGGGCCTGCATGAACTGGGCCGCTTCGGCCCCGTCGCTGACCCGGTGGTCCACCGAGAGGGTGGCTTTCATCCGCCAGCCGGGTTTGATCTCGCCGTTCTCGACCACCGGGACCTGCTTGGCCGCGCCCACGGCCAGGATGGCGGCTTCGGGCGGGTTGATGATGGCAATGAACTCGTCCACGTCGTACATGCCGAGGTTGGAGATCGAGACGGTCGAGCCTTCGATGTCATCCGGCTTGACCTTGCCGTCCCTGGCCCGCCCGGCCATGGCGCGCACCTCGGACGAGATCTGGCGCAGGGGTTTCCGGTCGGCGTCCTGGCAGACCACGGTCAGCAGGCCGCCTTCGACCGCCACCGCGACCCCCACGTTGACCGCGCCGTGCCGGACGACCTTGTCGCCAGCCAGGGAGGCGTTCAGGTTGGGGAACCGGCGCAGGGCCAGCGCCAGGGCCTTGACCAGGAAGTCGTTGACCGAGAGCTTCTCGCCTTCGGGCAGGATGGCGTTGATCTGCGCCCGCATGTCCATCACAGCTTCCATCTTGTATTCGCGGGTGACGTAGAAATGCGGGACGGTCTGCTTGGCCTCGGTCATGCGGCGGCCGATGGCAAGGCGCAACCGGGAAGGCTGGATGGTCTCGTCGTCGGCGGCGGGAGTAATTGGTAATTGGTAAGCGGGCTGCGCGGGTTGGACGCTGACCGCTGACGGCTGACTGCTCAATGCTGATTCTATGTCCCGCCGCACGATGCGCCCGCCGGGACCAGTGCCAACGATCTTGCCCAGGTCGATGCTTTTATCGCGGGCGATCTTTTTAGCGAGAGGCGACGCTTTGACAATGGACGGTTGACCGTGGACAGTGGACGGTGATTCAGCCGGGGAAATTTCACTCGGAATGGGAGCAAGCCCTTCTTGAGTCCGCTCCGTCGAGACCGGCTGAGGCGCAGAAACCGTCTCCGGTCCACGGTCCACGGTCGGGTTTTCGCCTGCTTCCCCGATCACCGCAATCGGCGTGCTCACCGGCACGACCGCGCCCTGGTCCACCAGATGCTTGAGCACCACCCCGCTGGCCGAAGACTCGACCTCGACCGTGGCCTTGTCGGTCTCGATCTCGGCCAGCACGTCGCCTTTGTTGATGGTTTCGCCCTCGCCCTTCACCCAGCGGACGAGGGTGCCCTCCGCCATGTCGAAGCCCAGTTTGGGCATGGAAACGGTTTCAGCCATTATTTCAGAACCTCCTTCACCGCCGCCACGATGTCGGGGACCTGCGGCAGGGCCGACTGTTCGAGGGTGCGGTTGTAGGGCAACGGGACTTCCTTCTGCGCCACCCGGAGGATGGGCGCGTCCACGTAATCGAAGGCTTCCTCGTAGATGCGGCTGGCAACTTCGGCCCCCACGCCGTAAGATTTCCAGCCTTCCTCGACGATCACGGCCCGGTTGGTCTTCTTGAACGACTCCAGCACTGGCTCCATATCGAGCGGGCGCAGGGTGCGCAGGTCAATGATCTCGGCCTGGATGCCCTGCCCGGCCAGTTCGTCGGCGGCCTTCATCGAAAGCTCCAGCCCCTTGCAATAGGTGACGATGGTCACGTCGGAGCCGGGGCGCTGGATTTTGGATTTGCCGATGGGGATGGTGTACTCCTCGTCCGGGACGTCGCCGCGCACCTGGTACATGGTGGCGTGCTCGATGAACAGCACCGGGTCATCGGACCGGATGGCCTGTTTCAGCAATCCTTTGGCGTCTTCGGGCGTCCCGGGCGAGACGACCTTCAGGCCGGGGAAGTGGGCGAAGATGGCGTCCGGCGTCTGGGAGTGGGTCGCGCCGAGCTGGCGCCCGCCGCCGCCCACGGCCCGGATCACCATCGGGACCTTGAACTGCCCGCCGAACATGTAATGCAGCTTGGGGGCCTGGTTGACGATGTAATCCATGGCCGCAAAGGCAAAGTTGATCGTCATCAACTCGGCCACCGGGCGCTGGCCGACCATGGCCGCCCCGATGGCCGCGCCGATGATGGCGTTCTCGGCAATCGGCGTATCCTTGACCCGTTCGGGGCCGTATTTGTCGTAAAACCCTTTGGTTACAGCGTAGGTCCCGCCCCACACGCCGACTTCCTCCCCCAGGATGAAGACAGCCGGGTCGCGGTCCATTTCTTCCATCAGTGCTTGCGAGATCGCCTCGCGCATGGTGATTCTGCTCATAGTGTGTTATGTCCTTGCTATCGTGAGGGCAAGTCATCCAGTAAACACGTAAACTCGTAGACACGTAATCTTGTATACCTGCCTACTTGTCTACCTGTTTACTTATGTACTTCCTCCGCATAAATATCCGCAAACAGTTCCGACAACTCTGGCTCAGGACTGGCCTCGGCAAACTCGACCGCGTTAAGGGCGTCGGTCATGGCCCGCTCTTCGATCTCGTCCAGGGTTTTGGCGGCCACCTTTTTGGCGGTCAATTGTTTGCGGAAGATGCCGATCGGGTCGCCTTCCTTCCACCTTTCGACTTCCTGCTTGTCGCGGTAGCGCTCGGGGTCGCCCATCGAATGGCCCATGAAACGATAAGTAATGAATTCCAACAGGTAAGGGCCGTTCCCGGCCCGGACCCACTCGATGGCCTTTTGGCTGGCTTCATACACTTTCATCACGTCCATGCCGTCCACGCGCTCGTTGGGGATCTGGTATCCCTCAGCCTTCTGGCGGATCTCCGAAACGGCCGAGGCGCGCTCCACAGACGTGCCCATGCCATACTGGTTGTTCTCGCAGACCCACAAGACCGGCAGCTTCCACACCTTGGACAGATTCAGCGCCTCGTGGAAAAAACCGATATTGGTCGCGCCGTCGCCGAACATGCAAATGGTCACGTTGTCGTTCCCGGCGTACTGGTCGCCCAGGGCCATCCCGCTGGCGATGGGCAGGTGGCCGCCGACGATGGCATGTCCGCCCCACATGTTCCTGGCCGGGTCGGCCATGTGCATCGAGCCGCCTTTGCCTTTCGAAGTCCCGGTCGCCTTGCCGAGCAGTTCCGCCATCACCTCGTTGGCCGGAATGCCGCAATTGAGCGCCACGCCATGGTCGCGGTAAGCCGTGATGACCCGGTCTTGCGGCTGGCGGGCGGCGATCAATCCTGTGCTGACCGCCTCCTGGCCGATATACAGGTGCAGGAACCCGCCAATCTTGCCCTGCTGGTAGAGTTCGGCGGCTTTTTCCTCGGAGCGGCGGATGAGCACCATTTGGTAATACAGTTCGAGTTGTTCTTCCTTCTTCATATACTCTCCAAAATCAAAGATCACACAAAAAAACAGCCGGGAAAGCGACCCGGCGGGTTTGGCAGGCTACAAGAAAACAGGACTGCACCCCGCATTTCGGGATTATATCCGATAATTTGACCTTTTTTGTAGGAAATTCGGATGACATAACACCCGTACCCAAGATTTGACGCGCTCACGAAGCCGTCCCTTACAAAGTGCGCCGCGAAGACTTCAGACTCCGGTGACCGGCGCGCAATCCCGCTTCCCCAACAATAGAAAAGTATTGTACAATTCGGGCGAGGTCAAAAAATGGGACTATTTGCGGGACGGAATTCGACAGCCGAAATAAAACGCCTGATCAGCCAACTGGACCACAATGACCAGACCACCCGGATGAGGGCCGCGGGAGAACTGGTCAGGATCGGACCGGGCGGCGTGCTCCCGTTGCTGGAAACACTCACCAGGGATGGGATCAAAGACGCCAAACTTGCCGCTCAGGTGCTTATCCGCATCGGGTCTGAGGCTGTACCCGAGCTTCAAAAACTATTCTCCACCCCTAAAACAACCCAGGCCCGCATATTAGCCGCCGACCTGCTCGGGCGCATCGAACACGCCTCGGCCCTGGACGTACTCGAAACCGCCCTCCAGGACAGCGACTTCCAGGTGCGCAGCCATGCCGCCCGGGCGCTGGCATTCCAGAATAGTCCCAGGTCGGTGGCGATGCTGCAGCGAACGCTGAAGGACCCCGACCCGGACGTGCGGGTCGCGGCTGTGGCTCCGCTGGCTCACCTGGCCGGGCAGAAAAGCATTCCCTGGCTGGGAGACCTGCTCGAAGACCCCGAACTGAACGTCCGCCGCGAAGCCGTCATTTACCTCGGCAGACTCGGCGAGGCCGCCCTGCCTTACCTGGTAGACGAACTCAAGGATTCGTTCTGGTGGTACGAGCGCCGGGAGGCTGCCAATGTCCTGCTGGACAGCATCCGCATGAACGGGCAAGCCGCCGCGCCCCTCCTGCTGGACCTGTTGGCCTTCCCCGAACCATTGGTGCGGCGATTTGCGATCAGGATCCTGTCCGAGCTAAAAGACCCGCGTGCCCTCGAACCGCTGGAGATGGCTCTGTACGACCCCCATTTCGACGTGTGCGCTGATGCGTCCCAGGCACTGGTTCAGTACGAAGCCGAGGGGGTGAAAATCCTGCTCGCCGCGCTGAACAGCCAGGAGGCGATCATCCGCCAACAGGCGCTGGCCGGCCTGGGGCAATCGAAACTCAGGTCGGTCGTCCCGCAGGTGATCGCCATGCTTGAGGACGAGGATCCGTCCGTGATCGAGCAAGCCATCCTGGCCCTGCAAAACCTGGGCGACCCGCGCGCCATCCCGCCGCTGCAGGAGCTTGCCAATAACCGCACCAACATGACCCTCCGCCGCCTGGCGAGGGAAGCCCTGGACACCTTCGCCCCGACGATCAAAAGCGAAGACAACAAAGACCCGCTCAGGGACTTCTTGAAAGGCGATCCGTAAAAAAAAAATCCCCGGTTTGGGGATTTTTTATTCTCCAAGAAGAGGCTACCGGGTATAATTCGCACCTATATCATCCAATTTATTGGTACAAGTGAGGTACAGAATGAACAGTCTGGTTTTGGTTTTGCGCTTCCTTCACATCCTGGCTGGAGTGTTCTGGGCCGGGGCGAGTATTATGCTGGCTTCGTTCATCGGCCCAACCATCCGGGCGACCGAACAGAGCGGGCAGATTTTTGCCAGGCACCTGGTCTTGAAAACCCGCTTCAATTCGGCCATTGTTTCATCTGCAATCGTGACCCTGCTGGCGGGAGCCGTCCTGTACTGGATCGATTCGGACGGGCTGGCCTCCGCCTGGGTGCGCACCGGGCCTGGAATCGCTTTTGGGACGGGGGCCTTCTTCGGATTGGCCAGTTTTGTCTTCGGCGCGATGATCGGGCAGAGCAACACCGCCCTCGCCAAATTAGGCGAAGCCCTCAAGGGACCACCCACCCCGGAGCAACTCGGCCAGATCCAGGCCATCCAGAAAAAACTCGCCTGGGTCGGCCCGGTCCAACTGGCCGCGATGCTGCTGGCGGTCGCGTTGATGGCAACCGCCCGTTACCTCTTCTAAGCGTATCTTCTCAAAGAGAAGGGGGGAAGTGGGGTGCTGCGGACAGGCTGCACCCGCCAGTCATCCAGCCTAATGCCCGTGATCGTCATGCCCGTGCGCCTCGGCTGCGGGCGCTTCGGGCTTGTTGCGGCTGGTCAGCCAGCCGACGACGATCATGAGCAGGAAAAATCCCAGGGCCGCCAGGAGCAGCCAGGTGAGATCGGTTTGAGGGACTTCCTCTGACAACAGGATCAATGACAACATGTTCGCCTCCAGGGAATTAGTCAGGCGGTAATATACGCCACTTTGGGGCAGATGTCAAAGCGTTTGTGACCGGCGTAACAACCGACGTTCATTCTTTCATCCAGACGGTGCGGTCATCGAAGGAGGGTCGCTCGACGGGAGGAACCTCCCCTTCCGGGTAGCCGATATAGATGAATGCGATCAGGTGCTGGTCCGGTTCGAAGCCGAGGAACTGCTTGACGGCCGGGTCGGTGGCCGGGGAGCCGGTGCGCCATTTGGCGGCGAGTCCCTCGGTGTGGGCGGCCAGCAGCAGGTTCTGGCAGGCCGCCGAAGCCGCGCAGATGTTTTCGATCTCGACCACGCGCGGCTCGGAGGGCTTGTCCACGCCCACCACGATCAGGACCGGCGACCGGAGGGCTTTGTTGCGCTCTTTTTCCAAAGCTCCGGGCGGGACCTCGGGAAATTTTGCGAGGAACGACTCGGCCAGCACCTGGCCCAGGTGCTCGCGGCCCGCCCCGGTCAAGACCACGAAACGCCACGGGCGGACCTTGTAGTGGTTGGGAGCCTGCACAGCCGCCAGCAAAAGCCGCTCGATCACCTCCGCTGGAACCGGGTCCGGTTTGACCTTGCCGATGGATTGACGGGTAAAAATCGCTTCTATCGCATCCATATCTGCTCCTTGTTGTCAATTCAACATGCTTCAAGTATAGTTATGCTATCACAGGTCTGCGGAGCGAGAAATGCAAAAATTACAGGTCATCCCCTGGCCGGGGGACGAACCGGCCACCGAGACCGCCATCCGGCGCAGGTTGAACGACGAAGGGTTGGGTTATTACACCTGGGCCAACGGACCGGGCGACTTCTACGGCGAACACACTCACCCGTATCACAAGGTCATCTACGCGGCGCGCGGTTCGATCACGTTCCACCTGCCCGCCAGCGGCGAAGAGATCACCCTGCGCACCGGCGACCGCCTGGAACTCCCGGCCCGAACAGCGCACAGCGCCCTGGTCGGACCCGAAGGCGTAGCCTGTTTCGAGGCGCATTTGTGACGAGAAATCGTTCATATTTGCGCGTTGTATTGCCACATTCCCAAAAGTAGAGTATATTTTCCCGTCATGGGCACTGGTGATCTTTCTTACGAAGCAATTGTCAAACAAAACCGGCAGGAACGCGAACAGAAATTGCGCGAAAGCGACCGTTCCTGGCTGAAACTGGCAGGATTGTTCGGGTTGAAACCTGGCGTGAACACTTTCGGCAGCGACCCCAAGAACGACATTCTCCTGCCCAAACCCGCTCCTGCTGTTGCCGGGAATTTCCTCCTGGACGGCAAAACGGTCCGCGTCAATGTTGCTGGCGATGTTTCGGTTATTTGCAAGGGCGAAAAAATATCGAAAAAAACCCTGCGCTCCGACATCGAAGATGATCCCGATTTCCTGCAACTCGAAGATGTGACCATGGTTGCCATCGAACGCGGTGAACGGATGCTCATCCGGGTTTGGGACCAGGATTATCATGCCTTCCAGGAATTCGACGGGCTAAAATATTACAACTATATCCCCGGCTTCAGGGTGGAGGCCCGCTTCGTGGCTTATGCCAAGCCCAAAGTCCTGAAAATTGACGATGTGATTGACATTACCCACGAGATCCCGCACCAGGGCTGCGCGCTCTTCCGTCTCGGCGGGCGCGACCACCAGCTCGAAGCCATCCTCGGCGATGATTACATGTTCCTGAACTTCCGCGACCAGACCAACGGCGATACCACCTACCCAGGCGGACGGTTCCTGGTCGCCGGGCTGCCCAAGATGGGCCGGGTGACGGTGGATTTCAACGACGCCTACAACCCGCCCTGCGCCTACACCGATTTCGCCACCTGCCCGCTGCCGCCCATCCAGAACCGCCTGCCCTTGCGGATCGAAGCCGGAGAAAAGTTGTACCGAGAACATTCGGCGCACGGGTAAGACCCCCTCAACCATCATCAGGCCGGTTTCCCGGCCTTTTTTATTAGACATCTTGCAAAAGTCAGTAAATTCCCCCGGCTCCGGCAGTTTGTCGGAAAGCAATGTTTGGCGGCGCAAAAGGCGAATTTGAACCGCGAAGAACGCTAAGGAGTTGTGTAAAAATAACTTCCGTTTTTCGCGCGGGGTGAGCGGGGCTGAAGCCACCTGCTCAGTTCGTGGAAGCCCTTTGGGCTGGCGCAACGAGTCGGTTTCAACCGACTTCCATGA
>DIDQ01000098.1 GCA_002418215.1 Anaerolineales bacterium UBA5796
GTGATTTTCTTGCGGTCGGTCATTTATCCTCCAAATTGCAAATCAGTTGTGAATAAAAATACGGCGCGCTTGCCCGCGCCCCCCGGCTACCGGGCAGCCTCGACTTTGGCCTTCTCGCGCTTGCGGAAGGCCTTGATCCAGCGCATCGAATACTCGTCGCGGCCCATCAACAGGTCACAGGCCAGCAGGGTGGTCTGGATTTCCGGCGCGGTCGGGTCGGTGATGGCGGTCGTCAGGCCGCGCGAGACGGCCAGGGCCAGGTAAGCCACATTGACGATCTTGCGGTCGGGCAGGCCGAACGAGACGTTGCTGGCCCCCAGATTGATGTTGACGTCCAGTTCTTTTTGGATCAATTGGATGGCGTCCAGGGTGACGCGCCCGGCCCGGTGGTCAGCGCTGACGGTGAGGGCCAGCGGGTCAATGATCACGTTCTCTGCCGGGACGCCGTGGCTGGCGGCGCGTTTAAGCAGTTTTTCCGCCACCCGCAGCCGGTCCGCGGCCGTCGCCGGGATGCCTTTCTCGTCCGTGACCACGCCGATCACCGACGCGCCGTACTGCTTCGCCAGCGGCAGGACGGTCTCCATCATCTTCTCCTCGGCGGTGGTCGAGTTGATCAACGCCCGGCCGGGGTAGATTGCGAGCGCAGCCGCCAGAGCATCCGGGTTGGCGCTATCGAAACACAGCGGCACATCCACCGCTTCGAGGACGGCCTCCACCACGCCCCGCAGCAGGGCCGGTTCGTCTGCCCCCGGCACGCCCGCGTTGACGTCCAGCACCTGCGCCCCGGCCTCCACCTGCATCCGGGCTTCCTCCTGCGCCAGGCTGAAGTCGCCCTCCACCAGCGACTGGGCCAGCTTCTTGCGCCGGGTGGGGTTGATCCGCTCGCCGATCACCACGAAAGGGTGGCCCGGGCTGATCGTGACAGTTTTTTCGTTGAGGGTGAGCTTGGTTTCCATGAACGAAATTATACAGTCAATTGGCGGGCCACGCGTCGTGATTATTTGGCCCTCGGGGAATTCGCCCGAGATGGCCTGGATTGTAAAATCTCCCGATTTCGCCGTCGAAGTCGGCCCTTACAGGGCGCTTCGCAAAAGCTTTGCGTCCCCGGCTTGACCTGTACGATTTTATTTACTACAATGCTGGAATTAATCGAACCAAACTCCATCTCTCTGGCGAAGATGGTAGGACTGCACTTAAACGTGGACAAGCTTTGATCCGCTAATCTACGCCAATGCTTCGACAGGCTCAGCACAGGTCTGCGCTAATTTTTGCGCCGATTTCGGGCTAGATGTCTTTGATTAGCGGAGATTAGCGAAAATTCGCGGATTCTTTTCTGTGCTATTCAGCTCTCCACGTTTCACTGTGGTGCTACCGCGAAGATACCCTAATTCGGTATTGTGCAAAATGTGATTAACTTGATTTTTAATGTCCACTATGTAATAATTTTTTCATGTTAAAGATTAGAGAAAAAGAAATCGTAAATGTTGTTGGAAAACGGACCAGTTGGCTCGGCCTCGGGGACTGGTTATTGAACCGGCGCTGGTGGCTGGTCCTGTTCGCAAGCCTGAGTGTTTTCACCTACGAATTCTTGGAACACAGGCCGGTGCTGGAGACTTCTCCGCATACGTTCATTTATGAGTTGATTTTTTATGGCGTCATCCTGCCGGGTTCAGCGGGCCTGATCTTTTCACAACTGGCGGCAAGCCGTTCCGAACTGGCCTGGATGGTCTATTCACAAAACCTGATCAGTAACCTGGGGTTGCAGTTGCAAAACACTCACACCACTTATGACCTGGCGGATGTATTCCTGCAATTCATCCGGGTGGTATTGCCTATAAACGGCGCTGAACTTTATGCCTTCGACCAGAAAACCCGCAAATTCAAGACGGTCTTAAACTGGTCTTCGAGAAAAGACCTGGCCCTTTCGAATTCACCCCTGGGATGCAAAGCGGAAGGCTGCCCATGCCTGGAGTCCGCCGGCGCGATGGATGATACGGTCTTGCATCTGTGCCGCGATCCCAAACTCGTCGCAATATCCGATGTGACAGCCTGCTATTGCCTGCCGTTATCCTTTTCCGATTCGCCGGTTGCGAGCATACGGTTCTACTTCCCAGCCCGGAATTTGCCCACCGGGGACCATATCCGGCTGATAAAGGAGGTGGCCCCGCTGATCGCCTCCACATTCCGGCGTATCCATCTCGAACAGCTTATGAAAAACCAACACGAAATCGCGGAATCTGAACAGCAGCGGATCGCCAGGGATGTCCACGATACGCTCGGACACAGCCTGGCCTTCATCCGGTTGCGGTTGGACCAGATCAGCCTGGAGTTCAACCAGACCAATGTGGATACGGTCCGCAGGGATGTCGAAACCCTGCGCGACGTCGCCAAAGAAGCCTATGACCAGATGCGGGATGTGTTGATAAAATTGAACCCGGACGAAGATTTGAATCTCAACCATACCCTCCTGAATTATGCCGACAGGATCAGTCAACGGGCTAACTTCCACGTCAGGCTGCATCAATCTGGAGAAAAGCGATCTCTGCCTCATTTGGTTCAACGCAATATATTTTATATTTTCCAGGAGATCCTCACAAACATCGAAAAACATGCCCATGCCCGGAAGGTGGATATCGGTTTACAATGGTTCAATAACGGACTCGAGATCAAAGTAGAGGATGATGGGGTGGGGTATGATACGACCCGGTCCTTCTCCAACGGGCATTTCGGTTTACTGAACATGAGGGAACGGGCCATGGAGAGCAACGCCCAGCTTGACATCTCCTCCAGCCCCGATCAAGGCACGCGGATCGTGCTTTTTACGCCGTATGACGGATATCATAGCCAATGAGAATACTAATCGTAGACGACCACTCTCTTTTCCGGGACGGGCTGGCCAGGTTGCTGAATTCACAACCGGATTTCGAAGTCGTGGGCCAGGCCGGTACCATCCAGGAAGCCCTCACCCTGATGGAAGCCCAAAAACCCGACCTGGTGATGATGGACCTGGGCCTGCCGGACGGTTCGGGCGAAAGAACGATCACCCGCATCCTGGAAAACAGCCGGGATGTCAACGTGGTATTCCTGACCATCCATGCTTCAGAAGAACTGGCTTTTACCGCTATCCGGCGCGGCGCCAAGGGGTTTTTGATGAAAGATATCGCCGCGACAGCCTTGCTGACCGCCCTGCGGCAGTTGAAACGGGGCGAACTGGCTGTTTCGAGGGCAACTCTAAGTCACATGGTTGACGAACTCCTGCCCATCACCGCTCCGCGCAACAGCGTTGACAACCCATCCGAAGTTACCCTCACGATACGCGAGATCCAGGTCTTGGCGGAAGTGGGTGCGGGCTACAGCAACAGCGAAATTGCCGGGAACTTATCCATCAGTGAAAATACGGTCAGGGTCCATATTCACAATATCCTGCAAAAATTGAATTTCCGCAACCGCCAGGAAGCTGCCGTTTACGCCCGCCGACATGGATTGCCCAACGGGTTCGTTCCAAAACGGAGTGGGCAGGAAAATTCTTAGTACCGCATTGCAGGAATACATTCCGATTTCCATCCGCGAATTTACGCTGATCTGTTCGAAATTTAGCGATGATTCGCGAAGACTTGTCCTGAGATTGACGAAGGATCAGCAAATGAATCGCCAGAGAAACTCGGACCAAAATTATGAAACGCTGTACTTGGCGAGGATGGGCAGCCGGGTTTGAGCTAAAAGATTAGCTGCTGTAAACGTTTTTTGCAAAACGTTTACCCTGTTTACCTCGAAAGAGCTATGCGCCGATAGCTCTTTTTTTGTTAATTATTATCGCTTTTAACTATTTAATTGCCCAATTGTTTACGAGAATTTATAGACTGCAACCCGGGGGCTACCTATAATCTCAATTAATAGGACTAAGCATACCCGAATACACCAATAAGGACCGGGTGACACATGAACCCTAAACGTGTGTTGATTGTCAATGTCGAATCGCTCTTGCTGGGTGGGGTCGAAAGCCTGCTGGGAGCGAAAGGGAAATTCATCTTGATGAACACCTCGTCGGATGACCCGTTTACCCTGCTTCGCAATATTTCGCAACTGAAACCGGATGTCATCATCATCAACGAGGATGAGGCCGTCGCCTCCTTGGACCCAACCTATCTCATCACTTCGCTGTCAGAACTTCAGAATATGCGTTTGATCGTTTTGAACACTCGAGACAACAACATTCACATCTATGAAAAACAGGCTTTTGCCATTTCCAACTCGCAAGAGTTGTTCATGACGATCCAGGGGAACCAGGCGATGGCGCAGATCGAGAACGAGGCGCTGCTCGACGGGTGAAGCAAGTTGGGCAACAGCCCGCAAACTAAAAAAACTGAGACCATTTCCTGCCCGCCGTTTGGTCAGGCAGTCAGCGCCTTTTTTGTGGAGGCGCGGGGGCAACCACCGGAATACCCTGAAAACGCCCGACTTAATGTCGAAAGGGCGGAGCGCGGGACGAGCCGCCCCTTCCCGCAATGCCCCAGCAGGACATCTTTTTACCAGGAGAAGACCATGAACCCAGAATTTGTGAAAATCCAGGAAAGGGTGATGATCCACCCGACGGCCCAGGTCTCGGAACGCGCCCGGATCGGGGACCATACCTCCATCTGGAACCAGGCCCAGGTGCGGGAGGATGTCTCCATCGGGCAGAACTGTATCCTCGGCAAGGATGTTTACGTGGATTTCGGCGTGCAGATCGGCGACAACGTGAAGATCCAGAACGGGGCTTGCGTCTACCACGGGACCACGCTCGAGAGCGGCGTGTTCGTCGGCCCGGGCGTGATCTTCACCAACGACAAGACTCCCCGCGCCATCAACCCCGATGGTTCGCTCAAGGGCAGCGACGACTGGACCGTCGGCGAGACCCGGGTCCGCTATGGGGCTTCGATCGGCGCGGGAGCGGTCATCCTGCCCGAGGTCACGGTGGGCCGCTTCGCCCTGGTGGGGGCCGGGGCGGTGGTAACGCGGGATGTCCCGGACCACGCCCTGGTCGCCGGGAATCCCGCCCGCCAAATCGGGTACGTCTGCAAATGCGCCGGCCGCCTCGTCCAGGAGGGCCAGGGCAAGTACCGCTGCCCCGAATGCGGCGAGCGGTTCCAGTTCCAGGAACGGAGGGAGCTATGATCCCCATTTCCAGACCCAGCATCACCGAGGCTGAGAAATCTGCCGTCTTGGCCGTGCTCGATTCGGGCATGTTGGCCATGGGGCCGAAGACCGCCGAGTTCGAAACCGCCTTCGCCGAAATGTGCGGCGTCAAACATGCCGTTGCGGTCTCTTCGGGGACGACCGCCCTGCACATCGCCCTGCTGGCCAACGGGATCGGGCCGGGGGACGAGGTGATCACCACGCCGTTCACGTTCATCGCCTCGATCAACTCGATCCTGTTCGCGGGGGCCACGCCCGTCTTCGTGGACATCGAGCCGGAGACCTTCAACCTGGACTTTTCGCAGGTCGAACAGGCGATCACGCCGCGCACGAAAGCCATCATGCCGGTCCATCTCTACGGCCACCTGTGCGACATCCCCGGCCTGCTGGCGATTGCAGAGAAACATAACCTGAAGATCATCGAGGATGCCTGCCAGGCCGTGATGGCGGCTTACGAGGGCCGCAAAGCCGGGAGTTTCGGCACCGGGGCTTTCAGTTTCTACGCCACCAAGAACATGATGACTGGCGAAGGCGGCATGATAACTACCAATGATGACGAAGTGGCCGAAGCCTGCAAGATGCTGCGCAGCCACGGCATGAAACGGCGCTATTACCACGAGATGCTCGGCTACAACTTCCGCATGATGGACCTCCAGGCTGCCATCGGGCTGGAGCAGCTCAAGCGGCTGCCGGAGTTCAACGAGAAGCGCCGCCAAAATGCGGACTACCTGAACGCCAGGATCGAATCGGCGGTCACGCCGCGAGAGAAAGACGGATACCGGCACACCTGGCACCAGTACACCCTGCGGGTCAACCACGGGCGCAGCCGGGAGGCGGCCGTCGAGCAGTTGACCGGAGCGGGGATCGGCACCGGGGTCTACTACCCCGTCCCGGCCCACCGGCAGGCCCACGTCAGGAAAGTCGTCGGCGAGGTGTCGCTGCCGGTGGCCGAGCAGATGTCCCGCGAGGTGCTGTCGCTGCCGGTGCATCCGCTCTTGAGCCGGAGCGACCTGGAAAAGATCGTGAGCGAGGTGAACAAACTATGACACGCACAGCAGTGATCGGCGTTGGAAGCATGGGCAGGAACCACGTCCGGGTGTATTCGGAAATGCCGGACGTGGAACTGGTCGCTGTGGTGGACGCGGACCCCGCCCTGGCGGATTCGGTCGGCAAGGCCAGCCACGTCCCGGCTTATGACGATTACCGGGAAATGATCGAGCGCGAGCGCCCGGAGGCGGTCTCGGTGGTCGTCCCCACCAGCCTGCATTACCGGGTTGCCAAAGATGTCTTGGAACTCGGCTGCCATGTGATGGTCGAGAAGCCGATTGCCTCGACCGCCGGGGAAGCCTACGAACTCGTCCGGGCGGCGGAGGGGTTGGGACTGGCGCTGATGGTCGGTCACATCGAACGCTTCAACCCGGCCATCGTCGAGCTGAAGCGCCGCCTGGACCAGAACGAACTGGGGAGGATCTTCCAGGTGCATGCCCGCCGCCTGGGGCCGTTCCCGACCCGCATCCAGGACGTGGGCGTGATCATGGACCTGGCCCCGCACGACCTCGACATCATGCGCTACCTGACCGGGAGCGAGGTCTCCCGCGTCCATGCCGAGACGAAACGCATCCTGCACGAGACCCAGGACGATATGTTCGTCGGCCTGGTCCGCTTCGATGACGGCGCGTTGGGCATGTTGGAGATCAACTGGCTCACGCCGACCAAGATCCGGGAGTTGTGCGTGACCGGGGAACGGGGCATGTTCCGGGTCAATTACATCACCCAGGACCTGTTCTTCTACGAGAACGCCGCCACCAACGACAGCGGCTGGCCCACGATCAGCCTGATCCGGGGCGTGAGCGAGGGGATGGTCATCCAGTACCCGGTGAAGAAGAAGGAACCGCTGCGGGCGGAACTCGAATCCTTCATCGCCTGCGTGCGCGACCGGCTGCCCGGCGTGGGCAACGGCCGGGACGCGATGGTGGCCCTGGAACTGGTCGCGGCGCTGATGCAAGCCTCGGCCGACGGCCAGACGAACGAGGTCCGCTACCTGGCGGACGTGGAAAGCGCGCTCCAGTAGAGAGCCGAGGTGACGACCATGACCGTCTTCGACATTCCGTACCAGTTCAGCCAGAAAAACCTGTCTTACAAGCCGTTCAGGCTCACGGCCGGGCAGCGCCGGGCGCTCAAACGGGCCTTCGACCTGGCCTTCTGCCTCTTCCTGGTCCCGGTACTTCTCGTCCCGGCTGCGCTGATCGCCTTCATCATCGTGCTGGACTCGCCCGGCTCGCCCATCTTCGTCCAGGAGCGGATCGGGTATCGCGGCCGCCGGTTCAAGATGTACAAGTTCCGCACCATGTGGAAGGACCATGATTCCCGCCAGCACCGGGCGTTCATGCAGACCTACATCTCCGGCAGGGACGCGCGGCAGGCGGACGAGGGGGGCCGGATCGCGAAGTTCAAGCCCATCCAGCAAAAGGACCTGACCTGGTCGGGGAGGTGGCTCCGCAAGACCAGCCTGGACGAGCTTCCCCAGCTCCTCAACATCCTCAAGGGAGATATGAGCCTGATCGGGCCGCGCCCGAACGTCCCCTGGGAGGTCGAAGCCTACAAGCCCTGGCATTACGACCGGCTCAATGTCCTGCCCGGCATCACCGGGCTGGCCCAGGTCATGGGCCGGAGCGACATCTCCTTCGACGCCATTGCCCGCTTCGACATCCAATACGCCAAAAACCAGGCCCTGCACCTGGACTTTTGGATCGCCTGGAAAACGATAAACGTGGTCTTCGAAGGGAAAGGGGCCGGATAGGTCATGGAACTCAACTCTTATTTTCGGATCATTCTCAAGAGATGGTGGGCCATCCTGATCGGGCTGTCAGTGGCGGCGGCGGCCACCGTAGTCTGGACCAACCGCCAGGTCCCGGTCTACGAATCGAAAGCGACTTTCGTCCTGCGCCCGCGCTCGTCCACGCTCGTCCTCGGCGACGAATTCGTCAAAGCCCTGGATATGGTCAGCCGCCGGGTCGAGATCAACACCACCTTCGCCGAGGTCGCCACCAGCCGGTTGATCAAACAGCAGGCCATCCAGGCCCTGGGGTTTGAATCCAGCCAAACCCGGGGATTAACGGTCAGCGCGGGGGTGGTGGGCGGCACCAACGTCCTGACCATCACGGTCGAGGGCGCTTCGCCCAGCGTGGTGCAGCAATTCTGCGACACGGTCGGCGCGGAGACGTTGAACTACGTCAGCGAACTCTACGATGTCTTCGAACTCCAACCCCTTGACCCGGCCTCGCTGCCGTCGAGGCCCATCCGCCCGAACCTGGGACTCAACCTGCTGATCGGTTCCTTCCTCGGACTCGTCCTGGGCCTGGGCTTGGCCCTGCTGGTCGAATTCATCCGCACCCCTTACGTGGAAAACGACACCTTCAACATCATTGACCGGGAGACGGGCGCGTACAACAAATCCTATTTCACCCTGCGGCTGTGGCAGGAAATGCTGCGCGCCAAACGCAACAAATATCCCCTCTCGCTCGGCCTGATCAAGGTCGAGTTCGACGGGGAGGATTTCTCGAACCGCGAACGGATCGAGGCCATGCGGGTCTTCAAGGTGCTGACCGAGAACCAGGTCCGGGAGGACGACATCCTGGCCTGCATTGACGGGAATACCTTTGCAGTCTTGTTCCCGTTCATGCACAACGATAAAGCGAAGTTATTCGTGACCGAGATGAAGAACAAATATGTGTCCGTGGCCCGGGATGTGCTTTCGATCAACGGCGGGACCCGGATCAGGAGCTATTCGAGCGTGGTGACCTACCAGGGCGGTTTCATCAAGGAGGGCAGCCTGCTTGAAAAAGGGATGATGGCCCTCGAAGATTCGGATGCCAATTTATCCATCGAGGGATAGATCACGTCCGATGTCACCCTGCGCTCAGCATGACATAAAAAGAGCACATACCTGATGACCGATCAACCTTTAACCAGCCCGGTTGGACTAAGCGACATAAAAAAAGTTGCTCATTCCAATTTCGAACAAAACCTCAACGTGGTCGCCAAAGGCGGGGGGATCACCTTCGCAGGCAAGTTGTTCCTCAATGTTATCCGCTTCGCGGCGGCCCTGCTGCTGGCCCGTCTCCTCGGCGCTGAGCAATTGGGACTGTACAGCCTGTCCTTGAGCGCCCTGAACATCTCGGTCGGGCTGGCCCTCTTCGGCCTGGACGCGGCCCTGGTTCGCTTCACAGCCGTCATGGCCGGGCGCAGGGACGAGGACGGGACTTGGGACGCCATCCAGGTGGGTATGGGGTTGTCGCTCATTTTGAGCGCAGTCTTGGGGACTTTGCTCTACGCCCTGGCGTTCGTCATCGCCGATAAAGTCTTCCACGATCCCCGCCTGGCCCCGCTGCTCCAGTTGACCAGCGTGTTCGTCCCCCTGCTGATCCTGAACGACCAGTTGGGCAACGCCCTGAAAGGGTTCAAGAATTTCAAACAATCGGTGGCGGCCCAGTACGTGGTCCAGCCCGTCACCCGTCTCGTCCTGATCGGGGTCCTGGCCCTGATCCGCCTGGACGCGGCAGCGGCTGTGGCAGCTTACGGCCTAGCCTCCCTGACGGCCTCGGCGGCCATGTTCCTCGCCCTGAACAGGAAATTCCCGCTGAAACGGCCGCTCGCCATCTCCCGCCAGAATTTCAGGGACATGCTCGCCTACGCCTTCCCGGTCTGGCTGTCCGGCCTGATGGTCAGGTTCCAGGCCAATATCCAGGCCCTGTTCCTGGGCACGCTGGGCAGCATGGCCGGGGTCGGCATCTTCAGCGTCGCCAGCCAGATCACCGCCATCAGCGGGGAATTCTCCTCGTCCATCAACACCACCTCGAAGCCGGTGGTCGCCGAACTGCATGACCGCAACGACATCCGCCAGATGGAGCGCCTGTACCAGTTGACCAACAAGTGGGTCGTCATGGTGCAGTTGCCCATCTTCCTGGTGATGTTGACCTTTCCCCAGGCCCTGCTCTCGATCTTCGGGGAAGGCTATGCCGACGGGGCGGCGGCGCTCATCATCCTGGCCGTGGCCGATTTCATCAACGTCAGCACCGGGATGGGCGGCGTCATCATTGACATGGCCGGGTACACCAAATTGAAATTATTCAACTCGTTCATTCGCCTGGCGCTGTACATCTTCCTGGACTACCTGCTGATCCCGCGTTGGGGACTGGCCGGCGCGGCGCTGGCGGTGCTGGTCGGCGAGGGGAGCGTCAACCTGCTGCGGCTCGTGCAGGTTTACCTGATCTTCCGCATCCTGCCCTTCAACGCCAGCTTCGCCAAGCCCCTGGTTGCCACAGCCGCAGCCCTGGCCGGAGTCATCCTGACCAACACCTGGCTGCCCGGCGGCCCGGATTTGCTCCACGCCGCCCTGGGCATCCTGGTCATGTTCGCGGCTTATACGTCCGTCCTGCTCGCGCTGGGACTATCCGAAGAGGAGATCAACCTGTTCAAGAGCATTTTCAGGAAAATCCGCAAAGTCGTGGACGGCGGCAACGGGAGAAAGCCCGTCAAATGAACCACAACGGACCCATCTTCATCGGCGGCCTCGACCGCTGCGGCAAGACCACCCTGCGGGCCTTCCTGCAATCCCACCCGCGCATCTCGATCCCGGCGGTCGGCTCGAATATGTGGACCTACTTCTACAACCAGTTCGGCGACCTGGGCCGGGCAGGCAACTTCGAGCGCTGCCTGGAGGCCATGCTGTGCTACAAACACGTCCGCTTCCTCGAGCCGGACGCCGGGCGCATCCGCCGGGAATTTTGGCAGGGGCCGCCGACTTACGCCCGGCTGTTCGCCCTGTTCCAGCAGCATCACGCCGAACGGGAGGGCAAGCCGCGCTGGGGCGACCAGACCGGGGTGATCGAACGTTACGCCGCCCCGATCTTCGCCGCCTATCCCGACGCCCGGATAATCCACCTGCTGCGCGACCCGCGCGACCGTTACGCCGGTTCGCTGGCCCTCTGGCCAGGCGGCAAGGCCCGCGCCGGGGGCGCGGCAGCCCGCTGGCTGTACACCACCACCCTGGCAAAACGCAACCTCCAAAAATACCCCGGCCGCTACCTCACCATCCGCTTCGAGGACATGGTCCTTTCGCCGGAGCAGGCCCTTCGTCGAGTTTGCGCTTTCCTCGGCGAGGACTTCCACCCGGAGATGCTCGCCATGCCCGGCGCGCCCGAACACCGCGACAAGCTCATCCGCCGCTCGCACGGCGACCCGGCCAAACCGCCGCTCTCGGCCCAATTCATCGGCCTCTACCGCCGCGAAGTCCCGGCCCTGGAGATCGCTTTCATGCAATCCGTCGCCAAACCCAGCCTGGAACGCCACGGCTACGCCCTCGAACCCGTCCAACTCTCCCCCCGCGAACGGATGCAGTACATCCTCTCCACCTGGCCGCTCAACACTGTCCGCCTGCTGGCCTGGCTGGGGGTCGAATGGGTCCAGCACAACTTCCCCGGCCGCTTCGGGCGCAAACCCGGCCCGAACATGCTCGCCCGCAAAAACACGGAGGCCGCCAGCGCATGAACCGCGGCCCGGTCTTCATCGGCGGCCTCGACCGCTCCGGCAAAACCTACCTGCGTCTGATGCTGGCCGCGCACCCCGGTTTCGCCGTCTCGAAGCGCACCGGTCTCTGGACGCGTTTCTACAACAAGTTTGGCGATCTGGCCCGGGATGCGGACCTCGACCGCTGCCTGGGCGCGATGGCTGACCATAAGCATCTCCGCAGCCTCGAGCTTGATTTCCAGCGCCTCCGCCGGGACTTTGGGCCTGGTCCCCGTTCCTACGCGCGGCTCTTCGCCCTGATCCACGAGCAATACGCCGAGAGATTGGGCAAGCCGCGCTGGGGCGACCAGACCGAACTGCTCGAAGAGTACGCCGAAATTATCCTGTCCGCTTACCCGGAGGCGGTTTTCATCCACCTGCTGCGCGACCCGCGTGACCGCTATGAGGCCGTCCTGTCCAAATCCCCGGACCGCCGGGGCGGGATCGGGGCCGCCACCGCCCGCTGGCTGTATTCGGCGACCCTGGCCGAACGCAACCGGGAAGCCTTCCCGTCCCGCTACCTCGTCGTCCGTTACGAGACGATGGTCGGGCAGCCCGAAGCGACAATGAAAAATATTTGCAATAGCCTGGGCGAGGAATATCACCCGCCCATGCTGAAGATGGGAGACGCGCCCAGGTTTGCCCAGGATGTGCGTCGCACCATGTCAAATGGGAATATCCCCAGTGAAAACTCATCCCGATTAAACGGAACAGGCTCCGAAGGCAGGTGCGACGCACTCCTCCGTGAAGACTACATCGGCCGCTTCCGGGACAGTCTCGCCGCTGAAGAAGTGGCCTTCATCCAGCAGTACGCCGGGCGGCTCATGGCCCGCTTCGGTTACCCGCTCGACCCGGTCCGCTTTTCGCTGGCAGAGAGCGCCCGGTTCTATTCGATGCACTGGCCGCTCAACTCGGCCCGCCTGCTCGGCTGGCGGATGCGTCACCTGGCGGCAGGTTGATCATGGGCAAAGGACCGGTCTACCTGGCGGGCGTGAGCTATTCGGGCAAGACCCAACTGCGGCTGATGCTCTCGGCCCACCCGGACATCCTCATCACCCGGCGCACCTACCTGTGGAAGCAGTTCTACAACCGCTTCGGCGACTTGCGCCAGCCCGACAACTTCGAGCGCTGCCTGGATGCGCTGGCCGCTTCCAAACAGGCCGCCACCCTCGCCCCCGACCCGGAGCGCCTCCGCCGGGAGTTTTGGCAGGGCGAGCCAGCCTATGCCCGCTTGTTCGCCCTGCTCCACCGGCATCACGCCGAGCGGAATGGGAAATCCCGCTGGGGCGACCAGAGCGGCGGGCTGGAAAACGACGCCGACCTGATCTTCGCCCACGAACCGGAGGCGGTCATCCTGCATCTGGTCCGCCATCCCTGCGAGCGGGTGGAGGAAAGCCTGTCGAGCGCCGGGCCGCGCAAAGGGATGGTCGGCTGGGAGACGGGACGCTGGCAGCGGTCGGCGCAACTGGCGGTACGCAACCTGGCGAAGCACCCGCATCGTTACATTTTGGTGCAATGCGAGCAATTGTTCGCCCAACCCGAAAGGGTGCTGTGGGACATCTGCCGGTTCATCGGCGAGGCGTTCCACCCGGAGATGCTCACAGCAGCGGGAATTTCCCTTGAACGGGAGCAGGCCGCTGATCCGGGAGCCGCTTCCGCCCCTCCCCGGCTGACGCCCGCCGAGCGGTCCTTCGTCCAGAGCCGGGCGCGGGAGGAGATGTCCTGCCTGGGTTATCCAATCCCGAAACCGGGCCTGTCGCTCACCGAGCGGCTGGCTTACGCCCTGGTGGATTATCCGCTCAACCTGGCCGGTTCCCTGCTTTGGGCAGCCTGGGGCAGCAAGTAGCGATCTCTGAACAACCCGGAAAATTCATCACAAATGCACAAAGTATACAAAAGGGAAAAGATGCTCATTTTTCGAGCGTTTTTCCTTCGTTACCTTCGTGTTCCTTTGTGTTTCAAAAGGGTTTTCCCGTTAAAAACGGTAGACCCCAAAATCTTTTCCATTCAGGAGTTGATATGCCAAAACATTATTTCATCACCGGCGGCGCCGGCTTCATCGGGTCGAATTACGCGGCCCGCCTGCTGGGACGCGGCGAGCGCGTGACGATCTACGACAACCTCTCACGGGCCGGGAACCACCTGAACCTGGACTGGCTGTGCCAGACCTTCGGTGAGGATGCGTTTACGCCCATCACCGGCGACATCCGGGACGCCCGGCTGCTGGCCGACTCGGCCCGGGAGGCGGACGTGATCGTCCACCTGGCGGCCCAGGTGGCGGTGACGACCTCGGTCACAGACCCCCGCGAGGACTTCGAGTGCAACGCCCTGGGCACGTTCAACGTGATGGAAGCCGCCCGGCTTTCGGGGCGCAGCCCGGTGGTGCTTTACGCTTCGACCAACAAAGTCTACGGCGGGATGGAAAAGGTGGAGATCGTCGAAGACGGCGGCGCTTACCGTTATGCCAGCCTGCCCTGCGGCGTGCCGGAGACCTTCCCGCTCGATTTCCATTCACCTTACGGCTGCTCGAAAGGCGCGGGCGACCAGTACGTGCGGGATTACCACCGCATCTACGGCCTCCCGACCGTCGTCTTCCGCCAGTCCTGCATCTACGGGACGCGGCAGTTCGGCGTGGAAGACCAGGGCTGGATCGCCTGGTTCATCATCGCCGCCGAGACCGGCAAACCCATCAGCATCTACGGCGACGGCAAACAGGTGCGGGATGTGCTTTTCGTGGAGGATTTACTGGACGCCTACGACGCGGCCATCGCCAGGATTGACAGGGCCGCCGGGCAGGTGTTCAACATCGGCGGCGGGACCGGGAACATGCTCTCGGTCTGGACGGAGTTCGGCCCCCTGCTGGAGGAGCTGCGCGGCGCGCCCATCCCGGTCAGGCGCGGCGACTGGCGTCCCGGCGACCAGAAGATCTACGTCTCCGACATCCGCAAGGCACAGGACATGCTCGGCTGGACGCCCAAGACCGGCGTCCGCGAGGGGGTGGAGAAACTCTACCGCTGGGTGAGCGGGAGCCGTCCCCTGTTTGGATTGGGTGTCGAACAGAAGTTGCAGCCTGTAAATTCGTAACGCCCAAGCCTGGTAGAGAGTTTAGATAAGCTATGTAATTTAAAAGATAGGTTATCTAATAAATTAGATAGCTTATCTAAATTAAAAGATAGCCTATCTAAAAAGTTATGTAGCCTATGTATTTCGGATGATAGCCTGTAAGAAGACCCATTGCGCCCAAAGGTGATTTTAGATGACTGAAACCCAACACAGAAATGGCCCCGTCTTCATCGCCGGGCCAGAGCGGAGCGGGACCAGCCTGATCTACGCCCTGCTGGCCTCGCACCCCAACATCGCCATGTCGCGCCGCACGAATCTGTGGACGCACTACTACAACCAGTACGGCGACCTGCGCGACCCGGCCAACTTCGAGCGCTGCCTGGCGATGATGATGCGCTACAAACGCCTGATCAAGCTCAACCCCGACCCCGAACGCCTGCGCCGCGAGTTCCTGGGAGGCGAGCGGACCTACAGCCGCCTGTTCGCCCTGCTGGAGACGCACTTCGCCGAGCAGCTCGGCAAGCCGCGCTGGGGCGACAAATCCCTCAACACCGAGCGTTACGCCGATCCCATTTTCGCCGCCTACCCCGGCGCCCGCATCCTGCACATGCTGCGCGACCCGCGTGACCGTTACGCCTCGTCGCTCAAACGCTGGAAGGTCAGCCGGAGCGGGATTGGCGGCGCGACCGCCCTCTGGCTGACCACCGTCCGACTGGCGGAGCGCAACCGAAAGCGCCACCCGGACCAGTACCTGGTCGTCCGCTACGAGGACCTGGCCGCGCGTCCCGAAGCGACCCTGCGGGAGGTCTGCGCCTTCATCGGCGAACCCTACGCCCCGGAAATGCTCTCGATGCAGGGCGCGCAGCAGTTCCGGGACGAGGGCGGGAACAGTTCCTACGGCCAGCGCGAACCGGGCAAGATCTCGGCCAGTTCGGTGGGCAAGTTCAGGCAGGTGCTGTCCAGCCGTCAAGTCGCCTTTATGCAAGCCTTCTCCCGGAAATCCATGCAGGCGCACGGCTACCAGCCGGATGAAATCCGCTTTTCGATGGCCGACTGGGTCGCCTTCGTCCTCGTCGAGTTCCCCGCCAATGTCCTGCGGATGGCCGCCTGGTGGGGCCGGGAATTTTACATGAACCGCGTCGGGCGGGCCGTCCCCTCCGAGCGGATCGTCAGCGAGCAGGAAGCGGCAGGAGCCAACGCGTGAAAGAAAGCCTCGTAGACCGGGCAGCCCTGTTTTTAGAGTCGGCTTCGGCGGAGACCCTCCCCCGCCGGAAGACCCGGTCGAAGGACCTGCTGGTCTTTGCCGCAGTCCTGGCGGTCGTCTTTGCCGGGTTGGGCGCGGCTTACCTGGTCGTCAGCGGGGACTGGCAGATTGCCGCCGCCCTAGTCTTCAGCGTCCCGGCCCTGGTCGTCCTGCGCAAATCCCCTTTCCTCGGCTTGGTCATCTGGATGGTTCTGTCCCCGTTCCTGGTGCAGACCCCTTCCGCAGCCGAGCGCCAGGTCTACTGGCTGATTCACCGCTTCCTGCCGGTGATCGTCCTGGGGATGATGCTGGTCTCGTCCGCCCTGCGGGTGACGCCCCGCCGCCTGCCGCGTTTTACCGCCGCCGAATACGGGATGCTCGGCTACATCACCGCCACCGTGCTCTCCATCCTGCTGCAGAACAACAGCGTGACCGGGACTTTGATCTACTTCTACGACCACATCTTCATCCCGATGTGCCTGTACTGGGTCGTCAAGCTGTCCGCGCCGGGGGAAAAGGCCCTGAAATGGCTGGTCCCGGTGGCGCTCTTCATCACGGTTTCGCAGGTCGCCATCGGCATCCTGTCCTGGGTCATGCCCTGGGTGCTGCCCTCGTCCTGGCTGAACTACGCCGGGGCGCGCACCACCGGGTCGCTGAACAGCGTCAGTGTTTACACCACCGCGATCATCTTCTCCGGGACCTTCGTCCTGCACACCGCCCAATCCCTGCGCCCCGGCTGGAAGCGGAACCTGCTCGTCCTGGTCTACCTGTCCACGCTGTATGCGATTTTCATTTCGTATTCACGGGCGAGCTGGCTGGCAGGCGGACTGGTCCTGATGGGGGTCATCGCCCTCTATCCCCGGTTCATGTTCAGGATCGGGCTGGCCCTGCTCCCGCTCGGACTGCTGTTCGGCGGCTTCTTCCTGGCGACCCAGCTCCAGGCCGCCCAGGACAGGCTGTATTCCGAGGAGGCCACCCATTCGGCCCTCAGCCGTCTGCCGGTGCTGGTGGCAGCCTACCGCATGTTCGAGGCCAAACCGCTCTTCGGCTGGGGTTACGAGAACTTCGACCGCTACGACCGCCAGTTCCAGGGCCGCTTCGGCGACCTGGTCAACCCCGACGAGAAGGACCACACCTCCCACAACGTTTACCTGACCCTCCTGGCCGAGCAGGGACTGGTTGGCCTGCTGCTCATCCTGTCGCCGGTCTTCTGGCTGGCCTGCCGCTCGCTGAAACTCCACAAGCGCCTGCCCCGCAACGGACTCAAAGGCCGCAAGATGCTGGCCCTGCTCTGGCTGGTGGTACTCAGTTACATCGTGGTCAACAACTTCGCCCCGATGGTGGTCGTCTTCGGCGTCAGCCTGTACTGGATCACGCTGGGACTGATCGCCAACATCCTCCAGAGCCGCGAAATGGTTCGTTGAACAGCCAGAAAAATACGCAAACACCGTCCCGAAGGTTGCCGCCAAGCTCCTGGATCGTTCGAAACAAACCTTCGGGACGTTCTTCCCAATTGCCGATAAAGTCTATGAGTCACGGAATTTTCATAAAGATTTTCTCCGTGTCTTCGTGCCTCCGTGGCTCGATCTTTGGCCTTCTTTGCATCAACCGCGTCAACCATGAATAAACCATTCGAAAAACTCTGGGTCTCCTTCCTCGACTCGCCCCGCTTCCGGGATTTTGCCGGGCGCGGGATCGGCAAGTCCTTCTTCGAAAGCCGCGCCTACCACCGCCTGCGCTTCGCCAAGAACCAACTGGCCTCCTCCCTGGCCGCGCTCGCCCGGCCGGACCAGTTCCGGGACGTGAAGACTTTCTGCCTGTTCGTCGGGCATAACAAGAGCGGCACAAGTATGTTAGGCTCGCTGCTCGACGCCCACCCCAACGTCATCCTCGCCGACGAAATCGGCGCGCTGGATTACCTCGCCGCCGGGTTCAGGCGCGACCAGGTCTTCCAGCTGCTGCTCACCGGCTCCCGCCGCGAACTGCTCAAGGGCCGGGTCACGGCCCGCAGGCTGACGCCTTACGCCTACCTCGTCCCCGGCCAGTGGCAGGGACGTTTCAGCCGCCTCCAGGTCATCGGCGACGGCAAGGCCGGGGCCGCCACCCGCCGCTTCGCCGCCGACCCGCAGCTCTGGTCCCGCCTCCAGGCCGCCCTGCCCGGCGTGGACGTGAAGTTGGTCCAGGTCATCCGCAATCCCTTCGACGTGATCAGCGTGATGATGGTCCGCGGCGGGCGCACCTTCGAGAACGCCACCGGCCACTACTTCGACGCCTGCGAGGCCCTGGCCGGGATCCGCCGCCAGGCTGGAGCCAGCCTGCACCCCGTCCGTTACGAGGCGTTCGTCGCCCGCCCCGCCGAAAGCCTGGCCCGTCTGTGCCGCTTCCTGGGCCTCGAACCGCACGAAGGCTACCTGCGGGCCTGCGCGGCCATCCTCCACGACCGGCCCGACCGCCGCCGCCAAATGGTCGCCTGGACCCCGGAATGGATCGCAGTCGTACAAGGCCAGATCACAAAATACGATTTCTTACAGGGATACCGCTTCGATGCTTAGCCCCGAAACCCGCCAGCAAGCCCTCATCCAAACCCCGCCGGTCCTCCCAGCCCTCGCCGGACTGTTCGAGGCGCTCGACCGCCGGGGCATCCGTTACTGCCACTGGAAGAGCAACCTGCGCCTGGGTTGGGGATTGGCGGGCCGCACCGACCTCGACCTGCTCGTGGACCCCGAATATGAGCGGCCCTTCAAACTAATCCTGGGCGGACTCGGGATCAAGCCGCTGCTGGCTCCCGTTTCCAAACGTTATCCCGGCCTGGAGCATTACCTCGGCTTCGACCCGCAGACCGGGCGGCTCTTCCACTTGCACGTCCATTTTGCGCTGGTGCTGGGCGAGCAGTTCGTCAAGAACTACACCCTGCCGCTCGAAAAACACTTCCTGCATTCGTCCCGGCCCTGCTGCGGTGTCGAAGTCCCCGCGCCCGAACTGGAACTGATCGTTCTTGTTTTACGCGCCCTGCTCAAGTACCGCGACCGTGACGGGATCAAAGACATCCTCGGCATCCGCTCGCCGGGCATCCCCGAACACATCCTCGACGAGATCACCTGGCTGCTCGAAGGGACCAGCATCGAACAGGTCGAGGCGGCCCTGCCAACGCTCCCGCTCGACATCCGGCCCAAAACCGTGACCGCATTCCTCGAAACGGTGCGCGGCGATCCCCGCGACGGGCGCAGGCTGCTCCGGCTGCGCTCGCAGGTGCGCCGGGCGCTGCGCCCGTACCAGCGCCGGAGCCGGCTTATCTCGACCCTGAAATATTTCCAGGTCTTGGCGCAGAAAATATTCATCCAGCGCGCCCGCCCCGACAAACAGATGTCCCTCCCCGGCCGCGGCCTGACGGTGGCCCTGGTCGGCGTGGACGGCGCGGGCAAATCCACCCTGGCCGGTGAACTGTCCCGCTGGCTGCGCTGGAAGCTGGACGCGCCCCTCCACTACCTCGGCAGCAAACAGCCCTCCGTTTGGACGAACTGGTCTTACATCCTCTTCCGCGCCATGCGCCGGGGACATCGGGAGGCTTCGGCAATTTTGAGCGAAGACAACCTGATCGCCAAGACCCTGCTCGGCCTGCGCCAAACCTTCCTGGCGCTCCACCATCTCTCCGTCGGCCACGACCGGGTCGGGCGTTACCGGCGCGGGGTACGGGAGGCAGGCCGCGGGTCCGTGGTGGTTTTCGACCGCTTCCCCTTCGCCAGCCCCCTCGACGGTCCCGAAATCCAGATGATGGACGGCGGCCGCCTCGTCGAGTGGATGGCAAAAGTCGAGCAGCGCCTGTACCGCCGCTTCGAGCCGGTGGACCTGCTGGTCGTGCTGGAGGCCAGCCCGGAGGTGTCGCTGCGCCGCAAACCCGACCACGCTCCCGAGACGATCCGGGCCAAGGGCGCGGCCCTGGCGGCCTTGAAATCCCGCCTCGAAACAGAGACCGGTTGGGATTGGGTCGCGCTGGACGCCGACGCGCCGCTCGACGACGTGCTGCTGCAACTCAAGGGGCTGGTATGGGCGGCGCTGTGATCGTGGAGTTCATCGGCACGCCCGGCGCGGGCAAGACCGCCCTCATGCCGGTGGTCGGCGCCCATTTCAACCGGCTGGGTTTCCAGGCCCTGCCGGTACTGGAGGCCGCCCGCCCCTTCGCCTCGCGCACCCCGGCCGGCAAGTTCGTGCGGGTTTCGACCTCCGGCAGGTTGCGCCGCTCCCTGCTCTGGCAGCTCTTTTACCTGTCCAGCTTTGCCGGCCGCCAAAGGTTCCGCCGCCAGCACCGGACCCTGATACGCAGCGTCCTCGCCTTCCAGCAGCAGCGCCCCATCACCCAGGCCGACCGGCGTCACGTCCTGCGCTGGTTCATCCACCTGACCGGGACTTACGAATTCCTGAAGGCCTATTCCCGGCCCAGGGAAGTGCTGGTCTTCGACGAGGGATTCGTTCATCGTGTGGTGCAGCTTTTCGCCTCCGAAAGCGAAGACCCGGACCCGGCGCGGGTGGCCGCCTACCTCGACCTGGTCCCGCAGCCTGACCTGGTCGTCTTCCCCCGCGCCGCGAGCGCCACCTGCGAAAGGCGGGTCTTCGAGCGCGGCCTCTGGGACCGTTTCCGGGTCAAGGAGCGGGAGGCGGCCTCCCGCTTCATCGCCAACGCCCACCGGGTCGTCACCTTCGCCGTCGGGCACATCCGCTCCAAAGGCTGGACGGTGGTCGAGGTGGACAACGACGACCGGGAAATTTCGGCTTCGATGGCGGCGTTGCAGAACAGCCTGGCAGCCCTGGACCGCAAAGCATATTTGGGCTGATCGAAATAGCTATTTGGATCAATCGAAATAGCTACTTGGATCGGACTAAGAGCCTATCCTGAAATTAAATTTTTAACGCAAGGGCGCAAAGACGCCAGGCAGTTTTAGAAATATGATAACCCCCTCCTCCCCCATTCTCTCCTTCCCCCGCCCAGGCCGGGTCTCGGACTTCATCAATTCCCGCCTGCGCCCGCCGGACATCCACCCGGAGACCGTCGCGGCCATCCTCTCGCGCTACGGGCTGGAGATGACCGCCCCGCCGGCCAACCTGCCCAACACCCGCCGCAACCGCAACCTGATCGTCCACACCTCGCAGGGACGCAAGATCCTCAAACACTACCGGGCCGACTGGCGCGCATCCACGATCAACTTCGAGCACTCACTCCTGTCCCGGCTGGCCGAACTGGACTTCCCCGCCCCGCGCCTGGTCCCGCTGCCCGACGGCCGCACCTGGTTGAGCCTCGAAACGCACAACTTCTGCCTGTTCGATTTCATCGAAGGCGCGAACTACTCGTCGAGTTTCCTCGTCCGCCCGCAGCGGGTGCGGATGATGGCGACCGCCGGGCGGACGCTGGCCCGCCTGCACCGCCAACTGGCCGGGTTCCTGCCTGACGGGCGTCACCACCTCGGCTTCAAGGATTACCGCGCCGCCCGCCACCGCGACCTGGCCTGGCACGTCGAGAAGGTGCGCGAGCTTGTGGCCCGCTCACGCGGCCTGAAAAAGCCGGAAGACCGAGCCCAGGCCGGTTGGCTGGTCAACCACAGTGGGCAACTCCTGGTCGGGATGCGCCAACTGGACGAGACCCTGCAACAGGCCGACCTGCCGCGTCTCATCATCCACGGCGATTACGGCCTGCACAACCTGATCTACCAGAACCTCGATTCCGCCGTGCCGGTGGATTACGAGCTGGCCCGCCTCGAATGGCGTCTATGCGACCTGGTTTCGGTCGTCTCCAAGTTCCGCTACAAGGACGGCGCTTACGACTTCGAGAGCATCGCCGGGTTCATGCGGGCCTACCAGTCCGATTTCCCCATTGCCGAGGCCGAGTGGCGGCACTTCCCGCAGGTCTGGAAATTCTACAAACTGATGAAGGCCGTCCAGTATTGGAGTTCCTACTTCGAGACAAACGGCCCGGCCCGCAAACTGGCCTCGGCCCGCGACGAAATCCTGCAATCCGGCTGGGCACTGGAAAACCCGGCCCGGCTCGCTTCCTTCAAGACAGGTACACCATGACCGCTTCCCCGCCCAGGGTGATGCAGCTCGTCAGCAACCTCCAGATCGGCGGGGCGCAGGAGGTCGTCCGCACCCTGGCCGGGAACCTGTCCCGGCTGGGCTGTTTCGTCGTCGTGTGCGCCTTCGAGGACGGCCCGCTGCGGGAGGGGATCGAGCGGCTGGGCGTCCGGGTCGAAATCCTGCCCCGGCGCCGCCACCCGGTCACCTCGCCGCTCCGTTTCATCGGCGAAATGCTCCAGATCCGCCGGGCGCTGGCCGAAATTGTCGCAAAATACCGCATAGACGTGGTCCAGACCCACCTGCTGCGCAGCCTGGACTTCCTGGCCCTCTCGCTGCGCCGGGAGAACGGCCCACAAGTCTTCTGGACCTTCCACAACGCCCTGTTCGACCTGCGCGCCGACCACCTGTCCCGCCATAAGTGGCTGCTCGGCCCCAAGCGGGCGGCCCACCACCTGCTCTACCGCCTCGGCTCCCGCCGGGTGGACGGGATCGTGGCCGTTTCGGAGGACGTGAAAAAGTCCATCCTGGAGACGATAAGGGGGATTCCTCCCGCCAAGGTCAGCGTGATCCTGAACTGTGTGGAGTTGTCCCGTTATGGGGGCCGGGCCGCCCGGAGCGTCCTGCGCCGGGGCCTGGGGTTCGGGGAAACGGAGCATCTCATGGCCCTGGTCGCGACCTTCAAACGGCAGAAAGGCCACCGGGTCCTGATCGAGGCGGCTGCCGCACTCGCGCCGCAGTTCCCGCACCTGCGCCTCCTGCTCGTCGGGGACGGGGAACTGCGGGACGAGTTGCAGGCCCGGGTCCGGGAATTGAACCTGGAGGGATGCATCCGCTTCCTCGGCCTGCGCCGCGACGTCCCGGAGATTTTGTCGGCCTGCGATTCGTTCATCCTGCCCTCGCTGTGGGAGGGCCTGCCGATGGCGCT
This sequence comes from Anaerolineales bacterium UBA5796, assembly GCA_002418215.1. Classification (GTDB taxonomy): domain Bacteria; phylum Chloroflexota; class Anaerolineae; order Anaerolineales; family Villigracilaceae; genus UBA5796. The sequence continues at coordinate 23,037 of DIDQ01000098.1, forward strand.
GGTCGAGGCGATGGCTTGCGGCCTGCCGGTCATCGCCACCGACGTGTCGGGCACGCGGCAGGTGATGGTCCCCGGCGAGACCGGGATGCTGATCGCCCCCGGCGACGCGCAGGAGATCGTCCAGGCCGTGAGCGAACTGCTGGCCGACCCGTTCCGAGGAAAGGTGATGGGACTGGCCGCCCGCCAGCGGGTCGAGACCCTGTTCAGCGCCCGGAAGCAGGCCAGGGAGTATGTGGCCCTGTTCGAGCGGGCAAACCAAAGGAGTGAAAAATCTCCTGGTTTTTCACCGAAGTCGGAGACTTCGGACTCCTTGTCCTGACGAGAGGGTGCGTCGCACCTTTCTAAGCGGGATTTTTCCGGGCGGGGAAATGCTCCGTTTCCTGGGATTTTGCTTGGGTGTCAGGTGCGACGCACTCCCGATGACAATAATTAGGAGAATTCTTTTATGACCGACCAACCCATCTTCATCGCCGGGCCGGACCGGAGCGGGACGACCCTGCTCTACGCCCTGCTGGCCTCGCACCCGAACATCTCGATGGTGCGGCGGATGAACTTCTGGCGCTGGTTCTACGGCCGCTACGGCGACCTGCGCCACGAGGACAACTTCGAGCGCCTGCTGGAGCGGATGCTGGCCTACAAACGGATGGAGCCGCTCCGCCCCGACGGCGAGCGCATCCGCCGGGAGTTCCGGCAGGGCAAGCCGACCTACGGACGGGTCTTCGCCCTGTTCCAGCGCCACAACGCCGAGCGGAGCGGCAAGCCGCGCTGGGGCGACAAGTCCCTGCACACCGAGCATTACGCCGGGCAGGTGCTGGCCGAATTCCCGGAAGCCAAATTCATCCATATCACCCGCGACCCGCGTGACCGCTACGCCTCGGTCCGCAAGCGCTTCGGCAAGGACACGCCCCGGGTCGGCGCCGCGACCGGGCGCTGGCTGGCCTCCATGCGGGCGGCCCTCGAAAACCGGAAAAAATACCCGGCCAACTACCTGATCGTCCGCTTCGAGGACCTGGCCGGAGACCCCGAAGCCAGCGCCCGAAAGATCTGCGCCTTCATCGGCGAAGACTACTCCCCCGCCATGTTGACGATGGAAGGTGCGGCGAAATACCGCGACAGCGGCGGCAACAGTTCCTTCGGGCGGATCGAGCCGGGAGCCATCTCCACCAGGCCGATCGGCCGCTACCGGAGCGTGCTCTCGGCCCAGGAGATCGCTTACATCCAGTGGTGCGCCGGGAAGGAAATGCGCCAATTCGATTACCCGCCGGAGGCCGTGAAACTGTCGCTGAAGGAGTCATTGGAATTCCATTTTTGGACACTGCCCTTCCAGGCGGCCCGCATGGCCGGCTGGATGATCCTGAACTCGACCCTGTTTATCCGTAAGGCTTCCGTCCCCGCAGCCCGTTTTATCGAGAAGGACGAGAGCCTGCCCCACTTAGGAGATTCGCATGTCTGATCTTTATCAACACCCCATCCTGCCGCTCCGCAGGGGCCTGCTGGCCTTTTGCATCCTGGTCCTGGCCGCTTCGCTGATCGTCGTCGTGCCTGAAGCCGTGGCCCAACAGACCGACGGCGGCTGGCTCAAAGTGCGCTCGATCTACACCGCAGATTACGGCCTGCCCCGTCCCGCCGGCCTGGTCTTCTCGCCCGGGGCCGAGGCCTTCCTGCTCTGGGACGAGAACGACGCCATCACCGGGATCGGGATGCGCGAGCAGGCGGTCGCCTCCGCCGTGGCCCGTATCCCGGTCGGGGACGCCCTGAACCTGGCCTTCGACGCCCGCACGAACAGCATTTTCGCCCTGGACACGGCCAGCGCCGCCCTCGAAAAGTTCAGCCTCGGCCCGGACGGGAAACCTGTCCCCGCTACCGGCGCGCCGGCCCGCCTCGACGCCAGGTCCCTCGAACTGCGGAACGCCAGGGGCCTGGCCTTCGACCCGGCCAACGGACGGCTCTTCGTCCTGGACCAGACCGGCAGCCAGATCGTGATCGTCTCTCCCGCATCCGGGCGCGGGCTGGACAGCCAGGCTTCGTTCCAAAGCGCGAATGTCCGGCGGGTTGGCCTCTCCGGGCAGGCCCCCGGCAGCCTGCGCGGCCTGGCCTACAACCCGATGAATGGACGCCTGTACTCGTTCAGCCCCGGCAGTCAAAAACTCTACGAGTTCTCGCAGGCCGGGCAAATCCTGGCCTCTTACAACCTGGGCACGCTGCAACTGGCCGGTCCCCAGACCCTGGTCTTCGCCCCCAGCGGCGACGCGACCGACGACCCGTCCAACCTGAACCTGTTCATCCTGGACGGCGGCCAATCGAGCGGCAGCGGCCAGATCGTCGAGCTGGCCCTCAACCCGGTCCCGGCCGCCCCGGCGGTCATCCTGCCCACCACCCTGGTCCAGACGATTGACACCTCGATCAACGCCTGGAGTCCCTCCAGCCCGGACCCGGCCGGGGTGGCCTTCTGGCCCGCCCACGGCACGCTGCTGGTCAGCGACAGCGAAGTGGACGAAATGCCCCCGTACTTCGCCGGCGACAACATCTTCGAATCCTCCCTGAGCGGGACCCTGCTTTCGACCTGCTCGACCACCAACCTGGCCCGCACCGGCTGGTCCAACGAGCCGACCGGGATCTCGGTCAACCCGAACAACAACCACATCTTCGTCTCCGACGACAATTCGGGCGGCCACCTGTTCGAGGTTGACCCCGGCCCGGATACTGTCTACTGCACCTCCGACGATGTGGTGACGACCCTGAACGCCTCGACTTTTGTCAACGGCGACATCGAGGGTGTGGCCTACGGGGCCAACAGGCTCTTCATCGCCGGGGGGATTGACGGCGAGGTCTACATCCTCAACCTGGGGGCCAACGGCATCCTCGACAGCGGCGACGCGGCCTCGATGACCCACTTCGACACCACCGCTCCCGGCTTTTCGGACGTGGAGGGCATCGAATACAACCCGGATTCCGGCACGATCTTCGTCGCCAGCACGGCCAGCAACAACGATTACCTGGGCGAATTCACCCTCTCCGGGGCGCTGGTCGCGGCCTACGACCTGAGTTACCTGGGCAGCCAGCCGCGCTCCGGGTTGGCCTACGGCCCCAGCAGCCAGAGTCCGTTGGTCAAGAATATCTACCTGTCCAGCCGCGGCGTGGACAACGGCGCGGACCCGAACGAGAACGACGGCAAGGTCTGGGAGATCAACCTGGGCAACGACCAGTCAACGCCGACGCCGAGCAACACCCCTACCCCTGCCGCAACCAACACACCCGGCCCGTCTCCCACGCCGACGAACACCGCCGTCCCGACCAGCACGCCGGCCGGACTCGCCTGCATCACCTACACCAGCGCGGATACGCCGATCAACCTGCCGCTCAATACGGCCAGCATTTCGTCGGCCCTGACCGTCAGCGGGTTCAACGGGACGGTCTTCGACGTGAACGTCTCGCTGGACATGAGCCACACCTTCGTCGGCGACCTCATCTTCACCCTGACCAACCCCGACAACACCGCCGTCGTCATCGTGGACCGTCCGGGTGTCCCGGCCAAGACCTACGGGTGCAGCGGGAACGACATCCTGGCCTTGCTAAACGACGGCGCAGCGCTGCCGGTCGAGAACCAGTGCGCCGGTTCCGTACCGACCATCAACGGGGCCTTCTCGCCCAACAACGCCCTCTCGTCATTCAACGGGCAGGCGGCCAACGGCGCGTGGACCTTGCAGGTGCAGGACGCCTACACCTCCGAAGACGCCGGTACGCTGAACAGTTGGAGCGTGGAGATCTGCACCGACGCCTCAGCGCCGACCAATACCCCGCCCCCGCCGACGAATACCCCGACCAACACCTCCATCCCGCCTACGGCGACGGACACCCCGACCAATACCCCCGTCCCGCCAACGCCGACCAACACGGCGACGAATACCCCAACCGATACGCCCACGAATACACCCACCAGCACCGCCGGGCCTGCGCCGACGAATACCCCCACCAATACTCCCCTCCCGCCGACAAACACCCCGACGGACACCCCCACCAACACCCCCATCCCGCCCACCAATACACCAACGAACACTGCCCTCCCGCCCACGGCGACCAATACACCGACGAATACATCTGTCCCGCCAACGGCGACGAATACCCCTCTTCCGCCGACCGCCACGCCCACCGCCGTCCCCGGAGGGGCCGTGATCCACGTCAGCTCGACCTCGGGCGGTAACGTGGGCGGCGTGAGCTTTGCCGATGAAGACATCCTGGCCCACGATCCCGACAGCGGGACATGGTCCATGGTCTTCGACGGCTCGGACGTCGGCCTTACCCGCGACGTGAACGCCTTCGCCCTCATGCCCGACGGCTCGATCCTGCTCAGCCTGGATGGGGCCGCCTCGGTCCCCGGCCTGGGCACGGTGGACGATTCGGACATCATCCGCTTCGTGCCGGCTTCGCTGGGGCCGAACACCGCCGGGACCTTCGAGTGGTACTTCGACGGTTCGGACGTAGGCCTGTCGGCAGACGGCGAGGACATAGATGCGATTGACTTCGCCCCCGATGGCCGCCTGGTCATCAGCACCCTCGGCTCGTACAGCGTCCCGGGCGTCTCCGGCAACGACGAGGACCTGATCGCCTTCACCGCCGCCTCGCTCGGTGCCGCGACCAGCGGCACCTGGGCCATGTATTTCGACGGCTCGGACGTGGGCCTCAACAACAGCGGCTCCGAAGACATCAACGGGGTCTGGATTGACCCGGCCACAGGCCAGGTCTACCTGTCCACAGCGGGAGCCTTTTCCGTATCCGGGTTGAGCGGCAGCGGATCGGACATCTTCATCTGTACACCCGGTTCGCTGGGGAACGTCACCACGTGCAGCTTCAGCGCCTTCTGGAGCGGCGCGGCCAACGGCTTCGGCGGCGAAATCGTGGACGGGCTGGACATCCTCCCATGACCCTCGCCGCTTACCGGCAGGCGGCCCTGGCGCTGTTCTACCTGCTTGCCGTCATCCACCCCGCCGGAGGGACCATTGATCCCGCCGACGGCTGCGAATACTGGGTGGCCCCGCCCCCGGCCGGCAACGACAAAAACCCGGGGACCGCCAACCGGCCGTGGGCCACCCTCCAGCAGGCCAACAAAAAAGTGCCCGACAAACACTGCACCGTCTGGTTCCGGCCGGGCGTCTACAAAGGCGTCAACCGTCTCAACCGCCGGTTCGAGACCCCCACAACCTTTGCCGCTGTGATCCCTTACCGGGCGGTCCTCACCGGCCTCGACTCGGTCCTCACTATTTCGGGCGCGAAGAACGTCACCCTTACCGGCTTCGACATCCGCCATTCAGGGCCGGGCGCGGCCCCGCTGCTGATCGCCATAGACGGCAGCGACGAGGGCTGGGCGGAATACGTGAAACTGCGCAACAACCTCATCCACGATTCCTACAACAACGACCTGCTCAAGGTTTACAACCTGGCCCGCTTCATCACCATCGAGAACAACATCTTCTACAACCAGGGGCCTCCCGAAGAACACCTCGACATCAACAGCGTCACCGACGTGGTCATTCAGGACAACATCTTCTTCAACGCCTACGAAGCCAGCGGGCGGCCCAACCATAACCAGAGCAAACAGTTCATCGTCATCAAGGACAGCAACGGGGCCGCAGACGGGCTGGTCGGCAGCCGCCGGGTCACGGTCCGCCGCAACATCTTCCTCAACTGGCAGGGCCAGGACGACGAGACCTTCATCCAGGTCGGCCTGGACGGCAAGCCCTACTTCGAGGCCCAGGACATCCGCATCGAGAACAACCTGCTGATCGGCAATTCCAACAACCGGGTCGGGGCGGCCTTCGGCGTGCGCGGGGCTAGGAACGTCCATTTCGTCAACAACACCGTCGTCGGGGATTTGCCCGCCCTGGCCTACGCCACCCGGGTCACGATCACCGAGCAGAACCCCAAAAACCGGAACATCACCTTCTACAACAACATCTGGTCCGACCCCACCGGGACGATGGGCAGCGGGCTGGACGGCGAGCCGAACGAGTTTGCCGACGGCGACCCGGACGAGAGCCTCAACCTCGTCCTCGACCGCAACCTGTACTGGAACGGACCCTCCCCCATCCCCGGCGGGGACCTGTTCAGCCCGCTCAAGGACGACAAACGCCGCATCGTCCGGGACCCCCGGCTTGCCGCCCGTCAAAAGAACCTGGTCCTGCCCCTGTGGGTCCCCGGCAAGGGATTCCTGTCCGGCAGGAAATCCATCCGGGCCGAGTTCGTCCGCCTGGCGAAGCAATACGGTGAAATCCCACAGTCCAGCCCGGCGGTCAACAAAGCCGACGCATCCCTCGCCCCCCGCCTCGACCTGCTGAAACGCCGCCGGGACTGCCGCCCCGACCTGGGCGCGCTCGAATTCCAGTTCGCTTCCCCATGCAAAGCCAGGACCTTCAGGGAACTATGGCGCAACTGACCCCTCGGGCCAAACCCGTCAAAAAGCTGGTCTACCTCATCGGCACCTACCCGCTGCTGACGACCACCTTCATAGACCGGGAGATCACGCTGCTGCGCCGCTGGGGTGTCGAGATGCAGGTCGTCTCGATCCGCAGGCCGCCGGCTGAAATCCCGCTTTCCAGCCACCAGCGCGGCCTGGGGCGGGATGTGCTCTATCTGCTGCCCATGAATATCTTGAAATTGGTGTTTAGCCAGGTTTTCTACGCCATAACGCGGCCCCGCGCCTTCTTCGGGACCCTGTTCCACCTGCTCTCCCGGCCCCACCCCGGCCTGGGACCGCGTTTCAAGACCCTGCTGCACTTCGGCGAGGGCGTCTACGCCGCCTACCTGCTCCGCAACCAGGAATTCCACGAGGTCCACGCCCATTTCGCAGACCGGGCCGGGACGGTGGCACTGGTGATGGGCAGGCTGACCGGCAGGCCGTACAGCCTTTCGATCCACGCCGCCGAGGACATCTTCGTCCACCCGACATTGCTCAGCGAAAAGATCACGGAGGCGCGGCACGCGGTCACCTGCACCCGGTACAACAAAACTTATCTCGAAGCACTGCTCGGCCAAAACCTGGAGCGCAGGATCACCCACATCCCTCACGGACTCGATTTGGGGATGTACCGTCCCGCCCCCCGTTCCCCGAACGGGAACCCGCTCATCCTGGCTGTGGGGCAGCTTGCGGAACGCAAGGGGTTCGCCCACCTGGTCGAGGCCTGTGCCTTGCTGGAACAAGGCGGCCACGACTTCCGCTGTGAGATCGTCGGCGAAGGGCCGCAGCGGGCGGCGCTCGAAGGGATGATCGCCCGGCTGGGGCTGGGAGGCCGGGTGGCCCTGTGCGGGGCGCTGCCCCACGAAGCGGTGATCGGCAAATACCGGGAAGCCGCCCTGTTCGTCCTGCCCTGCGTCCGCTCTGCCGACGGGAATCTGGACGGGATCCCCAACGTCCTGTTCGAGGCGATGGCGATGCAGTTGCCGGTGATCACCTCCCGGCTGTCGGCCATCCCCGAGCTGGTCGAGGACGGGGTGAACGGGGTCCTGGTCGAGCCGGGGGACGCGGCGGGATTGGCCCGGGCCGCGGCAGCGCTGCTCGGATCGCCTCAGCAGGCCCGTCGTCTGGGGCGCAGCGGGCGGGACTCGGTCCGGGTCGGGTACGACCTCGAGGCCAACGTCCGCCGTTTCGCCGCGACGCTGTGGCCAGAATTTTTCAAAACGGAGGAAGAGACTTCGGAAGTCTCCCCCAAAATGCCATGACAACCATGAAAACACACAACCCCTTCTGGGCGGCCATCTCGTGGGCGCCGTACAGCCGGATGAGCGAGACCTTCGCCAGGGAACTGGGCGGGAGGCTGCACTGCATCCATTACCTGCGTTTCCAGTCGCCGCCCCACGCCCCCGTGAAATACGTGCTGCAAGCCGCCCGCACCCTGGCGGTGCTTTTCAAGGAGCGGCCGCGCGCCGTCCACGTCCAGAACCCGCCGTTCGTGGCCGGGCTGGTCGTGGACCTGTACTGCCGCCTGAGCGGGGCGAAGTTCGTGCTGCATTACCACAGCGCGGCCTTTGAGCGGGTCTGGGATTTTGCCCTGCCGCTCCAGAGATACATTGCCCGGCGGGCGGCGGCGAACATCGTCACCAACAGCCATTGGGCCGGGATCGTCGAATCGTGGGGCGGGCGGGCGCTGGTGATGGTGGACCCGTTCCTCGAACTGCCGCAGGGCGAGCCGTTCGCTGCCGGACCCGGCTTCAACGTAGGCTTCGTCAGCACCTTCGCCCCGGACGAGCCGCTGGAGGCGGTGCTGCAAGCCGCCCGGCTGCTGCCGGAGGTGAATTTCTACATCACCGGCGACAGGCGCAAGAAGCCGGCCGGTTTCTTCGAGGACGCCCCGCCAAACGTGACCTTTACCGGCTTCCTGGACCCGCACCGGCAGTACCCCGGCCTGCTCCGGGCGGTGGAGGCGGTGATGGTGCTGACCACCCGGGACCACACCCTGCAATTGGGCGGGTGCGAGGCGGCCGCGGTCGGCAAGCCGCTAATCACCTCCGACTGGCCGTACCTGCGCGAGGTCTTCCCCAAAGGGACGGTGTTCGTCGGCAGCCGTGCCGAAAGCATTGCCGGGGGCATCCGCGAAGTCATGGCGGACCACGAGCGCCTGTCGCGTGAGATGGCGGCCCTGCGCCGGGAGAGCCGGCAGGAGTGGAATTTGCGGTTGGGCCAGCTCAACCGACTGGCCGGGAGTGAGGCAATATGAATCCGCTGTTTCTGGCAATCCAGGGGAAGGGGATCGGGAAAACGGTCGCCCGCCTCCGCACCCTGGGCATGCGCTACGGCCTGGCCCCCTCCAAAATGGACCAGGCCCTCGAGCGTTTCGCCCGGGTGCTGGCCCACTACCGTTGCGGGGCGTCCTTCCCGATCACAGCCGCAGCCCTGGCCCGCAGCCGGGGCGTCGTCGAAAAATACCAGGCCCGGGACATCGAGTTCGCCGTGCATGGCTACCGCCACATTGACCATTCGCAGTTGTCCCCGGACCGGCAGGCGGCTGACTTTTCGAGCGCCCGGCGGCTGTTCGAGGCCCGGGGTGTGGCCTGTTGGGGGTTCCGCAGCCCGTACCTGCGCCGGAACGAGGCGACGCTCGAAGCCATCCGCGAGGCCGGGTTCCTGTACGACAGCAGCGACAGCCTGGCCTGGGACGTGGTCAACGGGGGTGGGAGCGAAGCCTACGCCAAAGCCCTGGCGTTCTACGGGGCCAGGCCGGCCGGGGATTACCCGGCGCTGCCGAAGCTGGCGGCGGGCCTCGTCGAAATCCCTTATTGCCTTCCGGACGACGAGTCCCTGATCGAAAGGCTGCATTTCGAGGACGACCAGGCCCGCAGCCGCCCCTGGCTGGACATCCTGGCTGAGACCCATCGCCGGGGGGAGCTGTTCACGTTGGGACTGCACCCGGAGCGCATCTTCCTGTGCGAAGTCCCCCTGCGGAATGTGCTGGAAAAGGCCCGGGGCCTTTCGCCGGGGGTGTGGGTCGCCCGCCTGGACGAGATCGCCAAGTGGTGGAAGAGACGCTCGGCCCTCGAGCCGGTCGTCGGTTTCAGTTGGCCGGACGAATACTGGCTGAACACCAGGCCCCTGAAAGGGCTAACCCTCCTCGGCAGGGCCGTGGAGATGGTCCGTCCCCCCAGGGAATGGCATGGCGGCTGGACGCAGGTGAAGGGGAGCGGCGTCCGCTTCAAGTCGCCGCTCAGGCCTTTTATCGGGATCACGCCCAGGTCCGAGGCGGGGCTGGCGGGTTTCCTCCGCCAGCAGGGATACATCGTCGAGTTCACAGAAACCAGGTCCAACTATTCGGTCTTCCTCGACCGTCCGAAGTTTGCGGACGAGGACGAACGCGGCCTCCTGGCAGACCTCGACGGCGGCGATTCCCCGCTGGTCCGCTTCGGGCGCTGGCCGGACGGGGCCCAGAGCGCGCTGTCCATCACCGGCGACATTGACGCCCTGACCCTCTGGGATTACGGGCTGCGGGCATTGGGCAGGTGAGCATGGACATCGTCAACCACCTGGACCATGCCCAATGGAAAGCCTTCGTGGACGGGCATCCGCAGGGGAACGTCTTCCACACCCCCGAAATGTTCGAGGTCTATGCGCGGGCGGACGGCTACCGTCCCTCGCTGTGGGCGGCGGTCGAAGGCGAACGGGTGCTGGCGCTGCATCTGCCCGTGCAGGTCACGCTTTTCGGCGGCCCGCTCAAATTCCTGACCACCCGCAACGTGGACTTCGGCGGCGCGCTGGCCGAAGAGGGCCGGGCCGGGCGGCAGGCCCTGGAAATGCTGTTGAAGGCCTACGACCGGCAGGCCCCGGGTTCGCCCCTGTTTACGGAATTGCGCCACGCCTCAGACCAGGCCGGTCTCCAGGATGTCTTCCAGAGATGCGGCTACCGCTACGAGGAGCACCTGAACTACCTGGTTGACCTGCGCCGGGACGAGGCGGCCATCCTGCAAAGTTTCGGCAGGAACACCCGCAGCCGCATCCGCCAGGCCATCAGGCGGGGGACTATCACAGTCACGGAGATGACCGACCGGGCGCAGCTCCCCGTCTTTTACGCCGTGCTGCAAAAAACTTACCGCCACGCCAAAGTCCCGCTGGCGGATATTTCGCTGTTCGAGGCGGCCTTCGACCTGCTGCTCCCCAAAGGGATGGCCCGCTTTACCCTGGCGGAAATCGAAGGCGTAACGGTGACGGCCTCCGTCTCGCTGCTCTACAAGGACGTGGTCTACGGCTGGTACAACGGGAGCGACCGGGCTTACGGGTCTTACAGCCCGAACGAGTTCGAAGTGTGGGAGCTACTCAGTTGGGGCAGCCGGAACGGCTTCCGGGTGATGGACTTCGGGGGGGCGGGCAAGCCCGGCGAGAAGTACGGCGTGCGTGATTTCAAGGCCAAGTTCAACGGGGAGTTGGTCAATTATGGGCGCAACGTGCGCGTCCACGCCCCGCTGCTGCTGAAACTCAGCGAGAGGGCCTACCAGGCCGCCCGGGGCCTCCTGTCCATGCTGGACAAGAATGTCGTCATTCGGAGCGCAAAAAACCTGCCCTGAGTTTATCGAAGGGTCTCCCGATTTT
>DIDQ01000124.1 GCA_002418215.1 Anaerolineales bacterium UBA5796
CAAGCCGCCTTTCCCCCTTTGTGTCCGTAGTGTCCTTCGTGTTCAGGCTCTTTCCCGTTCGTTACGGGAGAGCCACTAAATCCAACCGTCCGACTACCGCAAAGAATTCTGCAAACCGGTGATCAGCGCCTGCTTCTCGCCCGCGCTCAAGCGCGCCTCCGGGTGCTGGATCAGGTAGATCGGCATCGGCATTTCCCCCTCCCGGATCACCTCGACGATCTCATCCAGGTCCTCCTGTCGCTCGACGCCCCATTCCGAGAAATTCAGCTTCCCGCGGCCCTCTTTCACGTCGCGGTAGACCAGCCACGAAACCGGGGCAACCTTGCTGTACCACGGCCAGACCGTCTCGTTGCTGTGGCAATCGAAACAGGCCCGTTGGACCAATGCCCGCGTCTCGGGGCTGTCCCAGGCCGGTTCGCCGGAGACTGGCGGGTTGGTGTGATCCTTGCCATACGGCGCAAGTTGGATGAGCAATCCCAGGCCCGCGATTGCCAAAACCCCTGTGAGGATCATCCTGCCAATAGTTTTCTTCATTGTCTTCAGTTTTCTCCTTTTACTGGTGATTTTGGGTAATTATAACCAGGGCAGTCACAAATCCCGCTATTTATCGGGCGGGATTTGTGACCGTGGGCATCATCCGTAATGCTTCAAGACAAAAAATAAGGCGGACGGCTTGAGCCGTCCGCCAGGGGTTGAACGTCTTACTCGGAAAAAGAGCGGGGGACAACCACTATTCGTCTGGGTAAACGTCTGGAGCAGGATCGAAGTCCGCATCCAGGTTCGGTCACCCGGTCTTTTTCCTCTTTGACATTATCGTTTCGATACGTACCTCCTTTCGGGTTGGAAGCGGTTATCTGATACCAGAATACAATAAAAATTTCAGGAGTACATTAAAAACTACTAACAGATTTGAAACTTTAAGGTTGGTTGAGCAGGTAAGTATCCACGCCTCCCGGCGTTGGCGGCATCTGATACAGAAAGATCAGCTGAGGCATGTCCACCTGCGCGGGCTGCCAGCCGGGGATATCCGCCGAAACGCTGACCACCCGCGCCCCGTCCCGCAACTGGCCTTCCAAAAGCGCCTTGACTTTTTCCGCCTGCGCCGAAGTGATATACAGGAAGATGACGTCTGCTTCGCGCAGGTCGGCCCGGTAGAAGTTCCCGCGCTGGATGATGACCTGCCCCGTCAGCCCGGCGAAAGCGGCCCGGACCCTGGCCTGCCAGCAGTGCAAGGGGCTGATCTCGATCCCGATCCCCCGCGCCCCAAAATCCCGCGCCGCGGCGATGACCACCCGCCCGTCGCCCGCTCCCAAGTCGCAGACTGTCTCGCCCGGCTGCACCCGGGCCATCTCCAGCGCCCGGCGGATGCGCGGCTCCCGCGTCGGCACCCACGGCAGCCCCGTCAAGGCCGGGATGACCACCCACAGACCGAGAACCAGGGCAAGGACCGCGCCGAGGTAAATGAGAATGATTTGCAGGCCGAGAGACATACTCCTCCGTACTCGGACTTGAGTATACCCAAAAAATACAGCCCGCTCCTCCGTGATGAGACGGGCTGTTCTCCTTGCTGAACACTGGATACCGGCTACTGGTTCCTTCCCAACTGCTCTTTTGCCGTCTCGTACCCCTTGTCCATGGCGGCGAAGTTGTTGGGGATCAGCTTCTGGTGCTTGGCAGGCAGGTGGGCTTTGAGGGCGGTTTTAGCCTCGTCCAGACTCATGACGGGGAAAGCCGCCAGCAGCGCGCCGGTCATGACCATATTGAGCAGGCGGCGGTTGCCGCAGGCTTCGGCCATTTCGTTGCCGGGGATGTACAGCACGGTGATATCGTCGCGCTGGGCTTTGCGGTCCACCATGGACTGGTTGACCACCAGCACCCCGCCGGGCTGGACGAGTGCTTCGTACTTGTCGAAGGACGGCAGGTTCAAGGCGACCACCGCTGGGGGATACTGTACCAGTGGCGAGCCGATCTCTTCGTCGGCGATGACCACGGTGCAGTTGGCCGTGCCGCCGCGCATTTCAGGGCCGTAAGACGGGATCCAGGTGACTTCGTGGCCGGTGTCCATGGCTGCGTAAGCCAGCACCTGCCCGGCGAAGAGCACGCCCTGTCCGCCAAAACCTGCGATGAGGATTTCTTTTTGCATGTGTTCACTCCGTTTACCGATGTTCGATATTCGTTAGCCGAACCACGATTCTCGAATATCGAATATCGTTTTACGCCTTGATCCCCGCCACCCCCGCAGCGACCTTGTAATCGCCGAGCGGGTAGGCCGGGACCATGTGTTCCTCCACCCAGGTCAGCGACTCGAGCGGGGAAATGCCCCAGTTGGTCGGGCAGGTGGAGAGCAGTTCGACCATCGAGAAGCCCAGGCCGCGCACCTGCGTTTCGAAGGCGATGCGGATAGCCTTCTTCGCCATGCGGATGTTCTTCGGGTCGTGCAGCGAGCGCCGGACGATGTACCCGGCCCCGTCCATGTTGGCGAGGATTTCAGACATGCGGATCGGGAAGCCCTGGGTTTCCACGTCCCGGCCGAGCGGGGAGGAAGTGGTCTTCATGCCGGGCAGGGTGGTGGGGGCCATCTGCCCGCCGGTCATGCCGTAGATGGCGTTGTTGATGAACACCACGGTGATGTTCTCGCCCCGGGCCGCGGCGTGCATGATCTCGGCCATGCCGATGGAGGCCAGGTCGCCGTCGCCCTGGTAGGTGAAGACGATCCGCTCCGGGAGGACGCGCTTGATCCCGGTCGCCATGGCCGGGGCGCGCCCATGGGCGGCCTCCACGAAATCGCAGTCGAAATAGTTGTAGGCAAAGACCGAGCATCCCACCGGGGCTACGCCGATGGTGCGCTCTGTCAGGGCCATTTCATCCAGCACTTCGGCGATCAGGCGGTGGGCCACGCCGTGGGTGCAGCCGGGGCAGTAGTGGGTCGGGAACTCGGTAAACGCCTGCGGGCGGGAGTAGACCAGGTTTTCGGGTTTAACTATGGTAACCATTTATTCTCTCCTATGTCATTGCGAGCGGAGCGAAGCAATCTCCCATCTGGTGAGGAGACTGCCTCGGCGAAAGAGCGCCGCCTCGCAGTGACATGCTATTTCGTCATCGCCAGCATCCGGTCGTACCAGGCGTGACGGGGATCGGGAGCCACGCTCAACTTGGTCGTCGCCACGCGCTGGATCTCGGCCAGGATCTCGTCCGGGAACGGGACCACGCCGCCGGGTCGCCCGTGGAACTCGACCGGGACGCGGCCTTTCGTCGCCATGAGCACATCGTTCAGCATTTGTCCCATATTCATTTCCACGACGAGGAAGGCCTGCACCCGTTTCGACAGCTCGTCCAGCACCTGATACGGGAACGGGCTGAGGGACACCGGGCGCAGCAACCCGACCTTGATGCCCTGCTGGCGGGCGGCCCGCACCGACGAGAGCGCCACGCGCCCGGCGGTGCCGAAGCCGACCACCACGAAATCGGCGTCGTCGCAATAATATTCCTTGTAGCGCACTTCGTTCTTCTGGATTTCCTTCCAGCGTTCGAACAGGCGCAGGTTGGTGATCTCTTCCTCGTTGGGGTCAATGTAAATGGACGAAAGGATGCGCCGCTCGCGGCCGATGGCCCCGTTGGTGGCCCAGGGCCAATCCACGCGGTTGACCGGGCGCATTTCGGGCAGTTCGGCGGGTTCCATCATCTGGCCGATGGAGCCGTCGGCGATCAGGATCACGACCGTGCGGTATTTCTCGGCCAGGTCGAAGGACAGCACCGTCAGGTCAATCGCTTCCTGGACCGTTGACGGGGCCAGCACGATGCGGGGATAATCGCCGTGCCCGCCGCCGTAAACCGCCTGGAAGTAGTCGCCTTGCGATGGGGCGATGTTGCCCAGGCCGGGGCCGCCGCGCATCACGTTGATCAGCACGGTCGGGATTTCCGTCCCGGCGATGTAGGAGAGCCCTTCCATCATCAAAGAGACGCCGGGGCTGGAGGAGGATCCCATTACCCTGGCCCCGGTGCAGGCCGCGCCGTAGATCATGTTGATGGCCGCCACTTCCGATTCGGCCTGGACGAAAGCCCGTCCCAGTTCGGGCAGGCGCTTGGAAAAGTGTTCGAGGATTTCGGTCTGGGGAGTGATCGGGTAGCCGAAATAGGCTTCGAGGCCGGCGCGGATGGCGGCCTCGGCCATGGCTACGTTCCCTTTCAAAAGTTCTCTTGGCATGTTTTCTCCGTAAATCAGCGAAATGTGCAATAATTGTTGTTATCCTGCGCTCGGGGTAAGTGTGGATTTGTCATGCTGAGCGCAGCGAAGCATCTCTGTCACAGTCTCGGAGACCCTTCGGTCGCACAGAACGCTCCCTCAGGGTGACCTTGCAGCTTATACTCCAGCCGGCGCGACCTTGACGATCTCGCGATAGACCGTGATGGCCGCGTCGGGACAGACCAGGGCGCAGATGGCGCAGCCGGTACACCCGTCTTCGAAGATGCGGGCCGGGTGGTAGCCTTTGGGGGTCAGGCGCTCCATGTCCAGTTGGAGTACCTCCTGGGGACAGGCGTTGACGCACAGTTCACAACCTTTGCAATACTTGTCGCTGACTTCGATCCAGCCTTTAGCGGGCATTCATTTCTCCTTTATTCGAGAAGTTGGACAATAATTAGCGGGATTTAACCGCCAGTTTGATTATGGTCTGATTTGTCAAGTTTGAGTAGTGCCATGCGTCATTGATAAACCTTTACAAAAATCCTGTATTTCTAACAGTTTCATTTGAAGACATTACCGAAAACAATCGATAAAAACATAAGTGGTGATACTGCACAAAATACTGAGATTTTGGCTATGGCAGTCTAGAAATTTATTGTAGAATAGACAGAAATTCATGTTTCTAATAGCGAGGTGATGCTAATGAACACGAGGAATAGAGTTCATGCTTTGATAGTGCATCAGTGGATAACCGACTGGAATAATGTCTATTTTTCAGATGACCAACACCGTAAAAAGCCTGAACCCTCGTTTTATCTTTTTACCCTTCCTGCTTCTCAGTTGAAACGTTTATCTGATGTTTACAGGAGAAAAGCTGATAGACCACGAAGTGAGGACTTAGCAATACAAAGAACACATGAGAAATCTAGGTCTGAAGAGATCCGCAGATTTATTTTCGGAGGCTTTCCGTGGTCTCAATTGTCTGAAAAACAAAAAAGTGAATCGGAATATATCGATCTCAGAATGCCTGGATGGTTACCAACAGCGATTGTAGCGAATATACTCCCCCCAGGTACCAAACGGGGAAAATTTACTCTAAAGAGCGAAGATGCAATAAAGATTGAGTCTACAAGTGATTCAACTGCAAAAATCTTATTGCCAGAACAATATTCGCAAAATACCTGGACCCCAGATGTTCGCCCCTTGGAAATTATAGATGGGCAACATAGGTTGTATGCTTTTGAAGAATTTGATGAGTTTAATGGAGATTTCGAATTGCCTGTGGTTGCTTTTTATGATCTTGATCGTACTTGGCAAGCTTACCTGTTCTATACAATAAATATTAAACCTAAAAAAATTAATATCAGCTTAGCTTATGACTTGTATCCATTGTTAAGAGTTCAAGAATGGTTAGAAAAATCTCAAGATGGGCTATTAGTTTATCGCGAAACCAGAGCTCAGGAATTGACAGAGATACTTTGGTCTTACCCTGATAGCCCTTGGTATCAAAGGATAAATATGTTGGGCGAAAAGAGTGGGGGTGATGTGACACAAGCAGCATTTATTCGCTCTTTACTTACAAGTTTTGTAAAGAAGGGGTATCCAATTGGGGGATTGTTTGGTGACGAGCTTCGGAAAACAGGTGATGTGCTTCAATGGAGTCGGGTCAAGCAAGCTGCTTTCTTAGTGTTTGTTTGGCAGGCGGTTCAGAAAGCAGTGGAAAATACTCAGGAAGAGTGGGCTGTTAGCCTTAGAAATACTTCAAAAAAGAATCCGAAACAATTGAGCCTCGAAATTGCACCTAATAAACAGCTAGACCCAGCATTTGCAGGACCGACAACTCTACTCGCTACCGATCAGGGTGTTAGAGGAATATTGCAAGTTACCAATGATATGTGTTTTGTCGCAGCCGATGAGTTGGCTTTGTCTGATTGGATCATAAGTGATGAAATTGAAAGCAACGAGATTGATAATGTAGTTCTTGACCAAATTCTGCATATCATTAGGGAACAGCCATTTGCAAGATTTTTGGAAAAAATTGCCCAGGAACTATGTCAATTTGATTGGCGGACATCGTCTGCTGGAGAACTCTCAGAAAGTCAAAGGCTTGCTCAAATGGTATTCAAGGGGAGTAGTGGTTATAAGGAGTTACGAAGGCAGCTTTTGGAGATATTAAGTTCTTCGTCAGATAAGTTGGTAAATACTACCGCTGAAACTGTAAAGGAGTTACTAAAATACTAACATGGCAGCAACTGTTTCAAAAATACCTGACGCAGCAAGGTTAAGTTCACCACTTAAAATTAATGAAGCTTTGTCGAGAGTGAGAGAGAAGAGGCTTCCTAATGGCGCTTGGTTGAGAAAGGGAAATCATTATGCAAATGAAACAATTAAGAAATTAGAGAAAGCCGATGGCAACAATGCACCAACGAAGCCAAATGAACTCGCAGAATATATAGCTGTTTCTTCTGTATTACATTGTTCAGATGGTTGGCTATTTTTTTCTAACGCCGTTGAGGACTTGCTCAATGGTGACACATCAACAGCCATATTTATGGCTTATTATGCACAACTGCGAGCGATGATGTCTTTCTTTGCTGCGGAGGGTATAGGTGTATTCAATAAAAAGCATTTCTGGTTTGACTCCGCCGGGAAACCTTTCTCAGTAATTAATACAAATACTCATAAATTCGTACGGGAGTTAGTCATAGCTTGGGCACAAGAGCCTTCAAATGGATCAAAATTACTAAGCACTTTGACCTTCGAAACAAAGTCGTTTTCTGAGTGGGCTAGAGAAGCTCAATTTCTTAAGGGCAGCCCGCTCTTCACAATATTAGCATCTGATTGGTTAAGAACATGGTCTATAGATTTGAGTACCTTGACAGACGATCATAATGTTAGGAATGAAGTGAGTTATCGGCCTCAAAAATTATTTTCACATGGTACAAATCCTGATTTAGAACAAAGTCTTCAGGTCTTGATAGATTTGTGGAAAGCATCTGAACCATATGGATCAAACCGGTTTTCAATTCTAGATTTGTATTTATTGCGAAAGACTTTATCATTTTTGTATTATGGACGTACTGGCAATAACCCGAGAGCTTCGCAAAGATACCGATTCTTTGTTGAGAAAATTATGGAAAATTTGGGGGTGACGCCTAGGAACGAAATTGTAAATTTTCTGATATTTAAAAACAACACGAATGAACATCCAGTGTTTGACTATGCTAAAAATCCAGGGGTAAACGCTGATGGTTCTTTTAACGCATTACCAATATTGTCTCGAGCATTTATCTTGCTTAGGCTAGCATCAGCATCAACAGAAAATTTGCTAAGGGCTAGTTCAATTGGCCGAGATGATATCTTATTTTGGTGGAATGCCTTCGGCATAGAATTTGGCTATTGGTTACCAGGGGATGCTCCAGAGCAGCTTTCAGATCTTTGGGAAGATATTCAAGATTCTCTCAACCCTATTGAGACTTGGTTAAATGGGAATGTACAAATAAATAGTTTTAGCTTGCATCAAAACTTCCCACACGACATTAAAAAATTTGCACAATTTAATCGAGCATGTTTTTGGAGTTTAGGCCTATGAAATATATGGGTTCTAAACGTTCAATGTTAAAAAATGGGCTTGGCAAATTATTACTAAGGGAGACAAAGAGATTTGATAGATTTGTGGATTTATTTACTGGAGCGGCATTTGTTGCTTGGTTTGTTGCAGAAAACTTGGATAAACCCGTTCTGGCCGTAGATCTTCAGAAATATGCAACTTCTTTAGCCCAAGCTGTTATTGGGCGCACAAGTCAATTGGATTCTAGTGAAATAATTTCCAGTTGGATTGAAAAATCTGCCCAGCATAGAAATTCTGACTCGTTTTGGCTAGAAGCGGTCGCTCATTTCAACAGTTTGGTTGACATTCAGGAGTGGGTCTCAAGAGCCCGTGATCTTTGTAGCATTCCATCTGGTATCGGCCCTATTTGGTCTGCATACGGCGGTCATTATTTCAGCCCAGCCCAGGCTATAACCTTTGATTATTTAATAGCAAATTTACCTAAGGAAAGTTCTAAAAGAGAGGTGTGCTTGGCGGCATGCATCTCTGCGGCCAGTGAATGTGTGGCAGCGCCTGGACATACCGCTCAACCATTTCAACCTACGAATTCAGCTGCTCAATTTATTGTTGAAGCCTGGAAGCGCGACCCAATTGAGTATTCCAAAAAGAATCTAATTGCTCTTGCTACGCGTCACGCTCAAGTATTAGGTAGTACCATCACTGATGATGCAGCTAATGTTATCCCCCACATCAATTCTACCGACTTAGTATTTATCGACCCTCCATATTCGAGTGTCCAGTATAGTCGTTTTTATCATGTTCTTGAAACAATTGCACGAGTGGAGCAAAGCATCAATGTTAGCGGCGTGGGACGTTATCCTCCTTTAGATGACCGACCTCAATCGCAATTTAGTAATATCAGTCAGGCGAAACCTGCGCTTATAGAGCTACTCAAAAATCTAGCTGAGAGATCATGCACTATTATTCTTACGTTTCCAAGCGGACCAGCTAGTAATAGTTTATCTGGCGACTACATTAAGCAAGTCGCTAGTCAGTGGTTTACTGTTGAGGATCATAGTACGATAAGTGGAAAATTTAGCACTTTAGGCGGTAACAATGAAATTAGAGATGCACGAATGAATTCAAACGAATTAATTTTGTTGATGAAACCTCGGTGAGTTACATGGGCGACTTGAAACTCAAAATCCCTCGAAAAAACTGGTGGATTTCTGCCGGAAGTACTGCATTCAGAAACTGGCGTTTTTTTGGGTCGGTTCTACGAGATGATTTCGGTACTGGAAGCGATGTTGATGTCTTGGTTGAGTTCGAGGAGGGCTACACACCGGGGCTGGCTTTCTTTGCCATGCCGGATGAATTGAAGAAAATCCTGGGCCGTGAGGTGGATTTGCTGACGTTCCAGGGAGTGATGGCGAGTCGCAATCCTATTTGCCGTAAAGCGATTCTGGATTCAGCGAGGGTGTACTATGTTGCGGGATGATGGGTAATTGACATAAACCAAAAGAGCCTGACGCATCTGCATCAGGCTCTTTTTCTTGCTACCACATTACACTGACATCGTATTTCCGTATTTCCGCATCCGCTGAGAGCAGCGGCAGGGACTCGCTCTGGCTTTGGGCCACCAGTAGCCGGTCAAAGGGATCGTCATGGTGGTGTGGCAATTCATAAACTCGCGCCGCATGGCGGATATGGATAGGCAGTTCCTGAAGGTGATATAAGGCCATGCGACGGGAAACGTACATTTCTGGCGGTTCAGGTAGGATCAATTTGCCCTTGGCCGTTTTGATGGCAATTTCCCATACGCAGGCCGCCGATAGGAAAATCTCGTTTTGCTCGTCCGCGATTAAACTGCGAGCGGCGGCGGACAGTTGGGGATCGTCCGTATTCCACCAGAGAAAGGTGTAGGTGTCGAGCAGGAGTTTCATCACTCAAACTCGGGCAGGGGCGCATCAAAATCGGGCATGAGGATCACTTTGCCTTTGTCAATGCCGGGGACGCGTAAAGCGGGTCCCTCGGCGGCCAATGGCAGGATGCGCGCTATCGGTTTGCCGGATTTGGCGATGACGATTTCCTCGCCGTTCAAAACGCGTTCCAACAACTTGGAAAAGTGGGTTTTTGCTTCGTGAATATTGTAAATCGCCATTTGTGCCTCCGGCATTATTGTAGACTAACCGGTGGACTAAGTCAAGATTGGCGAAAAAGAGCCTGACTTACCCGCCAGGCTCTTTTTGTTTGTTGCGCTACTTAATCTCCGTGGGCGCATTCGCCTTCTTCGAGCGGGAGGTGCTTGAGCGCCAGGCCAAAGACCAGGATTCCCGCGGAGAACAGGCCGACCGTCACCGAGAGTTCCATCCAACTGGGGAGGTAGGGCGCTCCCGCCATGCTGACCAGGCCAATATTCAGGCGGTAGAGGATCAGGCCGATCAGGGTCAGCATCCCGGCCCGGAAAATCCAGCGGACACTCCTGCGCAGTTTCGGAACCAACAGGATCGCAATCGGCAGGATGATCCCGACCAGGTTTTCCAGGATGAACAGTTTGCTCTGGAGGCTGCCATCGAGCAGCAGTCCCAGTTCACCGGCGTAGATCAAATCCCCAAGTTTGACGGCGAGCAGAACGGACAGGGTCGCCAACATGCCTTTGGCCAGGCCCTGGAATATGTCCTTGCGGACCTCACCGCCCATTACCTGGTGCGAGAGGGTGCATTCGAAGATGACCATCCCGAAACCGACCGCGATGGCCGAGACCAGGAAGAGCAGCGGCAGCAGCGGCGTGTACCACAACGGGTGCATCTTGAACGGGACGATCAGGAACAACGACCCCAGCGAGGACTGGTGCATGGTCGAGAGGGTCACGCCCAGGATGACGACCGGGATGGAAATTTTCTTGACGGCCTGGAGCAGACCGGTCCAGCCGAGTTTTTCGAGCACCGGCGGGCTGAATTCCAGGAAGAGGACCGCGGTGTAGGTCATCACGCACATGCCGACTTCGAACAGCGGGGAGTGCAGGTTGCGGTAGATGAGCATGTGCCAGATGCGCTGCGGCTGGCCCAGGTCCACCAGCAGGGCGATGATGACCAGCAGGTAGCCGAGGAAACCCGTCAGCAGGGCCGGGCGCAGGATGGGTTTGTACTTTTCGATGTGGAAGATATGCACGGTGGCAGCCAGGATGAAGGCCCCGGCTGAGATCGGCACGCCCACCAGCAGGTCGAAACTGATCCAGAGGCCCCAGGGACGCGAGTCGCTCAGGTTGGAGACCTGGCTGAAGCCGTCAATCCAGCGGAAGAAGGCCGCGAACACACCCAGGGCGGCCAGCGCCATCAGGATGACCGCGCCGATGGAGACTTTCTTCTTGATGATCGGGAAGGTGATGCTTGCCATGCTATGCTTCCTCCGCCTGTTTGCGGGCTTTGCGCCTGGTGGCCTCGTAAATGGCGTGCATCACCCCGCCCACCCCGAAGAAAATGACCGGGACGATGTTCAACGCCCATTGGGTCCGGTCGGGGAGCGGCTGGTGGTCCAGGGCGGGCAGGCCGATGGCTTCGAAGGGCACGCCCGACAGGATCAACACCGAGGTGCCTCCGCCTTCGAATTCGCCGTAGACCCGGTCTTCGTAGTATTTGCCGGGGTTGACCGCGATGCGCAGCTTGGCGATCTCCAGCAGGTCGCCGCGCTTGCCGAATATCAGGGCTTGCTTGGGACAGATCTCGGCGCAGGCGGGGCCGGTCTCGCGGTGGTAGCACATCTCGCACTTGCGGATGAACGGGTACGCCAGCGACCAGTCGTAGCGCGGGACGCCGAAAGCGCAGGCCTGCATACAATAGCGGCAGCCGATACACTTGTAAGAGTCGTAGACCACCGGGCCGTTTTCCAGTTTGTGCAGGGCGCTTACCGGGCAGGAGGCCGCGCAGGCCGGGTCAACGCAGTGCATACACTGGTATTTGCGGAAGGATTTCTCTGACCCGTCTTCGGACTGGTAAAGTTTGATGAGCGTGAACGTGTTCCCGCTCAAGTCTTCCACGTCTTCTTCGGGCAGGTTGTTGTAGCGTTTGCAGGCCTTCTCGCATTCGCGGCAGCCGCTGCACTTGGTGGCGTCGTAGAGCAGCGCCCACTGTTCCGGGAGCGGCAGCCCCTCGCCGGATGCGGCATGGGCCTGCCCGGCGGCGCTGGCGGCGACCATCAGGCCGCCCAATCCTGCGCCGGTCACTTTCAGGAAATCCCGGCGGGACAAGTTCGAGGTGTTTGTCTTGTTCATGGGATTATGCCTCCCCTTGCGGATCGTCTCCGCGCTTTCCCGGACCCGCGGCCGGTTTCCTGCGGAAAAGGCCTGTCCGTCGCTTTGGGTTTTCTTTTCGCCCAGACTTCAGGTCTGCTTCCAGGTTGCGGGTGACGGCGAATTCGAAGACACCAAAGGTTGCAACAACTCCCGCCAGCCAATAGACCCAGCCCCAGTTCCGTTTGGGCGTGGCGACCAGTTTGGCCAATTCGCTTTCGGTCAGGGCCGGGAAATCGTGGCTTTCCCATGAAAGCTGGTCCACTTCTTCGGGGGAATATCCCAGGGCCATGAAATCGTCTCGCAATTTTTCGTCCATGATGTGACAGTCTGTGCATAAGGGCGCGGACTCGAGCCGGGAAACGCGGTGGACGATGGGCCAGTTCATCTGGTCCTGCACGAAACTCCCCAGGACCTCGTGGCTGGTTCCGGTCCGGTTGGCGATGCTGGCCGTGATCTCGGAGGTGCAATCGAAGCCTTTGAAGAAAGACGATGTGTCTTCGTGCTGGAAGTTGAGCAGGAAGGTGTGCGGCACGTCCAGGGTGTGGCAGCTTGCACAGGCGATGCTTTCCTGGAGGTGCAACTTGCTCAACGCCTCGTCCATTTTGGTCAGATCCTCGTCGTGACAGTCTTTGCACATATCGTCCGGGTTCTCGAACAGGACCTTCTGGCTGTGCGGGTCGTGACAGTCCACGCAGCGGACGTTGTTGGGCGTGGAATGTCCGCTCAAACGGACTTCGCCGAGTGTGGTGGGATGGCATGTCCCGCAGTATTCCTCGTCCGAAAGCACGGGGACCGGCGCGGGGGGATGGGCCGGGTTGCCCTGTCCGTGGCAGGCCTCGCACGAGACGCCTTCGGCGATGTACGCGCTGGCGGTTTCGTCCAGTTTGGCTTTGTGGCAGAGCAGGCAGTCGCCGGCGAGTTCCATGTTCGCCCAGCCTTCCTGGAAGACGGGGTCATCGAAGGAGTGGGCGTGCGGACTCTCCGTCCAGGCGTCGAATTTGTCGGGGTGGCATTCGGCGCAGTCTTTTTGCGGGACGGTTTCAATAGGGGGCAGTTCATCAGCCAGGGGCAGGGGAGCGCCGGTTGAACGGTCGGCAGGCCCGAGGCTTGGTTGCGCTTCGGCCGCCCTGACGGCCAGGACCAGGCTCAAGAGTCCGATCAAAATGGTGGTGATGAGTAGTTTGTTCCAGAAGTCTCGCATAGTTATCTTGGTGAACCTCGAGCGGAGTGGTTTTTGGGCAGCCGGCGCGGGCAGGCCCTACGCGCCGACAGCCTGGAGATTGATCTTCTCTGATGTGAGGAAATTCCAGAAGGCGGCCTGCGCCCCGGAAGCAGGGCGGCGGCTGTTGTGGCCGATGTAGATGTTGCGGCAGATGTTCAGGCCGCGCACGTTGACCTGGGCGACCCTGCCGGGGCAGATGCGCTCGATGACCATCTCGGAGATGAAGCCGACCCCCAGCCCCTCCTGGACCGAGAGGGCGATGGCTTCGGCGTTGCCGAGCGTGATCAGGGTGCGGAGTTCCGTGACCGAGATGTTGACCTGTTTGAGCGACTCGGTGACGGTGTGAAAGGTGCCGGAGGAGGGTTCGCGCATGATGAAATCGGCGTCCAGCAACTCTTCGGGTTCGATCTCCTCCCGCTGCGCCCAGGGGTGGGTGAGCGGCGCGATCAGGACGATCGGGTCGCAGAGGAACGAAACCGCTTCGATGTCGGGGTAGTTGCCGTATTCCATGCTGAAGAGGGCGAAGTGGGCGTCGCCTTCGACCAGGCTTTGCAGGGCGTCGGTCTGGGGCGAGACGTTGCACGTGACCCGCACCTGGGGATGCTTGCGGTGAAAATTGGTCAGCAGGTGGGGCAGGATGTATTTGCCCGGGGTGGTGCTGCACCCGACGATCAGGTGGCCGTAAATGTCGCCTTTGAGGGATTCCATGGTTTCATCCGTGCGGATCGAGAGTTCGATGGCCTCCCGGGCCAGGGGCAGGAGGGCCATCCCGGCGTCGGTCAGTTCCAGGTTGCGCCCGGTGCGCAGGAAAAGCGACAGGTCGAAATGCCGCTCGAGGGACTGGATATGCTGGCTGACGCTCGGCTGGGTCATGTGCAGGAGCTGGGCCGCCTGGGTGAAGTTAAGCGTTTCGGCTGCGACGACGAAAATGTTGAGCTGGTGGATGTCTAACATGGTCGTTCTCCTTTGTGAATTCTAGCACAAAATCAATAGGTAACTCAAGAGTTATCGAGCAATTTAGCATAGTTTATGCTTATGGTTAAGGATAGGCAAATCCTATAAGTGAATGTTATCACAAACTCTTGCTTCTATGGGGTTTTGTTTATATAATCTTTGTGAATTTTAGCGCAAATAAACTTGAGGAAGGTGCCATGAAACAATTCCGGTGGATTTCCCTGATCGTCATTGTCACGCTGCTGTTGTCGAGTTGCGGCCCAGGCGGGGACGGCGCAGCTCCTGTTGCGGCGGCCCTCCCGGTGCAGGGTTTCGAACCTGCCACAGTCCTGGTGAGCAACCCGGATCGAACCAGCAGCGAGGCCGCCCCGAACGAGTGCCTGGCCTGCCACGCGGACAAGGAGAAGCTGATCCAAACCGGGAAGCCGGTCGAAGAACCGGCCGAGAGCGAATCGTCCGGGGTTGGCTGAGGGGGCGCGGTGGCTCCGTTGGAGCCATGGGAGAAAGTTTTAGTCAATGAAACAGAGTTTTCTGCAACGGTGCATGGCCACATCGAATGCACTGAATGTCACAGCGGCGCGCAATCATCGGACAAGGACATTGCCCACACTGACCTGATCAAACGTCCAAGCGACAGCGAGCCGAATGTTTGTTACGACTGCCACGTGGACCTGGACGGGGTCTACTCGAACAGCCTGCACGCGACCCTCCAGGGCTACTGGACCGTGCTCGACTCGCGCAGCGCTCCCGAAAGTCACGCCGCGCTGGAGCAGATGTTCGGGAACCATTGCTCGAACTGCCACGCTTCCTGCGGCAGTTGCCATGTGAGCCAGCCGGCCAACGTCGGCGGCGGCCTGTTCGACGGTCACGTTTTCCAGCGCACCCCGCCCATGACCCGTTCCTGCACGGCCTGTCACGGCAGCCGGGTGGGGAACGAGTACCTGGGCAAGAACGAGGGCGTCCCCGGCGATGTGCATTTCCGCGAGGGCCGGATGAACTGCGTCAACTGCCACACCAGCCATGAGCTGCACGGCCAGCCGTCCGAGTGTACCCAGTGCCACACCGCGCCCGAAGAGATGGCGATGGCGCCCGCCGAGCACCGTTACGACGGGGTCCAGTTGCCCACCTGCGAGTCCTGCCACCCCAACACGACCCTGGGATCGGACAATATCGAAATGCACACCGTCCACGGGGCGGACCTGTCCTGCCAGGTGTGTCACTCGGTCAGTTACACCAGTTGCGACGGTTGCCACGTCCAGGTCAGCGACAAGACCGGCAACCCCTTCTTCTCGACCGAGGCGACCTATGCCACCTTCCTGATCGGGCTGAATCCCGACCGCAGCTACACCCGTCCGTATAAGTTCGTCCCCCTGCGGCACGTGCCCTCCAGCCCGGACAGCTTCTCGTATTACGGTGAAGACTTGCTGTCGAATTTCGATGCGCGCTCCACCTGGGTCTACGCCACCCCGCACAACATCCAGCTCAAGACCCCGCAGACCGAATCCTGTAATGCCTGCCACGGCAACCTCGGCCTGTTCCTGACTGTGGACAAGGTGGCTCCCAAGGAGGTCAATGCCAACCTGGACGTGATCGTTGATGAAATCCCGGCTCCGGTCGAAGAACCGCAGCCGTCCCAATAATCCAAGGAGAATGATAATGTCGAAGAAACTGTATTTGCCCTTTGTTCTGCTGCTGGCTTTCAGCATGTTGTTTTCTGCCTGCGGCCCGCAAACCCCTGCCACCCAGGAGCCTGTCGTCGCGGCTCCCACTGACGCCCCGGCCGTCCCGACCGATGAGCCGGCCGCCAGCGCGCCCGACCTCGACGGCGCGTTCGGGGCGATGCTCGCCGGCATGTCCGGTTACAACACCGTCAAAGCCGACGCCCTGCTGGTCGAAATGGCCGAGGACAACCCGCCCTTCCTGCTGGATGTGCGGACGGCTGAGGAAGTCCAGGAAAGCGGCCACATCGAAGGCGCGGTCCACATCCCGCTGAACGAACTGGCCCAGCACCTCGACCTGCTGCCTGCCCTCGACGTCCCGATCGTAGCCTACTGCGGCAGCGGCTGGCGGGCCACCATCGCCATGACCGCCCTGCACGGCATGGGTTGGCAGAACGTCCGCGCCCTCAAGGCCGCGTTCACGGATTGGGTCGCGGCCGGCAACCCGGTCGTCCCCGGCCTGCCCGAAGCGGTGGCGCTCAACGCCGCCAACCCGGATCCGGCCCTGGTCGCCGCGGCGGACGCTTACCTGGTCGGTATCAAGGACCACGGCTCCAAGTTCGGCATGATCTCGCCTGAGGAACTCAACACCGCCCTGGCCGAGAACCCGGCCCTGGTCGTGCTGGACGTCCGCACCCAGAAGGAAGTCGAGGAAAACGGCTACGTCGCTTCCCCGAACTACCTGAACATCCCGCTCGAAGAGTTCGTCACCCGCAAGGCCGAGTGGCCCGCCGCCGACAATGCCATCGCAGTCTACTGCGGCAGCGGACACCGTTCCACCATGGCCATGACCATGCTGTTCGCCAACGGTTACGCCGACGTGACCAGCCTGACCGGCGGTTTCGCGGCCTGGAAGGACGCCGGCCTGGCGACCGTGGGCGGTCAGCCGACCCTGAAGGACACCTTCAGCGCCATGCTCGCCAGCATGACCGGTTACAACGCCGTCAAGGCTGATGATCTCATGGTCGAACTGGCCGAGGACAACCCCCCGTTCCTGCTGGACGTGCGCAGCGTCGAGGAAGTCACGGAGCAGGGACATATCGAAGGCGCGGCCCACATCCCGCTGAACGAGCTGGCCCAACACCTGGACCTGTTGCCTGCGTTCGACACCCCGATCGTCACCTACTGCGGGACCGGATGGCGTGCCACTATCGCCATGACCGCCCTGCACGGCCTGGGCTGGCAGAACGTCCGCGCCCTCAAGACCCCCTTCGCGGATTGGGCCGCGGCGGGCAACCCGGTCGTCGCCGGCCTGCCCGAGCCGATGTCCCTGGGCGCGGCCCAGCCGTCCGCCGGGATCGTTTCGGCGGTTGATCCGGCCCTGGTCGCCATCAAGGACAAGGGTTGGGGCGTGAAAAAAGCCGAGGACTTGAGCGTCGCCCTGCTCGAAAATCCGGGCTTCATCCTGATTGACGTCCGCACGGTTGACGAGGCCAAGGAAAAAGGCGTCATCGCGGTCGAAGGCCAGGAACTGCTCTCCATCCCCCTGGAAGAGTTCATCGCCAACGCCGCCATGTGGCCCGCCGACAAGAACGCCGAGATCGTGCTCTACTGCGGCAGCGGACACCGCTCCACCATGGCCATGACCATCCTGCTGGCGAACGGCTACACCAACGTCTCCAGCCTGAAGGACGGCTTTGGCGGTTGGGTGACAGCCGGCCTGCCCGTGGCCGAGTACGCGGCCCCGTAACCGCACCTGACGGCTTACTCCAGTAAAAAGAAATCCGGGATGGGATGACCCCTCCCGGATTTTTATTTCTCGCAGATGAAAGTAACGCGAGACAACTTCCCCGGAGGTGGGTTACGTCACCGGCCGGGCAGGGCAACGCGCAATTCAGGGCCGAGGTTGTTTGCGAGATAAATCTCGGGTTATTTTGCTGTCACTTCGATTGCGTCAAAAGTGTCACCAGGTCTTCTGCAAAGCCGTTTTTGGGCCAATAAGTTGTAAATCGGGTGATGACAGGACGGTCGCGGGCTAATCACTAGGGGGGAATCACCCCGCTCTAATTAATACAAATTTTATCCAAATAGGGCGATTTACTTTCACCATGCCGATTCCTATAATGGTTTTATGAGTAATGGATAAAAACCACGAATTCTGGAGGCTGATGAAAAGATGAAGATACGAGTCAACTTTACCAACCTGAACCACCGAGCATGAATGCAAACTTTTATTAGCGATTCAACGAGGAGATAACTTCAATGACCCGGAAATATGCTTTTCTTTCGATCATGGTTGGCGTGCTGATGGTTGTCTTTGCGGCTTGCGGACCATCCGCTACCCCTGCCCCCGCACCGGCCACCGAGCCTCCTGCGGCGACGGACGCGCCCGCGGCGACCATGGCCCCAACCGAAGCCCCCACGGAAGCGCCCCCAATGTTGAGCGGGGACGTGACACGCGGCGGCCGGTTATATGACAAGTGGACGGAGGAGCTTGGCGTAGATGTCCCCGACGGAAATCATCCGCTCTGGGCTGCTCAGTCCACCAACACCCGCACCGGCGCGGACACCTGGCGCTGCAAGGAATGTCACGGCTGGGACTACAAAGGCGTGGACGGCGCGTATGGCTCCGGCTCGCATAAGACCGGTTTCAAGGGCGTGATGGAAATGAGCGGGAAGGACCCCAGCGAGATCCTCGCCATCCTCAAAGGTTCCATGGATCCCGACCATGATTTCTCGGTCTACATGGATGAGCAGGATCTGATTGATCTATCCCTGTTCCTGAGCACCGAACTGATGGATTACTCCACCCTGATCAATGCCGACAAATCCCTGGTCGGCGGCGATCTGGAAGCCGGGCAGGTCTTCTTCAACGAGGTCTGCGCCGATTGCCATGGACCCCAGGGCCTGGCGCTGAACTTCGGGGACGCGGCCGAGCCTGAGTACCAGGGCACCATTGCGGTGGACAACCCCTGGGAGTTCATCCACAAGATGCGTTTCGGCCAGCCCGGATTCCCGGCCATGCCCTCCCTTGCCGATGACGGCGTCACCGAGGAAGATTACGCCAACGTCCTGGCTTATTCGGCGACTTTCCCAACTTCGTCGCCGGTCACTGAGGGCGGCGTGCTCTACGACAACTGGATGAAAGCCCTGGGCGTCGAAGTCCCCGCGGCCGACCAGCCGCTGTTCGCCACCCAGTCTACCAACACCCGCACCGGCGCGGACACCTGGCGCTGCAAGGAATGTCACGGCTGGGATTATAAGGGCGTGGACGGCGCATACAGTTCTGGCTCGCATGAGACCGGCTTCAAAGGTGTCTTCGAGGCTTCGGCCATGTCGGCTGAAGACCTGACCGCCTGGCTGACCGGCGGCAAGAACCCCGATCACAACTTCGCCGGCGAGGGGCTGATGGGCGAGGCCCAGGTCGGGATGATGGTCGCTTTCCTGCAATCTCCCAAAGTGGATGTGGGCGCCTTCATCAACCCGGACAAGACCATTACCGGCGGCGACCTTGACAACGGCGAGGACATCTTCTCCGGCCTGTGCCGGGACTGTCACGGCGACGACGGCAAGGCGATCAACTTCGGTGACGATACCGAACCCGAATACCTCGGCACGATTGCGGTTGACAACCCCTGGGAACTCGTCCACAAGGTGACTTACGGGCAGCCCGGGGCAGTCATGCCCTCCGGCCACAACATGGCCTGGACCCTGCAAGACATCATAGATATCCTGACCTTCGTCCAGACCCTGCCTGTTGACTAGGTTCACGTTAAATATCCCGCGGGGTGGTTTCGACGAGAACGCCCCGCGGGATGTTTTTTCCAAGTTGATTTTACGCACCATCCCGAAGGGTTTGAGCGGCTTAACAAGGTTTTTCAAAGAAACCTTCGGGACGTTCTGCGCAAGGTTAGTTACAAGGAGCGAACATGATGGAATTTATCAATAGCCTGATCTACAACCTGACCGAAGTCCATCCCATCCACACGTTGATGGTGCATTTCCCGATCGCACTCACAAGCGCGGCCCTGTTCTTCATCCTGCTGGCGCTCGTGCGCCGCAACGACACCCTGGAACAGATCGCCTTTGCCAACATCGCCCTGGCGGCGGTCAGCACCCTCGCGGCCGGCCTGACCGGCTACATGGACAACAGCAGCATCTACGACGGCGAAGCCCCGAACTCGGCGGCGAAGATGGTCCTGGCAGGAGTCCTGTTCGTGACCACAACACTCATTGCCATTGCCCGCTGGCGGCAGCCGGGACTCTTCCATTCGTCCATGCGCTTCGTCTACGTGGGGGGGTACTTCGCCAGCTTTGCGCTGGTGGCGGTCCTGGGATTCCTGGGCGGCGTGATTCTGTACGGTTTCCACGAGGCCCCGATGGCCTCGACCGAGGACGCCCCCGGAAGTGTGGTTTACGCCCAGCCTCTCGAAACTCCGACCCTGGTCGCAGCCCCAACCGAGACACCCTTGGCAGGAGTCAGTTTTTCGTTGGATGTGCTGCCCATCCTGAAAAGTCGCTGCACCAATTGTCACGGCGGCGACAAGATCGAAGAGGACCTGGATTTGACCAGCTACGCGGCCATGATGGCCGGGTCGAAGAACGGACCCGTCATCATCCCCGGCGACGCGGAAAATAGCCTGATGGGCAAGGCCCTGATCGAAAGGGAAATGCCCAAGCGCGGTCCCAAGCTGAGTCCCAAGGATGCCCAGCTCATCATTGACTGGATCAACGAAGGCGCGCTCGACAATTGACAATCGAATCACAAAAGCATCAGGCCGACCCGATTTTACGGGTCGGCCTGATGGGTTAACTGCCGGACAAGTCAATTGGCGATCAGAGCAGGAAGTTCCAGTAATGCAGCGCCCAGAGCAGGGTGAAAGCCAGGGCCGTCAGCAGGGTATATGAAATGCGCGCCCCGGCGGTCCAGTAGCGCTTGGCCCAGGCGATGACGGCAAAGGGCAGCATCAGCGCCCCGAAGATCCCGGCCAGGATGGGGAAGACCGCCAGCGTCCCGAACCACGAGGGGATCTCGAAGAACAGGTTGGGCACGCCGTAAGCCGGGTTGATGTCGGCCACGGCCGCGACCATCAGCACCACGAAAGCCAGGTAAGCCAGGCCAAACAAGCCGCCGGAGAGCCGGGCCAGCCGGGACAGGAAGGGGCGCTTTTCGCGTTTGAACAGGCCGGTAAAGAAGGCTGTGACCCACCGGGAGAGCGTCACCAGGAAGATGATCGCCCCGCCGACCAGAATCACCAGGTGCAGGTTGGCGCTCTCGTACCAGCGGGCTTTGATGAAGACGAACGGCATAGCCGGTGAAAGCGTCACCCGATCCCCTTCTTTCAGGACAAGTTGGTTGTCGGGGTTTTCCAGGCTGACCAGCAGGCCGGGTTCGGTTTCGACGAACTGGACGGACTCCCCGGCCATCGTGACGATGACGTGTTTGTTTTCATCCACGCTGACCGAGACGGGGCTGGTGAGGGCGAGGAACTTCTCGAAGCCGGTGAAATTGCTGCGCGACATGTAATATTCGCCGGCATACAGCATTGCCCGGCTGTCGAAATCCGCAGCAGGGATGAGAGCGGCCGTCTCCTTTGCCGGGAAATAACGGTCGGCAAAGGCCAGGGCAACCGAATCCGGCACGCCCGCCCCGCCGGTCGAATTGGTGGAAATGAACAGACCCAGGTTCTGTTCCGGGATCAGGAAGAGTCCGCTGTGGAACAGGAGCGTATCCCCGCCGTGCGAGATGACACGTATCCCGTTGATGGTATCTTCGAAGAAACCGTAGGCCATGCCTGCCATGCGCGGGTCGGGTGCGTATAGCTGGCTGTGCATCTGGATGGCCGTTTTCTCCGACAGGATTTGCGTTTCGCCGTAACGCCCGTTTTGCAAGTGGGCGACCATGAAGCGGGCCATGTCCAGGCCGGAGATGCTGGCCGAACCGGCCGGGTAGGCGACGACATACTCGAAACCAGCCTTCACGTAGCCGCCATTGACGTAGTTATACCCGCTGGACATGTCTGCGGCCAGGGCCTCGGGCAGCGGCTGGCGGAAGGTGGCCTGGGTCATCCCCAGCGGCTCGAAGATGTTCTTTTCCACATACTCGTAAAACGGCATCCCCGATACCCGCTCGACGATGTACCCGGCCAGCGCCGTGCCATAGTTGGAATACGCCCCGATCTCGCCGGGCGGGAAGACCCGGGCCGGGACGTGGGTCTTGAGATACGCGTCCAGGGTGGTGACAGCCTCAGGGTCCAGTTTGAACAAGTCCTGGCCGATGTCCTCGAAGCCGGGCGTGTGGGTCATCAGTGTCTTGAGCGTGACCGGCTCGGCGTAGGTGTCCGGAAGGCTGAAATCCAGGTAGTCGTTGACGTCGGCATCCAGCGAGAGCTGGCCCCGTTCGACCAGTTGCATGACCGAGGTCCAGACGAACAGCTTCGAGACCGAGCCGGGGCGGAAGAGGGTGGCCTGCGGGTCCACCGGGGCGCGGGTTTCCAGGTCGGCGTAGCCGTAGCCCTTCGAGAACAGGACTTCGCCATCCTTGACGACCACCACGACCGCTCCGGGGATGTGCTTGGCCGTCATCTCGGAGGTCATCAGCCCGTCCAGGAAGGCCCCCAACTCGACGGGGTCGTCGAGCGGCGCGACGCCCTCGGCCTGCCGGGCCGACACCGGCATGATCCCGGCGAGGGGCGCGGCGGCCAGCAGGAAAACGGTAAACAGGGATATAAGGAAAGGTTTGTTTCTCATGATTTGCTCCAGGGGAAGGGGGGAATTGTCTCTTTTCCCTACGCTCCGGCGCTGTCCTGGGTTGCGGATGCAGAACACCCTTAACCCACGCTGGTCCCCTTGATCGCGAACATGCTGGCGAAGATGACCACGTCCTGCACGAAATGGACTGCCCAGGCGAGGAAAAGCCCCTGGGTTTCGATGATGGATAGCGCCAGCAGCCAGCCGTATAAGTTCGTGTTATACTGTACGGCAGGAGTTCCAATGGATAACACAAAATTAACCGTCCGTGTCCCCGCCGATTTTCTGGAAGGGGCCAAGCGTTATGCCACCAGGCACAATACCACCCTCACCCGCCTGGTAACGGAATATCTGCGCCGCCTGGCGGAAGGAGACGAGGCTTTGAAAGATGCGCCCATCGTCCGCCGGTTGACGGGGGTGCTGCCGGAGGATGCTTCTGTGGACGAGTACCGCGAACACCTGGGCGCGAAATATGGCGGATAAGATGCGGGTTGTGTTAGACCTGAACGTGCTGTTGGACGTGCTCCAGCGGCGCGAACCGTTCTACGCCAATTCGGCCCGGGTCCTGGCTGCGGCGGAAATTGGGGAAATCGAGGCCTTCGTGCCTGCCCATGCAGCCACCACCTTGTTCTACCTGCTGGCGAAATACAATGGAGCCGGGCAGGCCCGAGTCGCTTTGACCGACCTGCTGCAATTCATTCGCGTCGCGGCCACCGACCAGACCACCATCGAGCAGGCCCTCAACCTGCCGTATCCCGATTTCGAAGATGCAGTCCAAATGATGGCCGCCGTGCAGTGCGGCGCGCAGTACGTGATCACCCGCAATATCAAGGATTACGCGGCCGGGCCGTTGCCGGCCCTCCAGCCGCCCGAATTTTTGACCCTACTCGAAACCTGATGCAAAATTGGAGATTTTATGCCTACACCTGTCATCGTTGACGCCATCCGTACCCCGATCGGGGCCTTGGGGGGCGCGTTGTCCGCCGTCCGCCCGGACGATCTGGCGGCGCTCGTAATCAAGAGCATTGTCGAACGCAACCGGCTGGACCCTGCCCTGGTCGAGGAAGTCTATCTCGGCTGCGCCAACCAGGCCGGGGAAGACAACCGCAACGTGGCCCGCATGGCCGCCCTGCTGGCGGGACTGCCCGTCGAAGTGGCGGGCGTGACCTTCAACCGGCTGTGCGCTTCAGGACTGAACGCGGTCAACCAGGCGGCCCGGGCGATCAAGGCCGGGGAGGGGGAGGTGTTCATCGCCGGCGGGGTCGAGTCGATGTCCCGCGCCCCGTATTCCCTGCCCAAAGCGGAATCCGGCTTCCCGTTCGGCAACCTGACCGCCTACGACACCGCCCTCGGCTGGCGCTATCCCAATCC
Source organism: Anaerolineales bacterium UBA5796 (assembly GCA_002418215.1). GTDB lineage: Bacteria > Chloroflexota > Anaerolineae > Anaerolineales > Villigracilaceae > UBA5796. The sequence goes on from DIDQ01000124.1 coordinate 23,980, forward strand.
GGCGATGAAGGAAAAATATGGTACCGAGCAAATGGGCGAGACCGCCGAAAACATCGCCGGGATGAAACCGCACATCACCCGTGAAATGCAAGATGAATTTGCGTTACGCTCGCACCGGCGGGCGGTTGCCGCCATTGACAGCGGCAAATTCGCCGAAGAAATCCTGCCGGTGACGATCCCCCAGCGCAAAGGCGACCCGAAAGTGGTGGACACCGACGAGCGCCCGCGCCGGGATACCAGCCTGGAATCGCTGGGCAGGCTGAAACCGGCCTTCCGCAAGGAGGGCGGGACGGTCACTGCCGGGAATTCGTCCGGGTTGAACGACGGGGCGGCGGCGCTGCTGCTGATGAGCGAGGAGAAAGCCGTCGAATTGGGATACCGGCCGATAGCCCGAATCGTCGCTTCGGCTGCGGCGGGCGTCCCGCCCCGTGTGATGGGATTGGGTCCGGTGGGGGCGACGCGCAAGGCCCTCGACCGCGCCGGCCTGACGCTGGCGGACATCGGCCTGGTGGAACTCAACGAGGCTTTCGCCGTCCAGTCGCTGGCGGTGATCGAAGACCTGGGCCTCGACCCGGAGCTGGTCAACGTCAACGGCGGGGCGATTGCGCTGGGACACCCGCTTGGCTGTTCGGGGGCGCGCATCCTGACCACGCTGTTGTACGAGATGCAACGCCGCGGGAACGTGAAGTACGGCCTGGCGACCCTGTGCGTGGGCGTCGGCCAGGGCGAGGCGACGATTGTCGAGTTGATTGGATAGTCGTTTTGTCATTGCGAGCCGCCGGTCGAGTAGAGCGAGTGGTCTTCTCGCTCGTATCGAGACCAGCGGCGAAGCAATCTCCTCATCGAACGGAAGATTGCTTCGGCCTTCGGCCTCGCAATGACATTTGTAAAGAAATGGAGGTGCAGTATGTCGGAGGATGTCTATAAAAAACTGGCCGGGCGGCTGGATGCGCTGCCCAACGGCTTCCCGTCCACGGCGGACGGGGCTGAGGTGCGGCTGCTGGCGAAGCTGTTCACGCCCGAGGAAGCGGAACTGGCCTCGCAGTTGCGGCTGACGCGGGAATCGCCCGAAGAGGTGGCAACCCGTCTCGGACGGGATCAGGCCGAAGTCCGGGCGCTGCTGAAGGGGATGGCGCGCAAGGGGCTGATCGCCGCCGGTCGCACGGAATCGGGCCTGGGGTACGGCCTGCTTCCCTGGGTCGTCGGCATTTACGAAAACCAGATCGCCAGCATGGACGCCGAGATGGCCGCCCTGTTCGAGTCCTATTACAAGCAGGCTTTCGGCGAGATGCTGCGGGTCAGCCCGCAGTTCCACCGGGTCGTGCCGGTGCGGGAGAGCATCCGCATGGACATGGAGGTGCGTCCGCACGAGAGCGCCGCCGGCCTGGTGGAGCGCGCCCAGGCCTGGGGCGTGCTGGACTGCATCTGCCGCAAGCAGAAGGCGCTGATCGGCGAGGGCTGCGAGCACCCGCTCGACGTGTGTATGACCCTCAGCGACCAGCCCAATGCCTTCGACGGCAACCCCGTGATCCGCGCCCTGACCCTGGACGAAGCCCTGTCCACCCTGCGGCGGGCGGCGGATGCCGGGCTGGTGCATTCGGTCAGCAACAACCGGAAGGGGGTGCATTACATCTGTAACTGCTGCACCTGCTCATGCGGGATATTGCGCGGCCAGGCCGAACTGGGGATCGCCAACGTGGTGGCCCGTTCGGCCTACGTCAACCAGGTGGACGACCTGCTCTGTAACGGTTGCGAAGCCTGCATTGACTACTGCCAGTTCGAGGCCCTGGCGATGGGCGACGACATGGTCGTGGATGTCAACACTGTCCGCTGCGTGGGCTGCGGGGTATGCGTGCCGCACTGCCCCAACGAGGCGCTGGGGATGGTGCTGCGCCCCGATGACCAGATATTGCAGACGCCCGAATCGCTCAAGGACTGGGGCTTGGCGCGGGCCGCCGAGCGCGGCATCAATATTGCCGAAGTGTTGTAGTTCGTAAGCTCTGCGAATTTTGCCAACTACCCGCCTGGCGTGTCATGCAGGCGGGTAGTTGGGTGGTTTAACCGCTCCCTGCGCCGTCCTTCGCGAAGCATCCCCGAAGGAGACGGCGGCTTGAGCACTTTGTTGCTGCATCCAGGACAACCGTCCACGGCTATTCGTGGATGGGATGGGCGTGCGTCAGCCCCTCACCGGGTCGTCGGGATGCTTCTCGTTCCAGAGGGCGACGACCTCGGCGGCGCTCTTGCCGATGTGCTGGCGGTTGAGCACGAAGCGGTAGTCCGGGTCGAAGTTGAGGGCGGCCTTGAAATCCACGTCCATGTGATAGACCACGTCGAATTCGCCTTTGTAGTTGATGTTCGGCAGATAGGTCCCCAAACCTTCCAGTTTGACGCCCCTCCCTATCCGGTTGAAGAACACGACCGCATCCCGCAGTTCGAGCAGCACCAGCAGGATTTCGCCTTCGTTCAGCCCGGTCCGGTCGGCGATGTGATGGACCAGGGTCTTGCGTTTGATGGTTCCAGAGCGCTGGATGCGCGGGCGGTAGTGGTTGAGGGCGGCAATTTGGGATGTCATGCTGGGGTTCCTCCTGAGGAAAGGTTCTTTTGCTGTAAAGGAATTATTTTTTCCCGGTATGGAACGGGCCTTTCCATACGCGGAAAATGCAATCGGCTGACAGTGCAATTATAATCCACTGTCAGCCGAATAATCAATGACTGACAGTGGATGTATCATCAACTGTCAGCCGATGCTGTGTTCCAGCCTATCCAATGTGACATTCGATAGCGGGAAAATTTGGTTCCTCGCTATCGAATCGAATTTTCCTCGCTATCCAATCGGGAACCGGGGGCGGTCCCAAACCGTCACTTACAGGCGGTTTTTGGTCTTTACGCAGAACGCCCCGAAGGTTTCCATGCAAAACTTTGTCACGCCCGCACAGGGACAGGCCTCCGTGCTATTCATACGAAGCCTGCTTCGCAGGCTTAGCCGCCGCAGGCGGCTTCGTAAGGGTAGCCCGACGGTTTTATCGTCGAGCGGGGCGTGCGATAAAGGTTTCTGCGTAACATCAATCAGCAAGTAAAATACCCTCAAAGGAGGCTTATGTTTACCCCACGATCAACGAAAATTGGCGGCCTGCTCTTATTGGTTGCCCTGATGACGGCTTGCAGCCTGTTCGCCCCCGGCTCGAACGCCGCGCCCACGCCGGATTTCTCGACGCCCCTCCCGCAACTCCCGACCGACACGCCGCTCCCGCCCACCGCGGCGCCGACCTTCACCCCCCTGCCGCTGCCCGCAGATACCGCCACCCCTACCACTCCCCCCTGGCCGGACCTGGTCGCCTACGACAGCGCCGCCGGGGCCTATCGTCTCAGCTTCCAGCCGGGCTGGACCTGGATGCAGATCACCGATAACACCACCACCGGTCACACCACCGACGGCGGCAAGCGCTTCGTGCTCTCGGCCATGAAAGGCCAGGTGATGAGCGTCTCGATTCTCCAGTCGTGGCCTTATTCCCTGAGCGTTTCGGACGCCGACGGTCTGTTGAGCGACTCGGAAGTTGAGCATCCCTTCTGGAGCGGCACGCTCCCGGTCAACGGCGACTACTTCATCACGGTCAATACCCAATCCGCGGGGGACTTCACCCTGCGCGTCGCCATCAACCCGCCGGGGAAGGCCAGGCAGTATTTCGATTACTCGGACTCGAAGTTCGGCCTGCGCTACTCCGACGAGTTCGCCCCCAGCGAATACGCCCCGGTCGGTGAATACAAAGGCACGCCCGCCTTCGTGCTCAACTTCGTCAACTCGGCTTTCTATGGGCCGGCCACCAACCTGAGCGAAGCCTACTTCATGGTCAACACCGTCGCCGACGCTGCCGCCTGCACCCAGGTCAGCGCGCCCAACGAGACCCTGCTGGGCCAGAAGACCTTCAACGGCTACGATTTCACCCAGAGCCAGGCCATCGGCGCTGCGGCGGGCAACCTCTACGACCAGCTATTCAACCGGGCCGTCATCAAAGGCACCTGCTACGAGATCGTCTTCTTCATGCACTCCGGTAACATCGGCAACTATCCCCCCGGCAGCGTGGCCGAGTTCGACCGGGCCGCCCTCGTCCAGAAATTCGAAGAACTGCTCTCGACCTTCACCGTAAAATAGGATTTTATGAAAACCCGAACCTTATCCACCCTCCTCGTCCTGGCCCTGACCATCCTGGCCTGTTCCGTCCCCGGCCTGGTCCCGCCCGGAGCGGACGCCCCGACGCCTGCTCCCGCTACCGAATCCGCTCCCCCGCCGACGCCCTTCCTCGACATCCCGCCCCTGACGCAGGAGCAGTTGATGAACGCCGAGTACCGCGCCGCCTTCTATCCCGGCGAGACGCGCCTCATCAAACTGACCGGCGGCCAATACCAGAATTCCAACGACCCCACCAGCCCCGACTTCGCCTCGGTGACGATGGGCGAGATCATCGCCTTCGGCGACCTGGACGGCGACGGCGCGTCGGATGCGGTCGTCACCCTGGCCGAGAACTACGGCGGGACGGGCGTCTTCGTCTCGCTGGCCGCAGTCTTGAACCGGGGCGGGCTGCCCGAACACGCCGCCTCGGTCATGGTGGACGACCGCCCGAAGGTTGATACCCTGACCATCGAAAACGGCAGGATTTACCTGGAAGCCGTCATCCACAGCATCGAAGACCCGATGTGCTGCCCGGCCTTCAAAGTCACGCAGACCTTCCAGCTATCGGGGAATGCCCTGGTGCTGCGGCGGTTCACCTCTTTCACGCCCGACGGGACCGAACGGGCGATCACCATCGAGTCGCCTGTGGACGGATGGGAAGTGACCGGCAACCTGAACATTTCCGGCAGTTTCACCATTGGGCCGTTCGAGAACACCCTGGTCTACCACGTTTACGACCGCGACAGCAAGGAACTCGCCGCCGGGCCGCTGACGGTGGATTCCGACGGCCTGGGCGCACCCGGCGCGTTCACCCTGACGCTCGACCTGACCTCGTTGAACTATCTCGGCCCGCTCCTGGTCACGATCAGCGAAAACAGCATGGCCGACGGCTCGCTCCTGGCGCTGGATTCGGTCTTGCTCGAAGTAAAGTAACCCTTTTTAGGCTCTCCCGTTTTTGACGGGAAAAACCTTTTGAAACACAAAGGAACACGAAGGGAAC
>DIDQ01000075.1 GCA_002418215.1 Anaerolineales bacterium UBA5796
CCGGGCAACAACTGTCTCTTATGCAACGCATCGCACTGGTGTTGCACGGGAGCGCCCTGCCGCGCCCCGACCTCGAAGCGGCCGCGGCCCTCAGCCTGCTCCGTCCCCTCGACGGGCTGACGACCGTGCTCGACGAACCGGACTGGTATGCGTTTGCGGCCCAGATGGCCCACATCCAAAACACGGCTTATGGCCTGCCCTTTGCCGGGGACGCGCTCGTCCTGGCTTACCATCCCTCCCAGGCTGCCCTGTCCGAAGAGATGGATTGGAACCAGATCCGCGAACTGGGCCTGGGCATGGCCTTCCCCGCAGCCGACCCGCAAGCGCTCGTCAGCCTGGGGCTTTACCAGTCCCTGGGCGGGTCGCTGGTGGATGCTGAAGGCCGCCCTTCATTGGATCCGCCTGGGGTGGAGACCCTGTTCGAGTTCTACGCCCAGGCCTCGGCGTCCGGTTTGATGCCGGTAGCCGACACCCAGTTCCAGACGGATGCCCAGTCGTGGCAGGCCTACCGCGAGGGACGCGCCGCCCTGTCCATCACCTGGGCCTCGCAAGCCCTGGCCGAAGCGTCCCCGGACACGAACCTGCTCCCGTTACCCGGGCTTGATTCGCAGCCCTTCACCCTGGCCGCGGGCTGGTCCTGGGCCGTTACCAGCACCGACGCCGAACAGCAGGCCCTGGCCTCCCGCCTGGCCGAATTCCTGGTGGACAGCGCCTTCCTGGCCGAGTGGACCGCCGCTGCCGGCTACCTGCCGCCCCGCCCGAACAGCCTGCTGCAATGGAAAGACCGCCCGTCGCAAGTGTTCGCTGCCCGGGTGCTGGAATCGGCCCAATTGCTTCCCTCTCAAGACCTGCTGGCGGCCCTCGGCCCGGTGGTGCAGGAGGCGGTGGCCGGTATTTTGCAGGGCAAGATCACAGCCTCCGAAGCGGCCCAGAACGCGATCGAGCAATTGAAGTAATGTGCTAAAATCGGTTTAGTGTTTTCCGTCACATTTTTAGCAGGAGCGCCCCGCCGGGAATCGGAATCCTGGGTTTGGGAAAACTCCGGGCAAACCGACCTGCCGGATAGTCTTGAAGGGGCGTCCTTGCCAGGCCATCCCGAACAAAAGGAGATATACGATGAGGATCAGCCAGAAATTAGCCGATATGCTCAACGCCCAGGTCGGGCATGAACTCGAAGCCTCGAACCAGTATTTGCAAATCGCTGCCTATTTCGACAACCAGGCCCTTTCAAAACTGGCCGGGTTGTTCTACGCCCAATCGGAGGAAGAGCGCCAGCACGCCCTGAAATTCGTCCACTACCTGACTGAAGTGGGCGCGGAGGTGCGGGTCCCGGCCATCCCGGCCGCAAAATACGAGATCGCGTCCGCTGAAAGCGCCTTCGCCGCCTCCCTGGACTGGGAGCAGGAAGTCACCCGCCGCATCCACGCGATGGTGGCCCAGGCCATCGAAGAGAAGGACTACGCCACCCAGGCCTTCCTGCAATGGTACGTCACCGAGCAGGTGGAGGAAGAGTCCTCGATGAGCACCTACCTGGAGGTCGTCCGCCGGGCGGGCGAGAAGAACCTGCTGATGGTGGAGGCCTACCTGATCCACGCCGGGGAGTAAATTAAATTCCCTGATCTGCCCTGCAAGCCGCACGAGTCTTAAGCTCGTGCGGCTTTTTGTTTAGGAACTTTGGCCTCCCGGCTGCCGTCTGCCCGGCACACCCAAAGGAGAAAAAGATGAAACCCAAGCCTTTACCCCTTATGATTTTAGCCGCGGCCTTGCTGCTTTCGGCCTGCGGACTGACCGGCTCGGAGTTCGACCGCCAGCGCGCCGCCTGGGACGAACAGGCCGTCGCTCATTACCGGTTTACGGTCACGGTCCAGTGCTTTTGCCCGTTCGCCAACGTCCCGGTCACTTACGAGGTGCTGGACGGACAGGTGGTCAACACCAGTGTTGGCCCCGAGGTTGACCTTGGCGGCGCGACGCTGGAGCAGGTCACTTCCATGACCGGGGACTTCGATACGGTCGAGAAACTGTTCGTCTACGTCGGGCGCGCCCTGAACGAGGCCGACAAGGTCGAAGTGATTTATGACGAGACCTTCGGTTTCCCCGCCCAGGTCTCGGTGGACTGGATCGAAATGGCGGTGGACGACGAGTTTGCCTTCTCCGTCACCGGTTTCGAAGCCCTGCCCTGATCACGCCTGTCCTTGAAACGAAACCAAAAGCGCCCGGAGCATCGTCACTCCGGGCGCTTTGTCTATAGGGATATTACTCCTCAGTTTCTGCGGGTTTATTCTCCTTTTGCATCCCCCACATCAGCAAGGCTCCGCCCGCGCCGATGGCGAACGCGCCCAGCGCGCCGCCCGGCAGGAAGCGGGAGAACCCGATGGCCAGGCCGGCGAAGCCGAGATAGACGGCGATCTTCAATTGCCAGTTGGCCTCCTTGAAGGTGTGCAGGGTGAACCAGCCAATGCCCAGTCCGAAGGCCAGCAGGCCGACGAACCGGAACAGGGCGCCGATAATTGCGAGGATGTCGAAAACGATTTGGGGCATGGTATCTCCTTATTGAATTGGGTTGAATGGATTCTTACACCGAGGCCCAAATGGACCACAGGATGATCATCACCATCCCGATCCCGAAGCGGATCACGAAAGCCCAGCCGAAACCGATCATCATGGCTTTGGTGACTTCGAAAGCCTTGTTCCGGTCTTTCAGGCGGTAGTATTCCGCGCCGAAGAGCGCCAACGGGGCCGCCGCCAGCCCGACCAGCGGGGTCAGGAAGATGCTGACGATGAATCCGGCCACGAACCCGAGGGCGATCGAACTCCAGGCCGCGCCGTTGTCGTGGGCTTTCTTGCCCATCATCAGGTTGTCGGCTACGTTGCCGATGATCATCAGCACGGTCATGATGGCGAACATCACCCAGGCTATCGTGGAAAACCCGGTCAGCAGGCCGTAGATGAGCGCGGCCAGCCAGATGACCACCAGCCCCGGGAAGATGGGCACGACCAGCCCGACCAGACCGATCAGCATGAACAGGGCGGTGAGGATTTGCAGGGTAGCCAGCAACCAGGAAGGAATTTCGAGGGGCATGATCTCTCCAGGCCGTGGACGGTGGACGATTGTCCATAAATAACGCCGTCTGCGGTCTATCGTCTACGGTCTGATTATATCAACCCCGCCCATCCAGGGACGGAGCACTTCGGGCACGACAATGGAACCGTCGGCCTGCTGGTAGTTCTCCATCACCGCGATCAGGGTGCGCGGCAGCCCCAGCCCCGAGCCGTTCAACGTATGGACGAATTGCGCCTTGCCGCCGTCCGCCGGGCGGTATTTGATGTTGGCGCGCCGGGCCTGGAAGTCGGTCACGTTCGAGACCGAGGAGACTTCGAGCCACTCGTTGCAGCCGGGGGCCCACAGTTCCAGGTCGTAGGTCATGGTCGAGCCGAAGCCGATGTCGCCGGTGCAGAGCAGTTTGACCCGGTAGGGGATGCCCAGTTGGGCGCAGGTCTCTTCGGCGTCGGCTAACATTTTTAGATGGAGAGCTTCCGAGTCTTCGGGCTTGCAATAGATGTACATTTCCACCTTGTCGAACTGGTGGCCGCGCTTGATGCCGCGCACGTCCCGCCCGGCGCTCATCTTCTCGCGGCGGAAGCAGGGGGTATAGGCCGTGTAGAGACGCGGCAGGCTGGCCTCGTCCAGTATCTCGTCCATGTGCAGGCCGGTGAGCGGGATTTCGGCGGTCGGGACGAAGTAGTAATCTTCCTCGTGGTCTTTGTACAGGTTGTCGGCGAACTTGGGCAATTGCCCCGCCCCGTAGACGGTGGCGGTCTTGACCATGAAGGGCAGGTACTGTTCACGGTAGCCCTGGCCGCTGCGCGTGTGCAGGTCGAGCATCCAGGCGATCAAGGCCCGCTGGAGCCTTGCCCCCGCGCCGCTGAGAACGTAGAAGCGCGAGCCGGTCAGCTTGGAGCCGCGTTCGAAGTCAATGATACCGAGGGCAGGCCCCAGGTCCCAGTGCGCTTTCGGGGTGAAGTCGAATTCGGGCATCCGGCCGACGGTCTTGATGACCACGTTCTCGTCCTCGTCCTTGCCGTAGGGCGTGCGCGGGTCGGGGATGTTGGGCAGGGTGGACATGATCCCGGTCAGCTCGGCCTCGACCGCTTCGATTTCCTTGTCCAGGGCCGAAATCCTGTCGCCCACGGCCCGCATCGCTTCGATCCTGGCCTGGCGTTCGTCCGGGTCTTTCATTTTGCCGATCTCCTTCGAGACGGCGTTCCGCTCGGCCTTGAGCGTCTCCACTTCGCCGATCAGGGTGCGGCGGCGGGCGTCGAGGTTCAGCACCGCCTCCACCGGCGCGGGATCGCTCTGCCGGTCGCGCAGCGCCTTGCGGACGACTTCGGGGTTTTCGCGGATGAGATTGATGTCTAACATAAGCACCTCCGGTAATAGAATACGCCCCCGGTCCGTTTGCAGGACGAGGGGGCGTCTCGTGGTGCCACCTGCTTTCATCATGTCTCCCTTCTCCCTGCCAGGGAAGCCCTGAAGGGCGCTTCGCGAAAGGGCAGGGGATGAGGGTCATGATCTTGCGTGCGCTGTACCGGGCGCTCCCGCCCCTCTTACGATGATCGGTAGTAGCGACTTTAGTCGCTGACAATGGCTGAAGCCATTACTACGGTTACATCCCTGCGAGGGTGACGTTCCTGCGGGACGGTTTGCTGAACCGCTTGGCAAGAAACCGGAGGGGATTTCGCTGTTCAGCCGCCTGTCTCGCACCGACCGACAGGTCTCTGGACGGTTTGGCAGTTACTCTTCTCCGGGCACGTCTTGGAAAGGTTGCGGCGATTATACCACCGCTTTATGCTAAACTTTGGTCATGCGATTATTCAGCCTTGTCATCCTCCTCTCCCTTCTCCTCACCGCCTGCGGACCGGCGCAGACGCCCGCCCCGTCCCCGCTCCCGCCGCA
>DIDQ01000044.1 GCA_002418215.1 Anaerolineales bacterium UBA5796
CCACCCCGAAGGAAGAATTGACGGAGGCCTACATTACCGGGCGGATGGGGTAGTGTTGCGTGGTGCTTGTTTCGTGTTTTCAGGGTAAAAGGTTGGGAGGGATGGCTCGACCTTTTGGTTTTAATTTCTTGCGAGAGTGTCTGAAAACCTTACCACCAAGTCGCCAAGTCACAAAGTTTTTTGGCTCTTTGATATTTTATGGGGTTGCCCAATTTTTCACCACAGAGATCACAGAGTCCACAGAGAAAAACATTTAAAATCTCCGTGCTCTCCGTGTGCTCGGTGGTAAAGCGGGTTTTCACCCCACTTAAACCTGAAGAGCCGGGTTTTTTACTGCGATATGATCGCTTTTGCTCAAAAAGCGACCCGATTATTGAATTTAGATGCGATTGACCTGGGGGCGGGAACCGAAAAATTCCTGTGTCTGAAGCCGAATATTTTAAGAAAAACGGTTGACTCTCGTATTTCAAATATGCTATTATGGGTCGTAATATATTTTTTCCCCTTTCTCAAACAGCCCAAATAAGATTGCTTGAATTCCATTTGGTATATACGTGACACGCTCGCTGCATGGCCGGTTTAGCTAAGGGTATCTCTTTCCCAAGCACGCGCTCACCTCCACTTTTGTCAGAGGAGGTGTTTATCGTTTAAGGACCACGTATATCCGGGCAAGTCGGAATTCTATTCCAATAATCAACCAACAACAGGAGAGAAAAGATGAAGCACGTCAACCGATGGTTTGCTCTTGCAGGCTTTTTCGCAATAATCGCGTTTGCGGTCTTTGGCGCCGGATTCGTCCGGGAACGGCCATTTTCGAGGTTTGCCCCTTCGATGCCCAACGGCCCGGCCTTTGGGCAGGGCGGCCCGGAGGTGTTGCAGCAGGCCAGCACCGGCCCGCAGTTCGCCCAGTCCGAAATGAACGACGTATCGCAGCCCCTGAGTTCGATCAGGCCCATCAAACCCCGCAAGTCACGTCCTGATCCCGATCTGAACGTCCTGCGTACCCTGGGGCAGCGCGGCGGCAAGATCGAAGGCCCGAAGGACTTCAGGGACCCGGTCTTGCAGGCCGATTTTGGACTTGCACCTTCCATAAATATCGCCGCGCCGCTGCAAAATTTTGACGGCGTCAGCAACGTCAACGGCGTCCTGCCGCCCGATACGAACGGCGACGTCGGCCCGAACCATTACATGCAGTGGGTCAACCTGTCGTTTGCGATCTACAGCAAAACCGGCGCCCTGCTCTACGGCCCGGCGGCCGGAAACACCCTCTGGAGCGGCTTCGGGGGCGTATGCGCCACTTCCAACGACGGCGACCCCATCGTCCAGTACGATCACCTGGCCGACCGCTGGATGGTGAGCCAGTTCGCCCTGCCCAACTATCCCAGCGGGCCGTTCTACCAGTGCATCGCCGTCTCGCAGACGGGCGATCCGACCGGGGCCTGGTACCGTTACCAGTTCCAGATCAGTTCCTCCAAGATGAACGACTATCCCCACTTCGGCGTCTGGCCTGACGGCTATTACATGACCGTCAACCAGTTCTCGACCACCGGCTCCTGGGCCGGCGGCGGCGTGGTGGCCTTCGAGCGCAGCAAGATGCTGCTCGGCCAGACGGCGCAGATGGTCTACTTCGACCTGTACGGCGTTGACCCCAACCTGGGCGGTATGCTCCCCGCCGACCTGGACGGCCCCGCTCCCGCAGCCGGCGCGCCCAACCCGGTGCTCCAGTTCGATGATAACGCCTGGGGCTATTCCGGCGACCAGTTGCAGATCTGGAACTTCCACGTGGACTGGGCCACCCCGTCCAATTCGACCTTCACCCAGACGGCTGTCCTGCCGGTGGCGGCTTTCGACTCGAACATGTGCAGCTACAGCCGCAACTGCGTCCCGCAGCAGGGCACGACCCGCAAGTTGGACGCGATTGCCGACCGCCTGATGTACCGCGTGCAATATCGCAACTTCGGCAGCCACCAGACCCTGGTCCTGAACCACACGGTGGACGCCACCAGCGCCGACCGGGCCGGCGTCCGCTGGTACGAACTGCGCAACTCCGGCGGCGGCTGGAGCATTTACCAACAGGGCACCTACTCGCCGGATGCCGCCGGGCGTTGGATGGCCAGCATTGCCATGGACGGCAACGGCAACATCGGCCTGGGATACTCGGTTTCGAGCAGCACCATGTACCCCTCCATCCGCTACACCGGACGGCTGGCCGGGGACGCCCTCGGACAGATGACCCAGGGCGAAGGCACGCTCATCGCCGGCACCGGCGCGCAGACCTCCACCTCGTCCCGCTGGGGCGATTACAGCAGCATCTCGGTTGACCCGGTGGACGACTGCACCTTCTGGTACACCAACGAATACCTCCAGACCACCAGCACGGCCTCCTGGCGCACCCGGATCGGCTCCTTCCAACTGCCCGGCTGCGGCGGCGTCGTCCCCACCCCGACCCCGACAACGGTCCCGCCCACGCCGACCAACACCGGCGTTCCGCCCACACCCACCAACACGCCCGTCCCGCCGACTCCCACCAACACCCCGCCGCCCTCCGGCGGTGAGACGATCTACGTCAGCTCGACCACCAACGGCACGGTCGGCGGCGTGGCCTTCACCGACGAAGACATCCTGTCTTACAACACTGCCACCAGCGCCTGGGCGCTCTACTTCGACGGCTCGGACGTGGGCATTACCGGCGACGTGAACGCCTTTGCCCTGATGCCGGACGGCACCATCCTGCTCAGCCTGGATGCGGCCGCGACGGTCAGCGGCCTCGGGACGGTGGACGATTCCGACATCGTCCGCTTTACCCCGACCTCGCTCGGATCCACGACGGCCGGCAGCTTCTCCTGGTATTTCGACGGCTCGGACGTGGGCCTGACGACCAACAACGAGGACATTGATGCAATTGACTTCGCCCCCGACGGGCGGCTGGTGCTCAGCACCATCGGCAGCTTCAGCGTGACAGGCGCTTCCGGCGGCGACGAAGACCTGGCGGCCTTCTCGCCCACCTCCCTGGGCGCTACGACGGCTGGAACCTGGTCGCTGTACTTCGACGGCTCGGATGTGGGCCTGAACGAGGCGGCCTCCGAGGAGATCAACGGCGTCTGGATTGACCCCGCCACCGGCCAGATCTACATTACCACCGTCGGCGCGTTCTCCGTCACCGGCCTGAGCGGCACCGGCGCAGACATCTTCATCTGCGCCCCCGGCTCGCTCGGCGCGACCACGACCTGCACCTTCAGCTCCTACTGGCTGGGCGCCTCCTACGGCTTCGGCGCTGAAGTCATGGACGGGTTGGAGATCGTCCCGTAAACGTTTGCAATTTCTCGAAGGCTTGAAAGCGCAACTCCCCGTGAAAAATCGTTTCACGGGGAGTTTGCTTCGGTGCAGGTGCGATTCACCCTCAAGGCGCAAAAAAGTCGGGCTGCAAGCCCGACCTACTTCAAATAATCACGGTGTGGATGTTGCGGTCGGTGCTGCCAAAAGGACGACCAGAGGCGGCTCCCCCGGATGTGTTTTTCTGTATTCGAGATGCGCGTACAGTACATCTATCCTTGACGGGTACCAGATACCAGGAGGACATGGGTATGGGCTGAGCTCGTAGTAGTAGCAGAATTTTTCTTGTACTTCTATTGGGAATAGATCAAAATCATAATAACGATATTCTCCTTGATACTCGGGATGAGTCTCAGGGAGTTTCACTTCTCGAACAGATCCATCCGGCTCAAGATAAATTATGGCCGGTATCCTCCAGCCCCCCCTGCTCTTAGCCATGACACATGCTGCAAATACGTATACTTCCTGACCGGACTGCCCCAAGATATCCCATTCGCATAGAGCGCCCTCAGGATCTAATTTTGTTGCGTAATTTTGATAAGCATACGAAAAGAGCGCCTTTGCCAATTCTGCTTGGTACTCTTGCCACCTTTCCACCTGGATCGCATCTGGCGTAAGGATGGGGGCGGGTACTGGTGTAGGCGGAAGCGTACCCATGAACACAACAGAAGTGGCGGTCGGCGAAATAGTCGGCGGTGGAGGTGTACCAAAGAATACAACATCAGTGGCAGTTGGCGTAACGGTCGGCGGGAGTGTGGCGGTGGGCATCGCCGTCTGGGTGAGAAAAGCGTCCGTCCATGCGGCGGCGATGGCAGTGTTTTGGATGTCCGCTGTGCTGGTCTGCGCCGGCACGCAGGCCGCCAGGGTCACGGCGAGAAAGGTAATGAGTATTCGGGTTCTCATATAACTGTCTCCTGAAGCAGAGGGTGCGTCGCACCACTCTAAACGGGTTTATTTCAAGCGAAAAAAAGCCTCTTTTAATGGGACTTTGCCTCAAGATCAGGTGCGACGCACTCGCGGAGTGCATAAATACAAAACATAGACCCTCCAACGCGTTATTTTATTGCGATTTACCTGGGGGAGTTCGTGCCTTCCCCCATGCAGTGAAACAGGATGATTAATTTCCAGTATAGCGACAATCGTATGACATTCAAGTGACAAATGCCATAAGTTTTGGGCCATCGGGATTTCCTGCGCCAACCTTCGAAGACTCGGGAGAACCCCGGTAAGATCGTCCCATTGGGCAGTCGCAGGTCACGCTTGCAGTGTGACAAAAGATGAAGCAAAAAAAGTCGGGCTGCAAGCCCGACCTACTGAACACTGGTTACTGATTACTGGCTTCCCCCCGCCATCTCCTGTTTCACCGTATGAAGCAGGTTCTCGGCTTTGATCTCGTTCAGGGCGTAGCAGGGCGCTTTCAGGTGGTCGGCCAGCATCTGGGCCAGGCCCTGGTCGAAGGCGGCGTGTTCCATGTTGATCACGATGCTGCGGACGTGTTCGGAAGCGATCAACTCGGCGAAGTGGTAGGCCTCCTCCTGGGGCGGCTGGGAGCCGATGGCTACGTTCCCGGCCCCGTCGGTCAGGGTGATCAGCAGCGGTTCCACGTCGGGGTGGACGTATTTCTCGCGCAGGAGCACGTCGTAGGCCAACAGCAGCCCTGCCGAGAGCGGCGTCTTGCCGCCCACAGGGATGTCTACCAGGGCGCGCTGGGCCAGTTGGACTGAAGTGGTCGGCGGCAGGACCAGCGTGGCCCGGTCCTTTTGGAAGACGATCAACCCGACCCGGTCGCGGCGTTGGTAGGCATCCGTCAGCAGGGACAGGATCGCGCCCTTGGTGGCGTTCATCCGCTCGGCCACAGCCATAGACCAGGAGGCATCCACCAGGAACAGGACCAGGTTGGCCGTCCGCTTGACCCGCACCTTGCGCTGCAAATCGTCCTTCTGGATGGCGAAAGCCACCCGTTTGCGTTGCTCGACCCGGCGTTTCTGGAAGGGCGCGGCGGCGCGCAGGGTGGCGTCGAAGGCCACGTCGTCGGTTTTGCCCATGGCCGGGCGCGCCTGGATATAGCGCCCGCGCTTGCGGTTGGTGCGCGTCTGCGACCGCCTGCCGGCTTTGCGCCGGGTCAGTTTATCCAGGGGGGTATCCAGCTTGCGGGGATCGAAGGTCTCGCCGACCTTGACCTTTTGTCCGCCCTCCCACCAGTTGGCGCTGGCGTTGTGGAAGACATCCTGCTTCGAGGGTTCGGGCGTGCCCTGTTGTTCGGACTCTTCGGTGTCTTCCTCAATTTTTAAGTTTTTTTTTCTTCGGACTCTTGCGGCTGCGGCTGGCTCTCGTCCGGTTCGTTCGGGACCGATTGGCCTGCGAGCTGCTCGATGCGCTCCTGCAGCTGCTCGGTGGTCATCTCGGCCTGGTAGAACGGGCCGCGCTTGATGCGGTGCGGCAGGGCCAGTTCGGCGGCCAGGGCGATGTCGTGGTCGTTGATCGCCGTCCGCCCGTCGAAGGCGGCCTGGGCGCGGGCCACTTTCAGGATTACCAGGTCGGCTCGGTGGCCGTCCACGTTGAGCGAGGCGGTCAGGGCGGCGATGGAGAGCATATCGCGGCGGGTGTAGGTGACTTTATCCACCAGGGTGCGGGCCATGGCGATGCGCTGGGAGAGGGCCAGTTCTTTTTCCATCCATGCGTGGCGGAAGGCTTCGGGGTCCTTCTCGAAGGCGATGTTGCGCTCCATGATCAGGACGCGCTCACGCGGGTCGCGGATTCCGGTGATCTCCACCGACAGGGCGAAGCGGTCGAGCAACTGCGGGCGCAGGTCGCCTTCTTCGGGGTTCATCGTCCCGACCAGGATGAAGCGGGAAGGGTGGGCGAAGGAGATGCCCTCGCGTTCGACCACGTTGACGCCCATCGCCGCGGAATCCAGCAACAGGTCCACCACGTGATCGTCGAGCAGGTTGACCTCGTCAATGTAGAGCAATCCCCGGTTGGCGTTGGCCAGCACGCCCGGTTCGAAGTGGCGTTCGCCCTTCTGGATGGCCTGTTCGATGTCCAGGGTGCCGACCACCCGGTCTTCGGTCGCCGAGACGGGCAGGTTGATGAACGGGATGGTCTTCTCTTCGACGGGCAGGTCGCTGCCGTTCTTGTTGCGTTCGCGGCACTCGGTACACCAGGTGATGGGGGAGGCGGGATCGCAGCCGAAGCGGCAGTCTTTGACGGCCTTGACTTTGGGCAGCAGCGCTGCCAGCGCCCGGGCCGCGGTGGATTTGGCCGTGCCGCGTTCGCCCCGGATCAGCACGCCGCCGATGCGGGTGTCAACCGCGTTGAGCACCAGGGCACGCGCCATGCGCTCCTGGCCGACGATTGCAGTGAAGGGAAAAATTGAAGGCATAGGGTGAGTTCCTCGGTGGCAAATTATACTGCAAGTTATCCCAGGCTGTTCGAGTGCGTAATCGCCAAAGAACGGCTCTCTGATATTTCCCGTGA
>DIDQ01000135.1 GCA_002418215.1 Anaerolineales bacterium UBA5796
ATCACCAAAATCCTCGAGTAAGGTGAAGAATGTCAAAACAGAAAATCCGCATCCGGCTTAAGGCATACGATCATCGTGTTCTCGATCAATCTGCCAAGCGTATCGTCGAAACGGCAGAACGTAGCGGCGCCCATGTTGTTGGGCCTGTACCCTTGCCAACCAAGAAAGAACGCTTTACAATACGGCGCTCGACATTCATTGATAAGGACTCGCACGAGCATTTTGAAATCCGAACCCATAACCGCCTCATTGATGTCCTCGATCCGGATTCGAAAACGATCGACATGCTGATGCGCCTCAACCTGCCTGCGGGTGTGGATATCGAGATCAAAATCTAAATATTGGCAAGTGGTTATGAGTGCCACAGCAAGATTGGTGGCACTCGTAACATGCAAGTTACCGGCAGTACAAGAACGGGTGCTTATCGCAGGCCCACCAACCAAGCGCCGCGGCGTCCCTGTTGACTGTACTGTTTGGGATGATGCAGCCTAAGCCCAGGCTGACAGTCCCCAATAAAAATTTTGAAGGAGAAAACTGAGCATGATTAAAGGGCTGATTGGCAAGAAGATCGGCATGACCCAGGTCTTCGATGAAGCAGGCGTCGCATATCCTGTGACGCTCATCGAGGCTGGGCCATGTTATGTTACGCAGGTCCGCGAACCGTCCCGCGATGGTTATGCTGCGGTCCAACTCGGTTTCAGCGAGGCCAACCCCAAACGTCTGACTGGCGGCCAATTGGGACACCTCAAGGCCAACGAGTTGCCGCCCCTGCGTTTTTTGCGCGAATTTCGCGCAAAGTCCATGGAAGTTGCGGTCGGAGACCAGATCAAAGTGGACGTGTTTGCAGTGGGTGAGCGAGTGGATGTCGTTGGCACCAGCAAAGGCAAGGGATTTGCCGGTGGTGTCAAACGCTACGGGTTCCGCGGCGGCCCCAAGACTCACGGTCAATCGGACCGGCTGCGCGCTCCCGGTTCCCGCGGCTCTGGCACTACCCCCGGGCGTGTCTACAAAGGCGCTCGCGGCGCAGGGCACATGGGCAGTGACCGCGTCACCGTCCAAAGCCTGAAGGTCGTGCTGGTGGATGCCGAACGCAATTTGATTGGTCTACACGGCGCTGTTCCTGGTCCCAAGGGCGGGCTGATCATGATCAAAGAGGCGCGCAAGCAGTAGGCGCTGAAGGAGCAATAAGGCAATGAAAGTAGACGTTTTCAATATGGAGGGCACGAAACTGCGCGAGGTCGAACTCCCGGCGACAGTTTTCGAGGCTCCCATCAATGTTGACCTGATGCACCAGGCTTACATCCGCCAGATGGCTAACGCGCGGCTCGGCACACACAAGACAAAAACCCGCAGTGAAGTTTCCGGCGGCGGGAGAAAGCCCTGGCGTCAGAAAGGTACTGGCCGCGCCCGTCAGGGTTCGACCCGGGCCGTGCAGTGGAAAGGCGGCGGACGCGCTCACACCCCTCGTCCGCGCAGTTATGAACAGGCAATGCCCAAGAAAATGCGCCGCGCCGCGTTGCGCTCGGCATTATCTGTCAAGGCGTCTGAGGCCAGCATCGTCCTGGTTGATGATTTGATCCTGGCTGAATCCAAAACCCGCCTGATGGTTGAAGCATTGAACCGCCTCGTGGGCGAATCCAGCGTGCTGGTGCTTATCCCTGAAAAATCGCTTGAGTACGATGTGGTGACCCGGTCTGCCAACAACATCCCGGAAGCCAAAATCCTGCTGGCCAGTTACCTCAATATCCGTGACCTGCTGGGTTACGATAAACTGGTCATGCCGCTCAAAGCTTTAGACGTTATCTCTGCCCATTTGGGCCAGGAGGCTTAGCATGACAACAAGTTACTTTGATGTGCTTCGCCGCCCGTTGGTCACCGAGAAATCGAACTATCAGTCCAGCAAGCTAAACCAATACTCTTTCGAGGTCAGCCCCGAAGCGACAAGAACGCTGGTAAAGGATGCGATCGAGACCCTGTTCGATGTGGACGTGTTGAAAGTCAATATTATCAACGCCCCGGCCAAGCGCGGCCGCCGCGCCCGCAGCCGCCGCCTTCTGGTGCGCCGCCCCGGCTACAAGAAGGCCCTGGTGACCCTGGCTGAAGGCCAATCCCTGGAAATCTTTGAGGGAGTGCAGTAATGGCTGTAAAAAAGTATAAACCGACGACCCCCGGTCAGCGCGATATGACAGGGTATTCGTTCGAAGAAATAACCAAATCGACTCCCGAGCGTTCCCTGCTTGTGCCGCTTCGTAAGAGCGGTGGACGGAACTCCTACGGGCGCGTAACCGTTCGTCATCGCGGCGGCGGCCATCGTCGCCACATCCGCCTGGTGGATTTCAAACGCGACAAGCGCGAAATTCCTGCCAAAGTGGCTGCCATCGAATACGATCCCAACCGGACCGCCCGCCTGGCATTGCTTCATTACGCTGATGGCGAAAAGCGCTACATCCTGGCTCCGGTTGGTTTGAAGGTTGGGGATACGGTTATGGCTGGCGCTCTGGCGGAGATTCGCCCGGGTAACAGCCTGCCTATTTCCAGCATCCCGGTTGGTACGATGGTACACAATATCGAGATGAAGGAAGGCAAAGGCGGCCAGATGGTGCGCTCCGCCGGGACTTCGGCTCAATTATTGGCCAAGGAAGGCGACTACGCCCAGGTGCGTATGCCTTCGGGTGAGGTGCGCCTGGTGCGCCAGGTCTGCTACGCGACCATCGGCCAGGTCGGAAATGTTGACCATAGCAATATCAAGCTCGGTAAAGCGGGACGCAAGCGCCACTTGGGCATCCGCCCGACCATTCGCGGTACTGCCATGACCCCGCGTGACCATCCCCATGGCGGCGGCGAAGGCCGCCAGCCGATTGGTATGCCCGGTCCGAAGTCGCCCTGGGGTAAACCGACCCTCGGTTATAAGACCCGCCGCAACAAGCAGACCAACAAGTACATCGTGCGTCGGCGGAGCAAATCGAGCCGTTAGCGCTTGACTTGCTGATTGAGATACGCAAGCGAGGAACGAGACTATGTCACGATCGTTGAAAAAAGGGCCGTTCATTCAGCCCAAACTGTTGAAGAAAATTGAAGCCATGAACCAGCGCGGTGAGAAGAAGGTCTTGCGAACGTGGAGCCGGGCCAGCGTGATCTTCCCGCAGATGGTCGGGCATACAATTGCCGTCCATGATGGACGCCGCCACGTGCCGATCTATATCACCGAGAATATGGTTGGTCACCGTCTGGGCGAATTTGCCCCGACCCGCACTTTCCGCGGTCACATGGCCGAGAAGAAGTAGGAGCGTGAGCCATGACTGATATTCAAGCTCAATTGCGCTTCCTGCCCATCTCTGCCCAGAAGGTACGCCTGGTCGTAGACCTGGTGCGCGGCAAAAGCGCTGGGGAAGCTCTCGAAACGTTGCGCTTCGTCCCAAAGCGCGGCGCTGCCCCGGTTCGCAAGCTGCTCGCATCGGCGGTGGCTAATGCTGAAGAGAATTTCGGCGTCAGCCGGGATGATCTGTACGTAGCCAGGATTTTTGCTGACGAGGCTCCCACCCGCCGCTGGCGGCGTTTTGGAGCGCGCGGCCGTTTCAAACCGATCCTGCGCCGCACGTCGCATGTCACGGTTATCCTGCGCGAGCGGGAAGCCTGATCGCCCGGAGAAAGGACGCTAAGGAGATATTATGGGTCGTAAAGTCAATCCCATTGGTTTTCGTCTTAAGATCAACCAACCCTGGCAGGCCCGTTGGTTTGCCGAGGGAGGGCAGTATCGAGACCAACTGCACCAGGATTTCGCCATTCGCAGCCTGTTGATGGGTGTCACATCCAAAGGCGGCACTGCCATGAACGCCGAAGTCAATCGTCTGCGCCGCACCATGCCGGAAAATATCATTAACTTCCGGGCGGGGATCTCGCGGGTCGAGATCGAACGTTTCCCTGGAAAGATCAAGATAAGTATTTTCACTGCCAAGCCCGGCATCCTGATCGGCCGCAAGGGTGAAGGCGTAAAGAAGATCCGCGTGAGCCTTGAAGCGCTGGTCGGTAAGAAAGTAGATCTTGATATCAAGGAAATAGATAATCCTGATACCGATGCTGTCTTGGTGGCGCGCAATATTGCAGACCAGTTACAGCGCCGTATCAGCTACCGCCGCGCCATGAAGCGCGCCATCCAACAAGCCATGCGCCAGGGCGCGGAAGGTATCAAGATCATGGTATCCGGCCGCCTGGGCGGGGCCGAAATGGCCCGCACCGTTTGGCTGCGCGATGGTCGCGTCCCGTTGCAGACCCTGCGCGCCAACATTGATTACGCTGTGGATGAAGCCACAACCACCTATGGCCAGATCGGCATCAAGGTGTGGATCTACAAGGGTGAGATCATCCCCGAGACCGAAGAGAAAGTTGAGGCGACCGAGGGTGTCTACGTCAGTGAGTAGGCAAATCGAGGCGCTGAATAAGAGAGGTTATCCCTATGTTGATGCCTAAACGTGTAAAGTGGCGCAAGCAGATGCGCGGCCGCATGCGTGGCAAAGCGCTGCGCGGCGCCGAAGTAAGTTTCGGCGAGTTTGGCCTCCAAGCCCTGGAGCCGGGCTGGGTGACTGCCCGCCAGATCGAAGCAGCCCGGCGCGCCATCGTGCGTGAAATGAAACGCCGTGGAAAGGTCTGGATCCGTATTTTCCCTTCGAAACCGTATACCCAGAAAGCAGCCGAAACCCGCATGGGTTCGGGTAAGGGAAATGTGGAATATTGGGTGGCCGTGGTCAAGCCTGGCCGCGTCATGTTCGAAGTGGGCGGCTTGCCGGCAGAAATCGCGATCGAAGCGCTCAAATTGGCCCAGTATAAATTCTCTATCAAGACCAAGATCGTGGCCCGCCATGACCTTGCAGGAGAGCAGGCATGAAATCCAGTGAAATCCGCGCCCTGTCTACTGATGAAATCGCGGCCAAGATTTCAGATGCCCGCGAAGAGTTGATGAAGCTGCGTTTCCAGCAGGTTACGGGCCAGTTGACCGATACCAGCCGTCTGCGGATCATCCGCCGCGATATTGCGCGCCTGATGACCCTCCTCAATGAGCGCCAGGCAGAGGCTGAATAGGAAGGTGTAGCATGAATGAACGACGTAGAATGACTGGCTTCGTAACCAGTAACAAAATGACCAAAACCGTTGTAGTCGAAATCTCACGCACTTTCCGGCACCCGCTGTATCACAAGGTTGTGCATTCCAGCAAGCGCGTCAAGGCTCATGATGAAATCGGCTGCCAGATCGGCGACGAGGTACAGATTGTCGAGAGCCGCCCGATTTCGCGTGACAAGCACTGGATGGTGGAAAACATCATCCGCCGCGAGACCAAGACCGAAGATGCCGGTGTGGCTGAAGCAGCAGTTGAGGAAACTCAAGCGAGCGAGGAGTAAGCCATGATCCAGCAGGAATCACGTCTCAAGGTCGCTGATAACAGCGGCGCGCGCGAGCTGCTCGTCATCCACGTGCTTGGCGGTTCAGGCCGTCAGTACGGCGCAGTGGGTGACGTGGTGGTGGCGACTGTCAAATCTGCTTCACCGCAGGGTGGCGTCAAAAAAAGCGAGGTCGTGCGGGCGGTCATCGTCCGCTGCGCAAAAGAATGGCGCCGCGACGACGGGTCGTACATCCGATTTGACGACAATGCCGCCGTTATTCTCGACAATGATGGCCAGAACCCCAAAGGCAGCCGTATCTTCGGCCCGGTCGCGCGTGAACTGCGTGAAAAGGGCTTTATGAAGATCGTTTCGCTGGCTCCTGAAGTCCTCTAGGCCGGTGTGGAGTGAAAGAATGAGAACGAAAATTCGTAAAGGCGATAACGTGGAAGTAATCAGTGGAAGTTTTGAAGACCGCGGCAAACGTGGCGAGGTCATCAATGTTCTTCCTGATGAGGACCGCCTGGTGGTGCAGGGTATCAACATCCGCACCAAGCATGAGCGCCAGATGCAGACCCAGGGCCGTACCATCAACCCGGGCCGGATCAAGTACGAGGCTCCGGTGCATATTTCGAACGTTATGCTGGTTTGCCCGAAATGTGATAAGCCGACGCGGGTCAGTGCGTTGCGCGACGAATCTGGCGTACACCGCGTGTGTAAACAATGCCAGGCTTTGATCGATTAGGCCTGAAGGTTGGAGAGCATAACTATGAGTAGACTGTTAGAGAAGTATCGAGCCGAGGCCGCTCCGGCCTTGAGCAAAGCCTTCAACTACAAGAATGTGATGCAGATCCCGCGCATCGAGAAGGTTGTGGTCAATATCGGTCTTGGTGAAGCCATGGATAATCCCAAGGCGCTGGAAGCCGCGGTCGCAGACCTGACCCAGATCGTAGGCCAGCGCCCGGTGCAAACCAAGTCTCGCAAGAGTATTGCGGCCTTCAAACTGCGCGAGGGACGTATCATTGGCACCAAAGTCACCCTGCGCGGCGAACGCATGTGGTCCTTCCTGGACCGGTTGATGAACATCGCCCTGCCCCGCGTGCGCGATTTCCGCGGCGTTTCCCCGGATGCGTTCGACGGCCGCGGGAACTACACCCTCGGCATGCGCGACCAGTTGGTCTTCCCGGAGATCGAATACGACAAGATTGACAAGCTGCGCGGAATGGAAATCACAATTGTGACATCCGCCAATACCGATGAAGAAGGTCGTGCCCTGTTGACGCTGATGGGAATGCCCTTCAAGAAGGAAGCGTAACTTATGGCAAAGAAATGTATGCAATATCGTGAACTTCGGCGCCGCAACCCCATCCAGGTGCGAAATCGCTGCACTCGCTGCGGCCGCCCGCGTGGCTATTTGCGCCGTTTTGGACTATGCCGGATTTGCTTCCGTGAGTTAGCTTTGGAAGGGAAAATCCCCGGCGTGGTGAAATCGTCCTGGTAGCCGGGCGGAGGTAAAGCATGAGTGTAAATGATCCTATTGCTGATATGCTGACGCGAGTTCGCAATGCCATCTTGGCTGGGCACACAATGGTTGCCATGCCGACCTCGAAGATCAAAGCGGAAATCGCCAAGATCCTCAAGGAAGAAGGGTACATCGAGAGCTTTGAAGTAGCCGCAGATGAAAACCCTGCCAAGTCTGTTTTGCGTATGCGCTTGAAATATGTTGGCGAACGCCGCCACCGCCAGTCGGTGATCACCGGTTTGGAGCGGGTCAGCCGCCCCGGACGGCGGATCTATACCAAGAAACAGGAAATTCCCTGGGTTCTTTCAGGTATTGGCATCGCCATTTTATCCACGCCCAAGGGTGTGATGACCGGCCAGCGCGCCCGACAAATGGGCGTGGGCGGCGAAATTCTGTGCAAGGTTTGGTAGCCAGGAGGTAAACTGTGTCTCGAGTTGGACGATTGCCAGTGGTAGTTCCTCCCGGTGTGCAAGTGGACATCAAAGGCTCGCACCTGCGAGTCAAGGGTCCCAAGGGCGAGTTGGAGCGTGTTTTCTCCCCGCTTGTTGGCATCAGCCTGGATAACGATCAAATCCAGGTGACCCGCAAAAGCGATGCTCCGCAGGAGCGCGCACTACACGGGACTACCCGGGCGCTAATCTTTAATATGGTTCATGGGGTGAGCAACGGCTTCGACATCGCTTTGGATATTGAAGGTGTTGGTTACCGCGCTGAAATGAATGGTAAGAACCTGATGCTGTACGTTGGTTATTCTCACCCGGTTGTGGTCGAACCCCCGGATGGCATCACCTTCGAGGCGGATGCCAAAACCCGCCAGGTGAAGGTCTTGGGTTACAACAAAGAACAGGTCGGCCAGGTTGCAGCGAATATTCGCGAGATTCGCCCGCCTGAACCCTATCACGGCAAGGGCATCCGCTATGCCGGTGAAAAGATCCGCCGCAAGGCCGGTAAGTCTGGGAAAGGAAAGTAATCACCCATGGCTAATAATAATCGTTCTATCGCTCGCATTCGGCGGCATGCTCGCGTTCGCAAGCAGTTATCCGGTACGGCTGAACGGCCTCGCCTGAGTGTTTTCCGCAGCCTGACTGAGATTTACGCCCAGGTGATTGATGACCAGGCCGGGAGTACGCTGGTTTCGGCATCCACCATCGATCAGGAATTGCGCGCCAAAATGAAAGGCCTGCCAAAAGGCGAACAGGCTAAAATGGTTGGTCTGGCCGTAGCAGAACGCGCCAAAAGCAAAGGTATCGACTCAGTGGTCTTCGACCGCGGCGGTTTCCGCTATATGGGACGTATCAAAGCTTTGGCCGATGGCGCCCGCGAAGGCGGTCTCAAATTCTAAGGCCGGATGGAGAAAACAATGTCGGAATACGAGACTAACGAATTTGAACAAGAAGCGCTCGATGAGCGCGTTATCGAGATTGCGCGAGTAGCCAAAGTGGTCAAAGGCGGCCGCCGCTTCCAATTCCGTGTAACGGTAGTGATCGGCGATAACCGAGGCAAGATCGGCATGGGTATTGGCAAGGCCAATGCTGTGCCGGATGCCATGCGTAAGGCCTCTGACCGTGCCCGCAAGGATATGCGCCTGGTGAATTTGAGCACTACCACCATTCCGCACCAGACCCTCGGCCGTGTTGCCGGCGCGCGGGTATTGCTCAAGCCGGCTTCCCCCGGTACGGGCGTTATCGCAGCCGGCGGTGTGCGCGCCGTTCTGGAGGCAGCAGGCGTCAAAGACATCCTGACAAAATCCATGGGCAGCGCCAACGTCTTGAACGTGGTGCAGGCCACCTTCCACGCGCTCGACCAGCTCAAGTCTCCGGCCGAGGAATCTGCCCGGCGCGGCAAACCCGCCCAGGAACTGATCCCGTTCTGGGACCGGAGGAAGAAGAATGGCTAAGAAGACAGCCCCAAAAACGATCCGCGTTACCCTGGTCAAAAGCCCGATCGGTTACACCAAAGATCAAAAAGCAACCGTTCGCGCCCTTGGCCTGCGACGCATGAACCATACGGTGGAACACACCGACACGCCAGCCCTGCGCGGCATGTTGTTCAAGGTGAGCCACCTGCTCCGTGTGGAAGAGTAGGAACTGACAATGAAACTACACGACTTGATGCCGAATCCAGGCTCGAAGAAAAACCGCAAACGCGTTGGACGCGGTATCTCTGCCGGTCAGGGAAAGACGGCTGGCCGCGGCACGAAAGGCCAGGGCGCGCGCGCCGGTTCGGGTGGTCACCTGTACCGACAGGGCGGCAACCTGCCGTTCTATCGCCGCCTGCCCTTCATGCGCGGGCAGGGTTTCACGCCGATTGACCGGGTCGAATACAACGAAATCAACCTCGACCAACTGGCTGAGGCCTTCGAAACCAACGCAGATGTGACTCCTGATACCCTGCAAGAGGCCCGCCTGCTGCGTGACCCCCGCAACCCGGTCGTGGTCTTGGGCCGCGGTGAATTGGATTTCGCCCTCAAAGTGCGCGTTCATCGCATCAGCGCTGGGGCCAGGGCCAAGATCGAGGCCGCTGGCGGCAGTGTTGAGGTGATCGAACCGGCTGCATAAGGAGCCGAATATGAAACAATCCGCTTGGCGCTTCCTGTGGAAGTCGCAAGATATCCGCCAGAAACTGCTCATCACCCTGGGCATCCTGGTGATCTATCGCCTGGCTGCCAACGTACCCGTCCCGGGTGTAGACCTGGCGGCCCTCGAACAGTTGCGCAATCAACTGGGGCAGTCGGGAACTTTCTTCGAGTTCATGAACCTGCTTTCCGGCGGTACGATCCAACGTTTCTCGCTGCTTTCGATGGGCGTGTATCCTTACATTACTGCCCAGATCATCATCCAATTGCTGGTACCAATCATTCCCGCCCTGCAGCGCCGCATGGAAGAAGACCCTCGTGAAGGTCGCAAGTGGATGGAAAAATGGACCTACATCCTCGCCATCCCCATGGCCGCCTTGTCGGCCATCGGCCAGATCAACATCTTCAACAATCTCTACGGCACCGCGATCATCAACTTCGGTTTTACCGCAGACCTGTGGCTGCCGTCCCTGGCAATCCTGCTTACCATGACGGCAGGAACGATGTTTGCCATCTGGCTGGGCGAGATGATCTCCGAATTCGGTATCCGCAACCAGGGCCTCTCGCTGATCATCTTCTCCGGTATCGTCTCCCAGATGCCCGCCAACTTTGCCGGGCTGATGGGTGACGAACAATACCGCTGGGTCAATCTGATCGTCATGCTCATCGTGCTCCTGGCGACCATCTTCGCCATCGTCTACATGCAGCAGGGACGCCGCAACGTGCCGGTCATGTACCCCGGCCGCCGGGTCGGCAACCGCATGTCCATGCCGGTCAAAGGCTCCTTCCCGCTGATGGTCAACATGGCCGGAATGATCCCACTCATTTTCGCCAGCGCCCTGATGCAATTCCCGGCCATCATCTCCAGTTGGTTCCTCACCTCTGAAACCGCGTGGATAGCCAACCTGGCCCAGGGAACCCAGACCGTCTTTGCCGGCGGCAGCGGCTGGTATTGGAGTCTCTACTTCATCATGGTAGTCTCCTTTACCTTCTTCTACACCGACGTGCTTTTCCAGCAGCAAAACTACGGCGAAAACCTGAAGAAGCAAGGCGCCCAGATCCCCGGCGTCAATCGCGGCGGCCCGACCCAAAAATACCTTACCAAAGTCCAGCGCCGCATTACCCTGCCGGGCGCACTCTTCCTGGGCATCGTTGCCATCCTGCCCTTCCTGGTCACACTGGTTATGCCCCAATTGCGAAACAACGCAGGCGTGCTGCTGGTCTCATCCGCAGGCTTGCTGATCGTGGTCGGTGTGGTCCGTGACACCTTCTACAACATTGACGCCGAACTAAAACTGCACGGCTATCAGGACTCGCTGCTCGTCCGTTAACAATCAGGAATAACCCAATGCCCACTTACATCGTTCTCCTCGGTCCCCCTGGTGTTGGCAAAGGTACCCAAGCCAAGGTCTTGGCAGAGCAAACCGGACTGGCGCACATCTCCTCTGGAGATTTGTTCCGGGAAAACATCAAGAATGATACCGAACTGGGCAAGTTGGCAAAGAGTTACATGAACAAGGGCGAACTGGTTCCCGATGACGTCACCATCGCCATGATCCGTGACCGCTTCACCCGGAGCGACTGTCAGAGGGGAGCCATTTTGGATGGTTTCCCCCGCACCCCGGTCCAGGCCGATGCGCTGGCGGAATTGTTGAAGGATTTCGCGGGCCAGGTGGATGTCGTCCCCCTGATCACCGCCGCCGATCAAGTCCTCATCGAGCGGCTTTCGGGACGTTGGACCTGCCGCGCCAGTGGACACGTTTTCCACGCCCGGTTCAATCCGCCCCAAAAACAGGGCGTGTGCGACCTGGATGGTTCGGAGCTTTACCAGCGCGACGATGACAAAGTTGAAACCGTCAAACGGCGCATCCAGGTTTACCAGGAGCAAACTGCCCCGTTGATCGCCTATTACCGTTCGAAAGGCAGCCTGGTCGAAATTAATGGTGCGCAGCAAATCGAACAGGTTACGACAGACTTGTTGACCGCAATAAAGAAATCATCATGATAGATTGGGCAAGACAGATCCACATCAAAAACCCTGCAGAACTGTCCATTATGCGGCAGGCAGGGCGGATCAACGCTGCGGCTCTGGCAGCCGTAAAAGAAATTATCCAACCTGGTGTGACGACCGCCGACCTCAACGCGGCTGCTGAGGCTGTGCTGAAATCACACGGATGCGTATCGCCGTTCAAAGGTTATGGCTATCCACCGTTCCCCGCTTCCATTACGGTCAGCATCAACCGGGAACTGGTACACGGCATCCCCTCGCCCAAGCGCACGCTGAAAGAGGGCGACATCGTGTCGGTGGACTGCGGAACGATCTTCGAAGGCTATGTGGGCGACTCGGCGTTTACCGCCGGGGTGGGAGAGATTTCCACCGAAGCCCAAAAGTTGATGGATGTCACCGAAGGCGCTTTGAAGGCTGCCATCGAAAAGATGCGGCCCGGCAACCACACCGGCGACGTTTCAGCGGCGATACAGAAATACGTCGAAGGCCATGGCTACCACGTGACCCGTGAGTATACCGGCCACGGCGTGGGGCGGCAGATGCATGAAGGTCCGCAGGTGCCCAACTACGGGCTGCCGGGACGCGGCGTGCTGCTCCGCCCGGGTATGACCATCGCCATCGAACCGATGGTGTTGGTGGGCACGCCAAAAACGCGTGTCCTCCCCGACCAGTGGGCCGTTGTGTCTGCTGATGGGTCGCTGACTGCCCACTTCGAACACAGTGTGGCGGTCACCGAAGGTGAGCCTCTCATCCTGACTGTCCTGTGACCCGTGAGCGACGAAACATCTTGCTGGACGGATGTTTTAGGAACGTGTATAATTCGAACTTTGGCTGCGCCCATTGGGCCAAAGCCATGTTGCAAGAGGAGAACCAAAAGTAATGAAAGTTTCACCCTCCATTCGAAAGCGCTGCGCTAAATGCAAGGTTGTCAAGCGCAACGGCAGATTGTACGTGATCTGCGAAAATCCAAAACATAAACAGCGACAAGGGTAGAACCTATGGCAAGAATCGAAGGTATTGACCTGCCGCGCAACAAGCGCGTCGAAATTGGCCTGACCTACATCTATGGTATTGGCCGATCCCGTGCCTCCAAGATCTTGGCGGAAACCGGCGTCAACCCTGATGTCCGCGTCAAGGATTTGACTGAAGCTGATGTAGCCGCCTTGCGCGATTCCATCTCGAAAAACTTCATCGTGGAAGGCGATCTGCGCCGTGAGACTCAGTTAAACATCAAGCGTTTGATGGAAATCGGCTGTTACCGCGGCTTGCGCCATCGCCGTAACCTGCCCACCCGTGGACAGAATACGCGCACCAACTCCCGCACCCGCAAAGGCCCCAAGAAAACCGTGGCCGGCCGCGGACGACGTCGCGGCGGCAAGAAGTAATCGGCAAAAGGTAAAGAGGTACTATGGCACAAAGTGTACGTTCTTCGCGCCGCGGCGGCGCCAAAAAGATCAAACGCACCCTGTCTTCCGGGCAGGTGCATATTTTCGCTTCGTTCAACAATACCATCGTGACAGTCACAGACGATCAGGGCAATACGGTGACCTGGGGAAGTTCCGGTTCGGTGGGTTTCAAAGGCTCGCGCAAGAGCACGCCTTTTGCCGCCCGCTTGGCTGCGGAACAGGCCATCAAAGCCGCCCAGGCGATGGGCCTGCAGGAAGCCGATTTATTCGTCAAAGGCCCCGGCCCTGGCCGCGAATCGGCCATTCGCGCCGTGCAGTCCTTGGGTCTGAAAGTGCGTTCGATCTCTGATCTGACGCCTGTGCCGCATAATGGTTGCCGGCCGCCGAAAAAGCGCCGCGTCTAATAGTCAGTGAGGTAGAACGATATGGCGAAATATATTGGGCCGGTCTGTAAATTGTGCCGGCGTGAAGGTGAAAAGTTATTCTTGAAAGGGGAGCGGTGTTTCTCTCCCAAGTGCGCATTCGAGCGCCGCAGTTTTGCCCCCGGCCAGCACGGCCGCTCGGGCGGACGCGGGCGCGGCGGCGCC
>DIDQ01000062.1 GCA_002418215.1 Anaerolineales bacterium UBA5796
GGGTGTCCGTTAAATTTTCGGGGGAATGGGGCGTTGATACAAGGCCTTGCCGTGCTTGAAGTTGCGCCAGGGATTGTTTTTTGGTTTCTTGGGGCAACTCTCCTGTTCGAGATGAGCCAACAAGGAAGGGACAAGAGCAGCATCCACTTTGGGAACGTGATTTGCGGGGATCGAGATTGGGGGAATCGCCTGTCGCGACCGATGCAATCGGATTCGGCGTTGTCTGGTTTGTTGGCGCAGCCTGGCTTCGATCTTCGGCCAGTCTTCCTTCCAACGACCGGAGCATAAGATATTGCGGAGGGCCAGCATCGGGTTCACGGAGGCTTCCGCCCAGTGCATGCCAGCTCCTTTCAAACGCGCTTCCACCACCAGTTTGTTGCCGCTTTCCACCATCCCACTGCCAATCGGCCAGCCTTGCGCCTGAAAGAGAGGATATTGCATTTGCGCTTTCCGTTTTCTCAGGTACGCCAAATTGCCGGAGATCGCTTCTGTGGTGGGATGGTGGCGTTGCAACTTTTCAAACTCGCTCAAGAGTTTGTCTGGGCCGTCATGCTTGAGACGATGCAGGCGCTGGCTTAACCAGATCTGGCTTTCGGGGGTATGCTCGCCATAGAGACCTTCGCCAATCGCGTTCACGTGTTCCCCGGCATGGGCAAAATCCAGGATGCGGGTGGCCTGCGGACAATGATAGTCGGTGAAGCCCTGCTCCCAATCTGCCCCATCCATCACGGCGGCCACTTCTTTGGCATTTTCCACCCCGCGGCGATGAATTTCCACCAACGCCAGCCGCTGGAACTCCTGGGCGCTCACTTTGCGGGAGAAGTAACTCAAATTTCGAGTATGCACAACCCATTCGCCCCGTTCCAACACCGGCGCTTGCACTTCTCCCACAACCAGCGTTCTCACTTCCGCCCACACCCCGTGCAAGAGCGGGACCATCGCCCCATCCGCACTGATTTGCATTTTCTCAGCCCCTCCCACGGCAACCGGCATGTTCCGTTCCAAGTCGACCACTTCTTCGTTTTGCATTTCCTCATAGGCCGCCCCGGCTCCTTCTGTGTAACTTTGGCACATCCCCTCGCTCACCACGATCCCCGTAAAGTCCCCAAACAATTCCGCCGCCCTCTCAAACGACGGCACCCAGCCTGCCAACCGAACCAACCGTTCATGCCCGCACGGCGTCAACTTGCCGGGCAACAATTCCAATTCTTCATCCAGGGGGAAAAATCCCCTGCCCACACTTCGGGCAGACTCCGTATTCCCGCACCAACTCCACCTCCCGCCCTCCCTGCGTTTCCAGTTTCCGTTTCTTCTTCCCCTTCCTTTCCAACTTCACCCCACACTTCGGACACAGCGCCTCCGCTCCCTCTTGTCCCCAATCCGCCGCCACACTCCGACTCGCCGTATCCGAGAGCATCTTCGCTCTCAGTCCCGACAACCGCTGGTCGATTTCCTCTTCAATCTCTCGAAAGCTCACCTTCGGATGCTGCTTTCGCCATTCCGCTACTTCTCGCATCACCTCTTCGCTCAACTCGTTCCACCTCTGTGACAACTCGCCTGCTTTCATCCTGCCTCCTCTCTTTGACTTCCCCTCTATCTTACCCCCTCCCCGAAAATTTAACGGACACCCTCCCTGCAAATGCCACTTGCATCCCCGTTTACTCGCGGCTAGAATGGGTACATGCGTTTCGACGTTTTCACCCTGCTGCCCGAAACCCTTTCCCCCTACCTGCAAGCCAGCATCCTCCAAAAGGCCGCCGAGCGCGGCTTAATTGAAATCGCCCTGCACAACATCCGTGACTGGACGCGGGACAAACACCACACGACCGACGACACGCCCTACGGCGGCGGGGGCGGGATGGTGATGAAGCCGGAGCCGGTTTTCGAAGCCGTCGAAAGCGTCCTGGGACTTCAACCTGCCTGCCCGGTCATCATGCTGACTCCCCAGGGACGCGTTTTCTCCCAACGCGTGGCCGACGAGTTGTCCCGTCACGAACGCCTGGCCCTCCTCTGCGGGCGCTACGAAGGCGTGGACGAACGCGTCCACGAGCACCTCATCACCGACGAGATTTCCATCGGCGACTACGTCCTCACCGGCGGCGAACTCCCGGCCCTGGTCGTGATAGATGCCGTGGCGCGGCTCATCCCCGGCGTGCTCGGCGACCCCGAAGGCGCAGCCGACGACTCCCACGCCACCGGCCTGCTCGAATACCCGCACTACACCCGCCCGCCCGAATTCCGCGGCTGGAAAGTGCCCGAGGTGCTGCTCTCCGGCCACCACGGCGAAGTGGACCGCTGGCGGCGCGAACAGTCCCTGCTTCGCACCCTGGAGCGGCGGCCCGACTTATTGGCAAAGGCTGAGTTAACCAAAAAAGACCTCGAATTTCTCAAAAAACACGGCCATGAGGCCGGTTGAAAGTTCACAGGTTTAACGTTCAAACGTTGAACCTTCAACCTTAAACTCACGGAGGCTTTCATGAAATTCAACTACGGCAAGATCTTCCTGCTCGGCTTTGGGTTCTTCGGCGTCAGCGTCATCTGGGGGGTGTACAACGCCTTCGTGCCGGTCTTCCTGGCGAACAAGTTCAACCTGTCCCCGGTCTGGATCGGCTTCTTCATGACCCTCGACAACATCGCGGCGTTGTTCATCCAGCCGCCGGTGGGGGCCTGGTCAGACCGGCTGCGCACCCCGATCGGCCGCCGCATGCCCTTCATCCTGGTCGGCGCTCCGCTCGGCGCTGTCGCCTTCGGGATCATCCCGCTGGCGGCCGTCCTGCCTTTGTTCGTGGCCTGCACCAGCACCCTCATCCTGAGCATGGCCCTCTGGCGCACCCCGGTTGTGGCCCTGATGCCCGACATCACCCCCTCCCCGAAACGTTCGCAGGCCAACGGGATCATCAACTTCATGGGCGGCATTGGGGCGATCATCTCCTTCCTGGTCGGCGCCAGCCTGTACAAGATGAATCCCGCCTTCCCGTTCTGGATGGGGTCCGGGCTGGTCATCCTGTCGGCCATCCTGGTCTTCATCTTTATCAAGGAACCGAAGGAATTCGAAGCCGGTGAGCAAAAGCCGGACATGTTCGCCAGCCTGCGTGAAGTTTTCGCCGACCCCGATAAGAGCGCCCTGCGCCTGTTCCTGGCCATCTGCGCCTGGTTCATCGGCTACAACGCCATCGAAGCCTTCTTCACGCTCTACGCCATCAACCACCTGGGGATGGAGGAGGCCGACGGCGCCCGACTCTTAGGCCACCTCTCGCTGCTCTTCGTCCTGTCCGCCCTCTTCTCCGGCTTCATCGGCGCGAAGTTTGGCCGCCGCCGCACCATCATGGCGGGAGTCGCCTTGCTGGGGCTGCTCATCCTGGGCATTTTCTTGATGCCCTCGGCCAGCCTCACCGTCATGCTGACCACGCTTCCCGTCCTCGGCACAGTGCCGGTCATCAGTCTCTTCCTGATGTTGGCAGGCGTTGCCTGGGCGTTGATCAACATCAACTCCCTGCCCATGGTGGTGGATATGGTCGAAGACCTGCGCGTGGGCACGTACACCGGCCTGTACTACCTGTTCTCAACCCTGGCCGCCATCGCCGGGCCGAACATCAATGGCTGGATCGTCCAATTGACCGGGAGCAACTATAACAACGTGATGATCGTCGCCCCCATTTTCATGGCCCTGGCTTTCATTTTGATGGCCGGCGTGCATCGCGGAGAGGCAAAATTGGCTGACAATCTTTCCCCTTCACTTGTTAAATCTTCCTCGTGAGGGATGCCTGTCTCTTGTCAAGCTTATCAAGTCCCTGTATACTAATTGCGGAGCTTGTGAATAAAGTTCCAAAATCAACCCCATACATTTTCGAGGAGAAGAAACGCATGAAGAAACTGTATCTTGTTCTGACCGTTTTGGTCCTGGCGGCTCTGGTGCTGCCGGCCTGCGGTCCCACCACCCCAGACTGCACTAAAGAAGAAGTATTCTGTGTCGGCCTGGTGACGGACGTCGGCAAGATTGACGATAAGTCCTTCAACCAGTCCGCCTGGGAAGGCGTCAAGCAGGCCGAGAGCGAACTGGGCGCCATCGTCCAGTACATCGAGACCACCGACGCCAAAGACTACGCCAAGAACATCGCCACCTTCGCGGACGAAGGCTACGATGTCATCGTGACCGTCGGCTTCAACCTCGGTGTGGATACCCGCGCCGCGGCTCCCACATACCCGAACGTCAAGTTCATCGGTATTGACCAGGACCAGTTCGAAGGCACGATTGACAACGTCTCTGGTCTCGTCTTCCCCGAAGACCAGGCCGGCTTCCTGGTCGGCGCCCTGGCCGCCATGATGACCGAGACCGGCAAGGTCGGCGGCGTGTTCGGCACCGACGCTGTCCCGCCCGTCTGGCGCTTTGGCGAAGGCTACCGCGCCGGCGCTGCCTACATTGACCCGGCCGTGGAAGTCTTTGTGGTCTATCACAGCGATGTCGGCTTCGACAAAACCTTCACCGATCCCGAATGGGGCGCTGCGACCGCCAAATCCATGATTGACCAGGGCGCAGATGTCATCTTCGGCGGCGGCGGCAAGACCGGTAACGGCGCTGTCGAAGGCGCGGCCCAGGCTGGCGCTTATGCCATCGGCGTAGACAGCGACCAGTACTACACCCTGCCCAACGCGGCCCCGCGCTTGCTTTCCAGCGCCATGAAACTCATCACCCCAGGCGTGTTCGACCTGATCAAACTCGCCAAAGACGGCAGCTTCCCGGCTGGCAATTTCTACGGTGACGCGGGCTACGCCCCCTACCATGATCTCGACAGCATGGTTCCCGCCGAAGTCAAAGCCAAAATGGAAGAGATCGCGGCTGCATTGCTCGACGGCAGCCTGAAGACCAACGTCCCGCCTGTCAAACCGTAAGTTCGAAACCCTCCCGCTCCACCGAAGGGGAAAGAGTCAAACTCTTTCCCCTTTTCGATTATATTGCCTCTGTCACGAATTGCACTTTCAACATCAGTAAAAACGCAATTCGTGACCGCGAAGGGTATAATTAGAGCAACTATTCACAAACCAGGGAGCACCAGCCCATGCCAGAGACTGAAAAGAACAATTCCCACCCCAGAGGATTTGCAGGGCTTCTTAAGGCAGCCGCAGACGCCCCACTCATTATCCCAATCCTGGCAATATTGACCGCCATGATTATCGGGGGCGTCATTATCGCCCTGGTCGGCGGCAATCCTTTCGCAGCCTACATTGGCTTGTTCCAGGGTTCTTTTGGCTCCCTGAAAGCCATCAGCGAGACCGCAGTATGGGCAACTCCCTACATCCTGGCCGGGCTGGCCGTCTCATTGGCCTTCAAAGGCGGCCTGTTCAATATCGGCGCCGAAGGCCAATTGGCGCTCGGAGCGGTCATGGCCGCCTGGATCGGTTACGCCCTGCCCGACATGCTGGGCGTCTCGCTCCCCAAGGTCGTCCATCTCACCCTGTCCGTCGGCCTGGGAATGCTCACCGGCGCACTCTGGGCCGCCATCCCCGGCTGGCTTAAGGCCTATACGGGCGGGCACGAAGTCATCAACACCATTATGATGAACTACATCGCCCTCAACCTGACCAGCTTCCTGCTCAACGGCCCGATGAAAGACCCCAACCCGCTCAACGTCTCGGCCCGGACCCCCGAAATTGCTCCCAGCGCCCGGCTTTCCCCTCTCTTCGAGGGATTGCGCGTCCACTGGGGGTTCATCATTGCCCTGCTGATCGCGGTGCTCGTCTGGTGGCTCCTTTGGAAGACCACCCTGGGGTTCGAAATCCGCACGGTCGGCGCCAATCCCGACGGAGCCAAATACGCCGGCATCAACGTCAAACGGACCATCGTCCTGACAATGGCCCTCTCCGGCCTGTTGGCGGGGATGGCGGGGACCATCGAAGTGACCGGCCTCAACTACCGTCACGAACTCGGATTTTCGATCGGCTACGGTTTCGACGCGATTGCCATCGCCCTTTTGGGAAAAACCCATCCGGCCGGCGTGGTGCTGGCCTCCATCCTGTTCGCTGCCATGCGCAACGGGGGCACCCGGATGCAGTTCCTGACCCAAATCCCGGTGGACATTATCTCTGTGATCCAGGCGCTCATCCTGCTCTTTGTTGCCGCTGACGCTATTATCCGTTATGTTTATCGCATCCGCGGTTCTGAAGAAAAACTCGTCCTCACCCGGGGCTGGGGAGGCTAGGAGCCGCACATGGACTGGAAACGTTTCGGTTTTATCGCACTCATTATCGCTGTCTTATTCACCATCGTAGTCCTTATCGGCGGGAAGAGCCAGCCGGCGATTTTGATCATCTCCAGCATGTTGGGGACAACCATCGCAGTCGCCACCCCGCTCACCCTGGGCGCCCTCTCCGGGATTTACTGTGAGCGTTCCGGGGTGGTGAACATCGGCATCGAAGGCATGATGCTGGCCGCAGCCTTTTTCGGCTGGCTTGGCGCCATCTATATGAGCAGTATTTTCGGGTTCCAGGCCTTGCCCAGCTTGCTGGTCGGCCTGCTGATCGCCATGCTCACCGGCGGGTTGTTCGCTGCCCTCCATGCCTTGCTCTCCGTCACCTTCAAGGTGGACCAGATCATTGGCGGCACGGTCATCAACATTCTCGCGGTGGGAGTCACCGGATTCCTCAACCGCCAACTGTTCTTCGAAAAAGGCAGCATCTTTGGCGGTCAGGTCCCGCATGGGCCGGGTACTTTTACGACCATCTATATCCCGATAGACAAAGCCGTCAACGGGCTTTGCGGCCTGTTGGGGAGTGATTGCAGCGTGGCCGCCAAAGCCGCCAGTGACGTACTCAGCCAAAAACCGATAGCCATGGCTGCGGTTTTGCTGGTCGTCGTCAGCCATTACATCTTGTTCAACACTCGCTGGGGATTGCGCACCCGCGCTGTGGGTGAACATCCCAAAGCGGCCGATACTGTCGGCATCAATGTGACCTTTATGCGCTATGCCAACGTCATCATCGGCGGGGCGCTGGCCGGGCTGGGCGGCGCATACATGACCCTGGAATCCATCGCCTCCTTCGAACCGCTGATGACCAACGGGCGCGGCTTCATTGCCCTGGCGGCCATGATCTTCGGTAACTGGACTCCTTTTGGGGCATGGTCAGCCGCATTGGTTTTCGGCGCTTCGCAAGCTTTCCAGATCAAGCTGCAATTGTTCCGCGAACTCATCCCGGCCCAATGGTCCTTCCTGCAGAATGCCTACGTGGTCGGAATGGTGCCATACCTGTTGACCATGCTGATCCTGACCGGTATCATCGGCAAGAACATCCCACCGGCTGCCGATGGCGTAGCCTACGAGAAA
Source organism: Anaerolineales bacterium UBA5796 (assembly GCA_002418215.1). Taxonomy (GTDB): domain Bacteria; phylum Chloroflexota; class Anaerolineae; order Anaerolineales; family Villigracilaceae; genus UBA5796. The sequence continues at coordinate 7,320 of DIDQ01000062.1, forward strand.
TAGGAGCCTGTCATGACCGAAAACAATCTTGTTTTGCAGGCTAAGGGCATCACCAAAAAATTCCCCGGCGTGTTGGCGAATGACCATGTGGATTTCGACCTGCGCGCTGGCGAGATCCATGCCCTGCTCGGCGAGAACGGCGCAGGCAAGAGCACGCTGATGAATATCCTCTACGGCCTGTACAACCAGGACGAGGGCGAGATTTTCATCAACGGTAAGCCCATCAACATCTCCACGCCCAATGACGCCATTGGGCACGGTATCGGCATGGTGCATCAGCACTTTATGCTCATCCCGGTCTTCACAGTGGCCGAGAACATCATGCTTGGGGCCGAGACCCTGCACCGTGAAAAGGAAGCCAAATCGCCGTTGGTCAAGCTCGACCGGCGTGAAGTTGCCCAGCGCATCAAGGAATTAAGCCAGCAATATGGCCTGGACATAAACCCAAACGCCATTGTCGGCGAACTCCCGGTCGGTATCCAACAGCGGGTCGAGATCATCAAGGCGTTGTACCGCAATGCCAACATCCTTATCCTGGACGAGCCGTCGGCAGTGTTGACGCCCCAGGAAGTGGAAGACCTGTTCCGCATCATGCGCGAGTTGACCCGCCGCGGGGTTTCGATCATCTTTATTACTCACAAACTCAAGGAAGTGCTGGCTGTCACCGACCGGATCACCGTGATGCGGTCGGGGCGGGTGGTCGGCAGCGCCGATCCCAAACAGACCAACCAGCAGGAACTGGCCTCCATGATGGTGGGGCGTGAAGTGTTGCTGCGCGTGAAAAAGGAGGCTTCCAATCCTGGCGAAGATGTGCTCCAGGTTGACAATTTGCATGTGCGCGACCTGCGCAACCTGGATGTGGTCAGCGGGGTCTCCTTCGATGTGCGCAAGGGCGAAGTCCTGGGGATTGCCGGGGTACAGGGCAACGGGCAGACGGAACTCGTCGAAGCGTTGACAGGCCTGCGTCCGACGAAAGAGGGCCGGGTCACTTTGGCGGGAAAAGATGTGACTGGCAAACCGCCGCGCACGATCACCGAAGCCGGCCTGGCCCACATCCCGGAAGACCGCCAGCGTCATGGTTTGGTGCTCTCTTATCCGGTGGCAGATAACATGATCCTGAACACTTACTATTTGTCACCCTTTGCCAAAGGTATAACCATCCAGCAGAAAGCTGTGGATGACCAGGCCCAGCGGCTGATCAAGAACTTCGACGTGCGTACTCCATCGGCTTACGTCACTGCCTCAAAATTATCGGGCGGCAACCAGCAAAAAGTTATCGTAGCCCGCGAACTTAGCCGGAAGATCAACTTGCTGATCGCCAACCAGCCCACCCGCGGTCTGGATGTCGGCTCGATTGAGTATATCCACAAAGAGATTATCTCCCTGCGCGACCAGGGTGTGGGTGTACTGCTGGTCTCAGCCGAACTGGACGAGATCATGGCGCTTTCAGACCGAATTGCGGTGATGTATCGAGGAAAGGTCGTTGCCATTGTTGCTGCCGATAAGGTCAGCAGGGATCAACTGGGTCTGTGGATGGCCGGGAGCAATCCTGACTGAAAGTTGCCCCAGGAAACATTAAAGTAGCAGGTCCCGTCAAGCCCGGGGCCTGCTTTGTTATTGGAACAAAAGCACAACGAATATCCGTTAAGCATGTTGTACAATTAATGCGATTAGAAAAGGAGGAAGAATGTCCAAACGTCCTGTTGTTTTACTGTTTTTTTTGATTGTTTCGCTCACCCTGGCAGCCTGCAATATGCCCACCCGCGCCACCCCCACGGATGAACCGAATGCAGTTTTCACCTCAGCGGCGCAGACAGTAGAAGCCCAGTTGACCCAGTCGGCGGCGCTGGCCTCGCCCACCAAGCCCGCCCTGGCGACCCTGCCGCAGCCCACCCAGGTCGTCGTGACCCCGACTTTCACTCTCAAGCCGCCAAC
>DIDQ01000129.1 GCA_002418215.1 Anaerolineales bacterium UBA5796
ATCACGGCAAGTCTCAGAGAACCTGCCAGAAACTGGCTGATTCTGTCGTAAAATAGTTGATACTCACGGCCATAAATTGCGCTGCCTCACACCTAAAACGCGTACGCAATTTGTAACCGCCCTGGGCATAACATCCCCAAAATCCGGGGACCTCCTCGCCGGTCTCAGGAGCGCATGGAAATTGGATATAAATTGTGCGAATTTGTGGTACGATTAATCACTAACGCAGGAGGCACCATGTTTGATCGAGAAGCAGTTTCGGTTGATGTAGGCAAGCGTTTGCGCCAGTTGCGCGAAGAACACGGTATTTCGATGCGCCGCCTGGCCACTTTGAGCAATTTATCTGCTAATGCGCTTAGTATGATCGAGCGTGGCAAGACCTCCCCATCGGTCAGCACGCTGTATAAGCTGGCAGACGCGCTGGAAATTCCGATCACTGCATTTTTCAGCGGAGTACCCGAAAAGGAGCAGGTGGTATTCATCAAGGCAGATGCGCGCGCCCACGTCCCGTTTACGCGAGGGGTTTGGGAAGGCCTGGGCGGGGAGCAATTTGTGGGAAGGGTCGAACCTTTCGTGCTTACCCTGGAAAGCGGCGCCAGCAGCGGGCCACATCACATGGCCCATTCCGGCCACGAATTTGTATTTTGTCTTCGAGGCCAATTGGAATATCAGGTCGAAAACCAACACTTTGTATTAGATCCGGGGGACAGCCTCTTGTTTGCGGCTCAATTACGCCACCGGTGGCGCAATACGGGCAACACTGTGACAAACGCGCTTGTCATGTTATCCGATTATTCCGAGAGCGAACGGCCCACAGCCATGCACGTGGCAAAAGATGGTTGAGGCATCCCTTCGATGAACCTGGACACGGGTCATGGGGAATAGCCTGAAAATAAAGGTGCGGGCGTACACCCGCACCTTTGTTTTCAGGTAATCCCTCCAATTTCCTGAAATTCGATTACATATTCAGCCATTGGGCGGCCAACTTCGGCAAATTAGCCAGCGGACCGGAGCGGGAAGTGCATTGGGGCAGCGACTCGAGGAAAGCGCGCCCATAGGCCTTGGTCATGACCCGCTTATCGAGGATGGCGACGATGCCCCGGTCATATTGGGTACGGATCAGTCGTCCGAAGCCCTGGCGGAATTTGAGAATGGCTTCGGGCAGGTAATATTCGCTAAAAGCGTCCTCGTAAAGCTCGGACCTGGCAGCAATCAACGGATCGGAGGGGACGTCGAACGGGAGCTTGGTGATGACCAGCGCAGAGAGCGCCTGGCCGGGGATGTCCACGCCCTCCCAGAAGGAACGCGTCCCCAGCAGTACGGCCCGGTCGGTTTCCCGGAAGGATTCGAGCAGGGTGTTGGGAGACGCGCCCTCGCCCTGTTCAAAGACCGTGATCTCCTCGCGGGCCAGGGGTCCGGTGATCGCTTTCGAAGTCCGTTTCAGTTGGGCGTAGGAAGTGAAGAGCACCAGCATCCGCCCGCCGGTCGCCGCCGCAAGCTGGACGATGGAGCGATCCATGACCTGTTGGTAGCCGTTAGCGTTGGGTTCGGGGATGTCGTTCGGGATATAGAGCAGGGTCGAGCCTTCGTAATCAAACGGGGAACCGAGCATCAGTTCTTCGGCATCCTCGGCGCTGAGGGCATTACGAACGTATTGGAACCCGTTTTGGGTGGTGAGGGTGGCAGAGGTGATGACGATGCTGTTCTTTTCGTGCCAGAGATATTTCTGGATGAGCGCCCCAACGTGGAGCGGCGCGGCGTTGAACGAAAGCCGGTCGTTGTTCGGCTGGATCTCGATCCAGTAAACCATGCCTTTGGATGGGTCGCTGATCAATCCCGATACATTGTTCTCGGCCTCCGAGAGTCTGCGATGGAGGTTGCCCAGGTCGGCGATCAGGTCTTCGAGGGTCTCCACACCGTTGGCATACAGGTCAGCGGTATTTTTATAAAGTTCTTCGATGGCGTTCAGCAACAAGCGGGCCGTCTCATCAACGTTGCTCCATGAGAACTCGACTTCCTCCCATCCGGGCAGGGTGCGGGTGGAAGGCAGGATGCGTTCCTGGTAGGCGTAATTGCTCGGCGGCCGACCCTCGCGCAGTTGGGCAGTAAATTGCCCGGCCATGTAGAAAAATTCATGAGCCTGGGACTGCATACGAAAGGCCAGGTCGCTGGCACGCTTGACTTTTTGGCCAAGCAAAGCCTGTTCCGCCGGCCTCAACAATTCGGATGTTTCAGCCAACAAGCGCCCAAGTACGCCGGTGGTTGCCCCGCCGACCTCGCGCATCAAGCGCTCAACGTCGCTCTCGGTCAGGCGGAAAGACAGGGCCGAGGTGGTAGCCGATTCGAGGTGGTGAGCCTCGTCCACGATCAGGTACTGGTATTCGGGCAGGACCCGGCTGCCGACGGCCACATCCGCCAGGAGCAGGGCGTGGTTGACGATCAGGATGTGGGCCGCCTGGGCCGCCTGGCGCGCCTTGTAAAAAGGACAGGCCCCGCCAGTGCGTTTGACACAGGTATCGTTGGTGCAGGCGTCATCCTCGGCGGACATGCGGCTCCAGACCTGGCGCTCGACCGGACCGGTGAGGTTGATCTCGTTGCGGTCGCCGCTCTGGTTATCGAGCAGCCAGACCAGCACTTTGGCCAGCACGCGCATTTCATCCTTGTTCTGCGGGAGGTGTTTGCGGGCATGCTCCAGGCGGCGGGGACAGAGATAGTTGCTGCGGCCTTTGAGCACCGCGGCCCGCACATCCAGGCCAAGGGCGGCGCGCAGGTCGGGGAGGTCTTTCTTGATGAGCTGGTCTTGCAGGTTGATGGTGTTGGTGGAGACGACCACGCGGGTGTTATTCTGGGTGGCGAAGAGGGCGGCCGGCACCAGGTAGGCAAAGGATTTCCCGACCCCGGTCCCGGCTTCTATCATGGTGTGATAACCGACCGAAAGCGCCTCGGTGACTGCCCGCAACATTTCCACCTGTTCGGGGCGTTGCTCGAAGGCTTCGAAATATCGGGAGAACGCGCCGCCATATTCGAGGATGGATGCGGCTTCGTCCGGGTCTATCGGGACGGGCGCTTCGTCCACGAGCTTGACCGGCGGGGGCTGGCGGCCGTTATCCGAAACGGGACGCAGGCCGAGGGTCCGCGCCCCGCTGCCCGGTTCGGGGATCCCTTCCCGGTAACGGCTGCGCATTACGCTCTGGAAGACCCAGTTGGCGTCCCAATCCAATGGTTCCCCTAAACGGACGATCTCGGCGATCAAATCCAACGGCAGGGCGTAGGCCATTTCGTACAGGCGCATGAAGGCCGCCTGGGTGACGCGGGCGTCGTCGAGGGCGCGGTGGGTGGCGGGCATGAGGATGCCGAGTTGCTGGCCGAGAGAACCCAGGTTGTAGCGGCTGGCGGAGGGCATGAGCACCGCGGCCAGTTCGTAAGTGTCAATGACATCGTTGAAAGGGAAAAGGTTGTAACGCTCGAAAAATCCCAGGTCGAAGCGGACGTTGTGGCCGATGACGGGCGCGTTGCCGACGAAATCCTGGAGTTCGTGGAGCACATCGGCGAGGCGGGGGGCGTTGCGCACCATTTCGTTGCTGATGCCGGTCAGGTCGCTGATGAATTCAGGGATGGCGCGCCCGGGGTTGACCAGCGTGCTGAATTCGGCTTCGACCCGGCGGTCGTTGAAGCGGACTGCGCCGATCTCGATGATGGCGTCACGCTCGGCGCTGAGGCCGGTGGTTTCGATGTCGAGGGTTACGAGGGAAGTCATGGCGGGTGATTGGTAAGTGGTAATTGGTCAGGATAATAAGTAGAACAAGTGTACCATACGATTCGGCGAGTCAATGAATCAGCGAGTCAGATTGGCTTGACTCGCTGATCCGCTGACTCGTTGATCCGTTTACCCCAACGCAGAATTTACTTTTTCGATCTGCACTTTGGGCAGCGGCGCGTCTTTGGCCTGCTTGCGGATGAAATCTTTCAGTTTCTTGGCTTGCAAGGCCGGGATGGGCGAGTCGCCGGGTTCGACCTCGGCCCGATCGGAGAGGAAGACCAGGGCGGCCTTAACTTCGGGCCATTCAGCTTCCGGGTCAATTTTTTTGAATTTGCGGAGGACGGATTCGGCTTCGGCCCCGGCCTCGATCTCAGGGCGGCCGATGCTCTCCTGGCCGAATATCCGCATGTAGGAGTGCAGGAAGCCGGCGCTTTTTTGCCGCCAGCGGTTTTTGACGAAAGAAAATGTCCCCACCTGATAGAAGGGCATCAGCACCCAGATGCCTGCCGGGCCGACCAGCAAATGGGAGGCCGGAGCAGAGTAATGATAGAGGGTGAAATCCCCGCTCAGGCCTTTGAGTCCCTGGTCGAGTTGCTCATCCATGCGCGGTTTGCGCCCCCAGCGGTTGGTGAAATAGATGCCTATTTGGGCGGCCGCAAAACCGACCAGCAGGGCCGCCCAAAGCCAGATCCCCATTTCGGTGGTTGGGTCGCCGCGCCAGGCGAAGAGGAAACCGGCGATCATGATGCCAAAACCGAGCAGGTTGGCAATCGAACCGATGCGGGCGTTGCGCTTGATGAGCTTTTCGTTCTTGATGATTTTCATGAATTTCCTTCAGGCTGTGGTGTTTTCAGCAATCGTTGTGGATTATTTCAAACTCTCTTCGATGGCCGTTTCGATGGCTGCCAGGACGCCGGCTTCGACTGCGTCCTTCGCCACCCGGACGGCGTTCTTGATGGCAATTGCGTCTGAGCGCCCGTGGCCGATGAAGACCAGTCCATTGACGCCGAGCAGCGGGGCCGCGCCGTGTTCGCTGGGGTCGAGCAATTTCTTGATGCTGCCCAGCGCAGGCTTGACCAGCAGCCCGCCGATCTTGGTGAGCAGGTTCCCGCCTTTGATCGTTTCACGGATCTTGTCCACCAGCATCTTGGCAACTGCTTCGGAGGCTTTGAGCATGACGTTGCCGGTGAAGCCATCCAGCACGGCCACGTCCACTTTGCCGCCGATGACCTCCTTGCCCTCCACGTTGCCGAAATAGTTCAAACCGGAGGCCTTGAGCAGCGGAACCGTCCCCTTGACCAGTTCATTCCCCTTGCCTTCTTCTTCGCCATTGGAGACCAACCCAACTTTGGGATTTTTGACCCGGCGCACTTTTTCGGCGTAGACGCTGCCCATCACGGCGAACTGGAGCAGGTTTTCGGGTTTGCAATCGGGATTGGCCCCCACGTCTATGACCACGCACGACCCCGTGGCAGTTGGGAAAGCGGGAGCCAGGCCGGGTCTGTCCACCCCGGGCAGGGTGCCCAGCCGGAAGTAGGCCGTGACGCTGGCCGCCCCGGTGTTCCCGGCGGTGACGAAGGCGTCTGCTTCACCGTTTTTGACCAGGTCAATGCCTACGGCCATCGAGTTTTGCGAGTTCGGACGGCGAGCCTTGAGCACCAGTTTCATGCCTTTGTCGTCCATGGTCAGCATTTCAGGCGCGTGAACGACCCGGACGGGTAAACTGCCCGGGTCCTGCGCGGCCAGCACGGGTCCGAGTTTCGCTTCGTCGCCGACCAGGATGATTTCCACGCCATACTCGCGGGCAGCCATTACCGCGCCGGTAACGTCTGGCACAGGGAATTCGTCGCTGCCCATGGCGTCCACTACGATTCGAGTCATGTCTCCTCCCGGAACATTTTGGTTTGGGTTGACAGTCCAGTGAAGCCGATTATAATACGACCTGCTTGCGCTGGTGCTGGAATTGGCAGACAGGCATGGTTGAGGGCCATGTGCCGCAAGGCGTGAGGGTTCAAGTCCCTCCCAGCGCACTAAAAATGCCCACCTATGGTCACATGGGTGGGCAAAAAATACTGTCCATGTCCCGTTCGGTATTCATCTTGGGGATTTCAAGATAAAAGTCGCCAATACCTAAGGTAACAAGGTTCGATTGCCATTTTTGGCTTTCGGTGATTATCAGTCACCTTTCCTGATTATCACCACTCGATTTCACTTACCAAAGGGTACAAGGATGACTAAAACAAAATTCACATTCTCACAAGCACTGCAAGGTTTTCTCTTGGCTGCAAATGCGCGCCATCTCAGTGAAGAAACTATCAATGATTACACCCGCTCTTTCAGAAAGTTTACCAACTTCCTGGGAGATTCGGACCCATGGATCAACAGTATTACATCGCATCCTCAAGCTGGCGCGCACGATCGCGGATCTGGCGGGATGTGAGGAAATCCAATCTGTGCATCTGGCAGAGGCGTTACAGTATCGTCCGAAGTTGATGATGGGCTAAGTTTAAATCGTAATCAAAAACTTTCGGTTCTTACTTATCCCATACTATCGCTGAAAAGGGTAAGAGAGCCTATGTCTCAAAAGCGCTTTTTGCTTTGCAACAATGGTTTGAGCACGGCAGCGACAATTCCTGCGGTCGAATTACTTATCGTCTATTCCCAGCAACAGCTGAATTGACGGCTCCGTTAACTTTCGATAATACTCGTTCATCTGTTCCGCAGAATATGAAATGTCATTATCAAGCCACCAGGTTAGCAATCCTAAAAAGACGCTAAATAAATACTGTACAAAAACATCCAAGGGGACAGGCTGTTTCTTTTTGGGAAAGCTCGCTTCAAAGCGTTCCTTCAGGTAAGCAACCAAAGCTTTTTGAAAAAGGGAAACCACCACTCCACGGGCCTGTTTCCCGAACAATGCTTTGAATGGCTGGCGTTGTTGCTCAGCGTGTTGAAAGAGGGCCAGGCTAAAATCCCAAAGCGATTTTTCGAAAAAGGATTCTGAGCGAAAATCTTCAAACACATCACGCAAATTTTCAAATCCGCTTAGAAGCAAATCTTCCTTATCCTGAAAATGTGAATAAAAGGTTGTCCGCCCAACATTGGCACGGTCAATAATATCCTGCACCGTGACCTTCTCGTAACTCTTTTCGACGATCAAGTCGACCAGGGCATTAAGCAAAAACTGCCGTGTCCGTTGAACCTGGCGATCGGGGGAAGTTTTTTTCTTCATAACTTGCTCCTTTTCAAGAACAAACAGGCTTGCTTTGTTCCATCTGGAACGTTTTTCTCGCGTTTGGTTATTGACGTGTGGCCGTGCTGAATGTATAAGCAAACAGAACATTATGTTCTAAATGGAATATAGTGTACACCCAGACTGTTAGATTGAAAAGGAGTTAAAGAAAATGTTGAGTCAAGTTAAAAATCATCATCGTGAATTTATGGAAGGCAAATCCTTGCCTGTGCGCGAGAGTCGATTGATCGAAATGAATGGCGTGAGCAAAGCCTACGAGGTTGCCGCAGGCGAGTTCCTGGCGCTCAAGGAAGTGAACATGCGGGTGGACAAGGGCGAGTTCGTTGCCGTAGTCGGCAAGTCTGGCAGCGGCAAGTCCACATTGATCAATATGATCACGGGCATTGACAACCCAACTTCGGGTGAAGTGTTCGTCGCCTCCACGCCCGTGCACACGTTGAATCAGGAACAGCTTGCAATCTGGCGCGGAAAGAACGTCGGAATTGTCTTTCAGTTCTTTCAACTACTACCTACACTGACCGTTGCGGAAAACGTGGTGCTGCCGATGGATTTCTGCAACATGTATTCTCCGCGCGAGCGACGTGAACGCGCTATTGCCCTGCTGAATAAAGTTGGCATTGCCGAACAAGCGGACAAACTTCCTGCTGCCTTGTCAGGAGGCGAGCAACAGCGCGCCGCGATTGCACGAGCGCTGGCGAATGATCCTCCCCTGTTGGTTGCTGATGAACCGACGGGCAATCTCGATTCGCACACGTCCGATGCAGTCATCCAGTTGTTTGCAAACCTCGTCAAAGAGGGCAAGACCGTGGTCATGGTGACGCACGAGCGCGACCTCAAGCAATATTTCACGCGCACTATCACGCTGTCTGACGGCGAGGTTGTAACAGATCATGGAGGCAAAAATGGTTAGCCCGCGTTGGAAGAAATTATGGCGAGACCTTCAGGCGGCTCAGGGTCGCATGATCATGATGGTGATTGCAATTGCCGTCAGTATCTTAGGTGTGGGGATCATGTTGGGTGCCTACACTATCTTAATGCGCGAAGTCAGCCGAAATTACCTTGGCACGAATCCCGCCTCGGCTTATTTGGAACTGGACCAGGTGGATGATTCGGTGGTGGAGGCTGTCAAACAGCAACCCGGCATCGCCGACGCAGAAGCGACTTCCTGGGTCCTGGCGCGGGTCGAGGTCAGGCCCAACGAGTGGAGACCGCTTCTATTATTTGTCATCAAAGATTTCAATGAACTGCACGTCAACAAGTTCCTGCCCGAAGCAGGCGCATGGCCGCCGCCCGTACAAACCATCCTGCTCGAGCGGGATGCATTGAAATATATCAATGGAAATATAGGCGATGTAATTAATGTGCAGAATCCGAACGGACAAAAACAGGGAATTTTGATTTCGGGTTCCGTCCATGACCCAGGGTTGGCACCTGCCTGGCAGGGAGAAACGGCTTATGGATATGTCACACCCGAGACGCTGGCCTGGCTTGGCGAGGGTAGCACTTTGCACATTCTCAAAGTAGTGGTGAAAGATCAGTCGCAAGGCAGAGCCACGATCGAGGCGACCGTCAGCAATTTGGCGCAATGGCTAAAAGCGCAGGGATATACAGTTGGAGAAATCCGCGTTCCGCCTCCGCTCCTGCATCCACATCAAACCCAGTTGGATACCGTTCTGCTGACCCTGCTGACCTTTACCCTGATGGCTTTGGCGTTGAGCGCCATTCTGATCGCGACGATCGTCAGTGCCATGCTGGCGCAGCAGGTCCGCCAGATCGGAATTATGAAAGCTATTGGAGCGCGATCCGTTCAGATTACCGGCCTTTATCTTGGGCTGATTGCCTTCCTGGGGATGGCAGCCGTTCTCATCGGTTTACCGCTCGGCGTCATGGCAGGGCGCGGATTTGCGAGAATGATTGCCGAAAATATGAATCTTACGCTTTATAGTGAAGCCATTCCAGTGTGGGCCTATGTCGTGCAAGTAATGATGGGGACGCTTGTCCCATTGCTTGTGGCGTTTGGACCCCTTCAGCGAACAACTCGTGTCACGGTACGTGAGACTCTCAATGATTACGGCACAACTCGGGAATCCTTCGGTTCGCGCGGACTGGATGGCTGGCTCGGAAAAATCCGCAGCATTGACAACACCCTGATCCTCGCGCTGCGCAACACCTTCCGACGCCGAGGTCGTTTAATCATGACACTTGGGCTGCTCGCCGCGGCAGGCGGAATGTTCATGACGGGCATCAATATCAATACAAGCTGGAACCAGATGATCGTAAATGCCGTTGCAATACGTCATTATGATCTTGAGATTCAGCTGAACAGTCCTCAGACTGAAGAAAAGGTGCTTGCGACCATTGCCAGTATCCCCGGTGTGCAAAAAGTCGAGTCATGGGATCTGATGCCTGCTGCATTGAGTCGCCCCGACGGCTTGGAGATGGTGCGGACATATCCCGATGGAGGTCATGGCAATCTTTCACTCCGTTCGGCCCCTCCCGAAAGCAACTTTGTGGAGTCTGTGGTCTTAAGCGGACGCTGGCTCAAAGCAGATGACACAGATGGTGCCGTGCTGAACCACATGGCAACTGGTTTTTTTCCGAACGTGAAGGTTGGTGACATCATCAGTCTGACAGTCAACGAACGCACAGTCACTTTCCACGTGGTCGGGATCGTGCGTCAAAACATGATAGAGCCAACCATTTACACCACTCCAAACAAGTTTGCCGAGGCAACAGGGCTTCCCATACAATCCATCAACGGTGTGCGCATCAGCCTCACGGATCACGACGCAGAGACGGTCAGTTCCATGACAGGTAAGATCGAACGCGTGCTGGTGGCGAATAATATCGGCCTGAAAGCCGTCATCTCAGAGACGATGCTGGAAAACGCGACCAATGGGCACATCTACATTTTCATCTACGCTCTGTTCTCAATATCAGTGGTGATGGCAGTTGTTGGTGCGTTGGGGATGATGTCCAACATGGGGACCAGCGTGATTGAGCGCACGCGCGAATTCGGCGTTATGCGTGCTATCGGCGCGAAATCACACACTGTCCTGCGCAACGTCATCAGCGAAGGACTTTTCATTGGCTTGATGAGTTGGGTAATAGCCATTGTGATCTCGCTTCCATTTTCGTTAGGGATCGGCTACATGATTGGCAACCTATCCTTCATGGTGCCATTATCTTTGGTCATATCTCCCATGGCTCTCGTGATCTGGCTTGTCGTGATTGCACTCGGCTCCATTACGGCAAGCGCATACCCAGCATGGCAGGCGTCGCGGCTGACCATTCGAGAAACGCTTTCCTACGTTTAGAAAGGAACAATTGAGATGAATAAGAAAGTCATTACCACTTTGATTTGGATCGCGGTGATCATCGGCATGATGCTGGTCGCCCGCATCCTGGTCAATAACTTCGACCTCATTGAGCTCTCGAGGAAACTCCACGGTTATTAATTTTCTGTTTCGATCCATATACAATACAAACACCAAAAGGAGAAACAAAATGGTCAGGAAAATCATCGGAACAACCTTGCTTATTATCGGCGGCATACTCGGCTTTGTGCTGCTCACGTATGGTGGGCCCATCCTTCCGCATATCATCGGCTCAATTGTTCTTATAGTCATAGGACTGTTGCTATGGATTGTCAAAAGCAAGAGTAGATAAATCCACCAACTGATCTTTTACCGCATAGTTTCTCCCTCGTCGATCAGTTTTCTCTAATTGACGAGGGAGAAGCATCTTTATGGAAACATTAAATTGCCGAATTCGGGGAAGGCTTGATGAACAAAGAACGTATTGCCGATGTCTTTCTCATTGTCCCTGCCAACACATTGAGGGCAACGGTGATCTTACTGATGGTTATACATATAAGGATCAGCCTCTTGCCATTCGTCAAACACGAAAAATGTGTCCGATTGTGTGTATCCCTGCCCGTGCGATTACTTTCAATCTGACCCAAAACTATGTACCTGTGCGCCTGCAACAGTAACGAAATATCAATAGCTGATTTCTGATCCCTTATTAGTGTAACTTTTGTGCAACCACAAGGCAAATTGTTGTTTCAGTTGAGATTTTGCACGACACGAATTGGCCTGCTAAGTCCATTCCAGCGATTTTATGCTTCCAATTGCCACGAATCGTGCAAAAACCGGCGATTTTGCTCCTCTGTGCGGTTTCGTTAGTATGGGACCGGCTCACCCGAGATGCAATTTCGAATCCGATTCAACGCTTCGGCTCCTGATTGCACAAAACCTACGACAGGTTCATCGGCTGCTTTTAGTGTGTTACAGATAAATGATATTGCCGGGTACGAGCGGAACTGGACGAGGTGGGTATCACGGACGCGTCCTGCACATGTGCCTACGAATTTGGCGGTTATTGCAAGCACATTGTTGCCCTCTTGCTCGCCTATCTACACCATCCAAAAACGTTCGCCGCGCGCAAAGCGCCAGCGGAATTTCTGGCTGACTTGGATCACGACGATCTCATTGCCATTCTAACCAAACTGATGCAAGAACAGCCCGAACTATATGACCGGATCGAAGCCATGACATCCGGTCCTTCAAAATCCCAAAAGAAGCGCAAGAAAAAAGTGGACATCGAAGTCTACCGCCGTAATATCCTCGGCATCGTCCATAGTCTGGATGGAATGAGGATGTCGGAGGCCTATTGGCATGTGGGTGGGCTGGCAAATCAATTGCGCGAGGTACAGGAATCGGCCCTGAAATTCCTGGACGCCGGGGATGCCAAGACCGCGTTCGAAATCCTGCTCGTATTACTGGAAGAAGCCAGTCGAGGCATTGAATACGTTGACGACTCGGACGGCGAGTTGGGTGGCTTCGTGGGTGAACTGGGCACGCCGCTAGCTGAGGCAATTTTAAGTATGGAACTCAGCCAAGTTGAACGGGTGAAACTGGCTGGCAGGCTGGAGAAATTGATCGGGTATGCCGGCGATTACGGAATGGAAGGCAACCTGGATATTGCCGTTCAAGTCGCGAAGTCTGGATGGAATGAAATTCCTGAAGCGAAGGCGCCTCTTCGGAAGTCTACAGTCGACGAGGACGATGATTGGGAAGAAGACGAGGACTGGGATGAAGATGATGAATATGAGCTTCGTGAACGGCGTTGGCCTGCCATAGCCAACTTCGATGATCTCACCGAAGCCAGGTTGAATGTGCTTGAGCGCCAGGGCCGCACCGAGGAGTATCTCGCTCTGTGCAAGAAAGAACAACGTCATCTGCGTTACGTGCTTAAGTTGTCCGATCTCAGGCAGGTAACAGACGCCGTGAAGTATGCCAGGAAGCATCTGACCTCTGCCGAGGAAACCCTGCAAATAGCGCAGCGGCTGCGGGAATTACGCCTGGTAGCCGAAGCCATTGAAATCGGCGAACACGGCCTAAAATTGAAAGGACAAAAGGCAGGATTGGGCGAATGGTTAGGGCCGGTGGAAGAGGCGCAGGGACGGACAAAACAAGCGTTGGCGGCCTGGTTGGCTGCCTTTCCAGAACATCCGTCGCTTGAGACCTATAAGACGATCAAGCGATTGGCCGAATCAGGTTGGGGGCGCTTGCGCCCGGAGGTGATGGCGAAACTTCGCAATTCGTATGACAAGCGGGTTTTGGCTGAAGTGTTGCTTCTGGAAGAGGAATGGGATGAGGCGATCAAAGTGGCTGAGGGCCGTGATGTGTGGTATACCGTTGTCGAAACGGTGGCAGACAGCGTCATGCTTCACCGGCCAGAATGGGACGTCAAAGTCAGTTTGAAGCACGCAGAACGCTTAATGTCCGAGGCTAAAAGCAAGAATTATCCAATTGCTGCCGCTTGGCTGAAACGCGCGAAACAAGCCTATAAGCTGCTGGGGAAAGCGGATGAATGGAAGAGGTACTTGGGAGAAACGAAGGAGAAATACAAGCGAAGGCCGGCGCTGCAAAGCCAACTCGCCCGGTTGTAGTTAGATTATACGTCTGTCATCTGTAATTGAACCGCTTCTTTTTTCTGGTCCTGAACGCCTATCTGATAGCCCATTGTCTTATACCCACTTCGCCTACGGGCATGCATTTTCGCCAGCACAGGGACTTCAAAATCTACATAGTCATAGATAACCACTTCCCTCTTGGCAACATTCGCTCTATGGAGACGACCTGCATATTGGATCAATGTTCCGCGCCAGGAAATAAGTAATGCCAGAAACAGCGTATCCAGCCGGGCGTCATCAAACCCCTCGCCAAGATAACGTCCTGTTGCAACAATTACATGTGGTTCATCAACAGGAATTGCGGCAACTTGATCCATCAGATGTTTGCGTTGCTTTTTACCCATTCCACCTGCCAAAACAAATACATTTTGAATATGTCCGGCAAGCAAGTCGACAAGCAGATCCAAATGCTCGCGGCGTTCGGTTAGAAGCACCGGGTTTCGTTTTGCCATTACGGCTGCGACCACATCGTCAATGATCATCCGATTGCGTTCTTCATCGTTAACCAATAGGCTGTATATTTCCTGAATGGATTGAGTCTGCCTAGATTGGAGATAGGATGGGAGTCGAAAACTGATGGGGCGCACAATCACCCTGTGGTCAAAAGCTCGGCTTTCCGCTTGTTTACGATCATCCACTTAATATCGGATGGGTCCACATTGCATGAATATGATCGGATCATGTCCATCTTTGCGGGTTACTGTTGCCGATAAACCAGTGATATACCTGGCCCTACATTGCCTAACCACTTGTTCAAAACTGACGGCTGAGATATGGTGACATTCGTCTACAATTAAATGTCCATATTGGCCGACAAGATCGTCCACGATGGACTTCTGATTCAGGCTTTGAACCATCGCAATATCAATTTCTCCGGTTGGCTTACGCTTACCTCCGCCAATTTGACCAATATCTTTGGGCGCCACCTTTAGGAATTGGCTTAGCATATTTACCCACTGGTCAAGCAGCCCTCGCCGATGGACAACTACCAACGTATTTACTTTGCGTTGAGCAATCAGATACGCCGCCACAACTGTTTTACCAAAGGCTGTCGAAGCCGCTAAAACGCCAGTCTCGTATTGCAATAGAGTGTCCGCTGCTTTCTGCTGTTCCGGGTGTAGTTCTCCATGAAAGAAAAGGTCAAGGGGTGTTCCATAATATCTTTCATCGGTAAGCTTTGCTTCGACTTTGAGAGACCGAAACAATTCAAGAAGTTCATCAAGACAGCCGCGGGGCAGCGCCAGATGTTTGGGGAAATCCTCGCAGCAACTGATAATGCGCGGCTTTCCGTACGTTGATAGACGCATGGCTTGTGCCTGGTAAAACTCTGGATTTTGAAATGCTGCTAGACGGATCAACCGATTGCGCAGAGATGGCGTGAGATCAGATTTGGGGACATATATTTGGTTGCTCAACACTAGTTCGATAGTCGCAGGGAGCGGTCCAAGAATCGGCACGTCCTTTTGCTTTCTCGATGGTGGAGAAACCCAGGGCCGATCATCATTTTCATCTGTGACAGGAATGCGAACTCCTGTCAATTCGCCCTGCTTTTCCGCATTACCAACGATCATCTCAACTTGGTTACAAGTCATGCACTGGATTGACGAAAGAAATGCCCATTGATCCTGATGCGGAAAGAAATCCTCATCGACAAAAACACTGTTTCCACTGTCACGTGGCTTTTTCTGCAGAGGCAATGCAATCAAGTTTCCAAATCCGCCTTTGGGAAGCGTGTCCTGGCTGGGGAAAAAGCGATCATAGGAATCCAGCCCAATTTCAGGTCGATGTTCCATCGTTTGTGTCAGCAGAAAAGCACCCAGCTTGCGCGCTAACACTGCAGGAACAGGCTCGCTAAAGAAAATCCAAATATGACCGCCATTGCCCGAGCGCGATCTCTCGAATGCGGCCGGCACATCGAAGACCTTGCAGGTTTCCAAAAACGCCTGCCCATCTTCCCGCCAACAAGCCTTGTCAAAATCAACTGCCAGAAACCAACAGGTCTCGTCAGGCAACATGGGATAAACGCCGATTGTGAAATCACGCCTTGTTGTGTCTTGAGGGTCAGCGCCCAACAAGTGATTTCGGATGACGTCATTTGTGACCGGCAGAAATCGCCGATGAATACAATCTTCGCAGCGGATTCTTGGCTTTTCACAAATGCCTCTTACCCATTCGTTCTGGCAGACAGGCGCGTAACCTTTCTTGCCTGTTTTGATATTTTCAAAGCGTCGAGGGTAAACATCCTCACGACCTCGGAACATACTACGAAACAAATCAATCTTTGCCTCTTGAGATGACTGATTGGTGACAGAAGCGAGTGATGCAGATTGTGAAATGTTTTCTTCCATTTCAAGCCAAGCTTTTTTGGCTTGTTTGATCTCGATAATTTCCGAGATCAACTCAGCCCGACGCGAATCAAGCTGATCTAATTCATTCTTTTTTTCTGACAACAACCGTTCAATTTCTTCCAGATTTTTCACGTCTACCTCAACTGGCATCTGGCTTACGACTGAACCCGCGCTACTTCAAATCCATCCCTTCTTTTTCCACCGCTCGACAAGTGCTACACGTTTCTTGTAACGCTCGCCCAATTCCCGCACACGGGTGGTGAAATTTGCTTGTGTTCCCTGAAATTCGGATAACTGCTGAAGCTTGCTCAACAAGGCTGTGGCATCATCGTAGGTTCTGGCGGTGTATCCACCCTGCAAAAGATTCTCTACTTCCTGCCAGGTCTGCGCTCCATGTTTTGCCAGTTCCTGCATTTCAGCGATATGCTTTTTGCGCTTTTCTTCTGCCTGGCGGCGCGACTCAGCCTGATGTAATGTTTCAGCGGTCTCGAGCAATTCACCGAAGGCGCGAGGGTTGGCACTCCCTTTAGGCGTGGGCTTTTCAAATGAAAGCAGTTTTTTGCGTAATGCCGCAACCGCTCCCGGTTCTGCGTTGACGATTTTCAGGAGGAATTCGTCAGATTCCTGGCGGGTGAGGTGGGAAATCAACGGGGAAAAATCTGCTTCTTGTAGCGGAGTCAAGTCCGGGCTTCGTTCAGAGGCAGCAGAGATCAGAAACGGGTCAATCTCAAAGAAGTCGGCAAACGCTTCCAGTGGCGGTGTCAGTTGTTTTAGTCCTGCTGGCAAAGGAGGTTCGGGATCGTTGAAAAAGTTTTCAGGGTCATCCTCGTCTTCATCGTAGTAACCAGACTCCAGGCTCATAGCTTTGAGCCAGGCGAGATACAAAGCGCGGTAATCGCCTTGAAGGATGTCATCCCGCAGACGAGCGAGCGTTGAAAGCAAACCACGCTCCTCGATCCACTCGTCGAAACCTTCTTCTTCGTTCATCTCGAATTCCAGCGCTTGGACATTGCCAATGGTTTGTATATGAACGTGATCTTCATCACAGTAGCGTTCAATGCTGTCAACATCCACCAATCCCTTCGGGAAACGGAACGCCAATCGGCGCGTGCCCCAATTCGCGATGTAGAGGTAGGCATCGAAGTACTTCGCCAGCACCTGAATGGGATCATGTTTGAAATCGCCCCAGTTGTAGGTAACAATCGCCTGGCTGGAGGTGACATCAATGTGGCTGGAAAGATTATTAACGGCGGTTTGTTCGTCAGCAGTCAACGGCCGATCCAGGGTTTGCCATTCGTAATACTGATACTCGCTCATTACAGCACTCGATTTGATGATAAACTTTTTGTACAGTATAAGCGAGAATGAAAAGAACTCTTCTCGCAATCATTACTTATCTTGAGACAGCTCCAGCAATTTTAGTGCCTGGTAAAAATAGAAGAAGGCTTCAGGACTTGTTTTCTTGAGTTTGTTGAGCTTGCCGTAATCAGGATTAGAAATATTCCATGATGAAATATCAATATTGGTTGGAAATCTGGCAATACTGGTGTTTTGTTTTAAGATGAGACCAGCCAGGTACGCGACCTTCGATGCACAAACAATAGCAGCATCAATCGTGAAATTCGCCGAGTAGACAAAAGCAGCCAGTTTTTTGATTCCAGCCAGCAATTCGGTATATTCCCCGCCAGGAATTGCTCCATGTGTTCCAATCAAACAAGCTGTCTGAAATGAATCCAAGAGAACATCTGTGGGAGTAAGGTTGGGCAGTCGGCGATAAGCCAACTCTTTCGTGGCCATCCATTCAAAAGTCCTGCGTATTAGATCAACATCGGAAGCAGCATCAAACAATGCACCAATGTCGAAAAGCTGCTTTGCCATCTCGATTTCTTTTCCTAACGTAACAATTGTGCAATC
>DIDQ01000084.1:0-6902 GCA_002418215.1 Anaerolineales bacterium UBA5796
TCCGAAAATTTATTACACACCCGCGCCTTCAGGGTGCAGTATAAAAGGCAAACAACGAGTTAACGATATAATTGCGCCCGATGAAACCATTCCCCGCCATTTACGCCCTCCTCATCCTCCTGGCGCTCGCGGCCGGCGCCTGTTCCCCCGCAAACGGCGCCCAGGCCGCCCCCGAAACCTCGGCATACATCGAAAATAAAGGCTCGGATACCATCGTCAACCTGGCGCTGGCCTGGGCTGAACGGTACCAGGCCGATCATCCCGAATACCGCATCTCGGTTACCGGCGGCGGCTCCGGGACGGGGATCGCGGCCCTGCTCAACGGTACGGTGGACGTCGCCAACGCCTCCCGCCAGATCAAGTCCGAAGAGATCGAGCAGGCCCGGTCCGTCGGCATCGAACCGGTCGAGTTCGTCATCGCCCGGGACGCCATCGCCATCATCGTCCACCCCGATAACCCGGTGGACCAGCTCACCCTCCAGCAACTTTCGGACATCTACAGCGGCAAGATCACCAACTGGAGCGAGGTCGGCGGCGAGGACCGGCCCATCGTCAAGTTGTCTCGCGAGACCAACTCTGGCACGCATGTGTATTTCCTCGAAAACGTGCTCCGCCTGGGCGATTCGGAGAACAAGACCCTGTTCTCGATGGACACGCTCCTGCTGCCGTCATCGGAGGGGATCATCAACGAGGTGCGCCAGAACCCCAACGCCATCGGCTACGACGGGCTGGGTTACGTGCCGCCCGACCTGAAGACGATTGCGGTCGCCGCCGCGCCGGACGCGGCCTACGTGCAGCCCGGCATCGCCACCGTCAACGACGGGACCTACCCGATCGCCCGTGACCTGTACATGTACACCGCCGGCGAGCCGGATGGCGCGGTCAAGACCTATCTGGACTGGATCATGGGACCCGAAGCGCAGCAGATCGTGGCCGAACTCGGCTTCGTGCCTGTTTCGACCGGGCAATGAGGGTGCGTCGCACCTGACTTCCGGGAAAAACTCCGTTACCGGAGCTTTTTCTTCGCTGGGAAAATCTCATTAAATAAGGTGCGACGCACTCCCTGATCAATCTCCGCGAACTTGCGCTAATTCTTTTATTTTCGCGAAAATTAGCGCAAATTCGCGGATGAAGAAGAGAGATATGGAATCAAACCTGAACTGGCGTGAATTTGTCATTACCCGGGCCATCAAGGCCTCCGGCTACTCGGCCATCCTCTTCGTGGCGTTGATCTTCTACTTCCTGCTCAAGGAAGCCGTCCCCACGCTGACCGAAGTGCCCCTGGGCGACCTGCTGGCGGTCCGCTGGTATCCCATCGAAGACTACTTCGGCCTCCTGCCCCTGTTGACCGGCTCACTGGTCGTGACTCTGGGCGCGACCCTGATCGCCGTCCCCTTCGGCATCGGGACGGCGGTCTTCATCGCCGAGATCGCCCCGCGCTGGATGCGGGAAATCCTCAAGCCGCTGGTCGAACTGCTCGGCGGATTGCCATCGGTGGTGCTCGGCTTCCTCGGCATCCTGGTGCTGGCCCCCTGGCTGCGCAACCTGCTTGACCTGCCGACGGGCCTGACCGCCCTGGCCGGATCCCTGCTGTTAGGCGGCATCGCCGTGCCGACGGTCGTCTCGGTGGCCGAAGACGCCCTCGACGCCGTGCCCCGCGCCTACCGCGAGGGAGCCTGGGCCATCGGTGCCACCCGCTGGCAGACCATCTGGCGGGTCACGCTCCCGGCGGCCAAATCCGGCGTGTTGACCGCGATCATGCTCGGCGTCGGGCGGGCCATCGGCGAGACCATGACCGTGATGATGGTCACGGGCAACGCCCCGGTGCTGGCGACCAGGCTCGGCTCGATCTTCTCCCCGGTCCGCACCATGACCGCCACCATCGCCGCCGAAATGGGCGAAGTCGCCAACGGCAGCGTCCACTACCACGTGCTCTTTTTCATCGGGATCACCCTGTTCCTGATCTCGCTGGTCGTCAACGTCACCGCCTCGTCGGTGGTCTTCAAAGCCAAGAAACGCTCCGAGCGGGTCTTGTCGTAGGGAGAACAAGATATGAAACGAACCTTCTCCCTCAACCGCCACCTCGTCCAGCGCCTCGGCTTCGGGCTGATCACCCTCATCGCCCTCGGCACCGTCATCCCGATCGTGATGGTCGTGATCTACATCGCCGTCGAGGGCGGGCCGGCCATCTCCTGGGAATTCATCACCGGCTTCCCGCGTGAAGGGATGCGCCAGGGCGGCATCCTGCCGGCCATCATCGGCACCTTCTACCTGACCCTCGGCACGGCCGTCTTCTCGGTCCCGCTGGGGGTGGCAGCGGCCATTTACCTGTCCGAGTACGCCCAGGACAACTGGCTCACCCGCCTGATCCGCATCGCCATCATCAACCTGGCCGGCATCCCTTCGGTGGTCTACGGCCTGTTCGGGCTGGGACTGTTCGTGCTGTTCCTGCGCTTCGGCACCAGCATCCTTTCAGCCTCGCTGACCCTCTCGATCATGACCCTGCCGGTCATCATCAGCACCGCCGAAGAGTCCCTGCGCTCGGTGCCGCAAGCCTTCCGCACCGTCTCGATCTCGCTCGGGGCCACCCGCTGGCAGACCATCCGCCGGATCGTGCTGCCCGAGGCCCTGCCCGGCATCATCACCGGCGTGATCCTCGGCCTGGAGCGGGCCGCCGGGGAGACCGCCCCGATCCTGTTCACCGGCGCGGCCTTCTTCCTGCCCCGCCTGCCCGGCTCCCCCTTCGACGCCACCATGGCCCTGCCTTACCACCTGTTCGTCATCTCGACCCAGGTGCCTGAAATGCCCTTCCAGATCCAGTACGGCACGGCCCTGGTGCTGATCGCCTTCGTGCTCGGCATGAACCTGGTCGCCACCGTCATCCGCTCACGGGCCAGGGCCAGGAGGCAGTGGTAATCATGGACAAGATCATCATCGAGAGCCTTTCCCTCCAATATTCCGATGGCACCGAATCGCTGCGGGACATCAGCCTGGGCATCCGGGAAAAGGCCGTGACCGTGCTTTTCGGCCCGGCCGGCGGCGGCAAGTCGTCCCTGCTGCGCTGCCTGAACCGCCTCAACGACCTGACCGAAGTCCAGACCGTCAGCGGACGCATCCTGCTCGACGGCGAAAACATCCTGGACCCGAAGACGGATACCATTACCCTGCGCCGCAAGGTCGGGATGGTCTTCGCCCGTCCGGTCGTGCTGCCGTTCTCGATCCGCGGCAACCTGGTCTACGGCCTCGAAGTGATGGGCGAGAAGCGCCGCTCCCGTCTCGACGAGGCCGTCGAACGCTCGCTCAGGCAGGCCGCCCTCTGGGATGAAGTCAAGGACCGGCTCGACGACCCGGCCGTGGCCCTCTCCGGCGGGCAGCAGCAACGCCTGTGCCTGGCCCGTTCGCTCGCCCTGGAACCGGAAGTGATCCTGCTCGATGAACCCACCTCCGGCCTCGACCCGATCTCGACCGGCAAGGTCGAAGCCAGCCTGCTGGAACTCAAGAAGCAGTACACCATCATCCTCGTCCCGCACTCGGTCCAGCAAGCCGCCCGGACGGCAGACTTCGCCGCCTTCTTCCTGCAAGGCGAACTGATCGAATACGGCGACGGCAAGGAACTCTTCACCAACCCCCAAGACCAGCGCACCGAAGAATATATTACCGGCCGGTTCGGGTAAAAGTAGTAACGCGACATAAATGTCGCGTTACACCAATTATGGAAGGTTTATATGTTACGCAAAACGTTCCAAAACGAAATCCAGCAAGTCAAGGACGAGATTGTCGCCCTGAGCGGGATGGTCGAAAAGGCCACCCTCGACTCGGTCGAGGCCCTGAAGAAGCGAGATATCGAAGCCGCCAGGCAGATCGTCGAGACCGACAAGCGCATCAACGAAAAGCGCTTCGCCCTCGAAGAACAGGTGATGATCCTGATCGCCACCCAGCAGCCAATGGCCCACGACCTGCGCCTGCTGGCCTCCCTGCTGGAGATCATCAGCGAACTGGAGCGGATGGGCGACTACGCCAAGGGCATCGGTATCATCAACATCCGCATGGGCGACCAGCCCCTGCTCAAGCCGTTGATTGACCTGCCGCGCATGGCCGCCAAAGGCACCGACATGCTCCACCGGGCCGTGCAGGCCTTCATCCACGAGGATGCTGAAACCGCCCGCCTCATCCCGACCGAGGACGACGAAGTGGACGCCCTCTACGACCAGATCTACCGCGAGTTGATCACCTACATCATGGCCGACCCGAAGAACATCGAGCGGGCCAACTGGCTGCTCTGGGCGGCCCACAACCTGGAACGCCTCGGCGACCGGGTCACCAACATCTGCGAGCGGACCATCTTCATCGTCGAAGGGCGGCTGAAAGAAATAGACGCTTAGGGCTTGTGTAAGAACAACTTCCCGATTCTGGATTTCCTCTCGCTTATATTCGTCGGACTAAAGTCCTGCCTCAGTTCATGGAAGTCGGTTGAAACCGACTCGTTGCGCCAGCCCAAAGAGCTTCCACGAACTGAGCAGGTGGCTTCAGCCCCGCTCACCCACGCGAAAAACGGAAGTTGTTTTTACACGACTCCTTAATATTCCAGCGCATAAAAGTTAGACTCGAAGCCTTCCAGAAAGGAACGTCCCGAAGGGCCAAAGAAACCTTCGGGACGATTCTTTCCAACGATCCATCCATTCGATAGGATGGATCGCTGCTTTTGATACTATTAACCGGCCCGTTCGTGCCTATCCAAACACCAATCAACTGACAGTCGAATATCAATCAACTGTCAGTTCTTTGCTCATCAACTGTCAGTTGTTTGCTCATCAACTGTCAGTTGTTTGATATAGATATTACAGTAGATTGCCGGTTCGGGCCTGCCGAATTTCCATTCCATACCAGGAAACCGTCCATTCCTCACGATGGAACAGATCAATCCTTATGGGTAAATTGGATTTGCAATAGGTACAATCGTCTCGAAGAAGCAGGGGGCGCGAGGTTAACCGCATTGATGAGGGGGTTCTTTTGTCCGCCTATCGGATTGATCCCAACAAACAACCAAAATAATATATTTATCTCTTGTATTTTAGACAATTTCAACTATAATATTAGTTGAACGCATAAGCGAGTGCGTCGCACCTTACCGACAGATGAATCCGCAAAAACGGAACTGGTCCTCGCCGGGACCAATCCCGTCGAAGCAGGTGCGACGCACCCTCCGGGCAGTACCAGACAGGAGCGACGATGGCACAAACAACAGACAAAGAGATCAACGTGGGGTCCCGCCTGCGGGCGCTGCGTGCCAGCCGGGGCCTGTCCATCAAGGCGCTGGCCGAACAGAGCGGGCTGAACGTCAACACCTTGAGCCTGATCGAGAACGGGCGCACCTCCCCCAGCGTGAGCACCCTCCAGCAACTGGCGGTCAGCCTCCGGGTCCCGGTGACGGAGTTCTTCGAGACCGATCACGGGGACAGGAAGATCGTCCTGCACAAGGCGGATTCCCGGCCGAAGGTGTCCTTCTCGCACGGGACGATGGAAGACCTGGGGGCGGGGATGTCGCGTTTCGGGGCCGAACCGCTCATCGTCACGCTCGAACCGGACGCCGATTCCGGTAAAACGCCCATCGTCCACACCGGACGGGAGTTCGTCTTCTGTCTCGAGGGGCGCATCGCCTACACCGTGGACGGCGAGACCTACCGGCTCGAACCGGGCGACAGCCTGCTCTTCGAGGCCTACCTGCCGCACCAATGGCGCAACCTCGACCCCACGCCGTCCCGGACCCTGCTGGTGCTCTGCCCGATGGACGAGCGCGACCAGCCCACCGAGCGTCATTTTGGTTGAACCACAGAACAGAAAAGGAGGCTCGACATGAAACGGATCGTACTTCACGGAACCCTTATAACCGGCCTGCTTGTCCTTGCCCTGGCCTTCTGGATGACCCCGGCCGCAGCCAACGGCGAAAGCCCGTCGGCAGACGTCAATTGCCTGAACTGCCACGAAAACCTGTACTACAACTACGACACCGGCAAATACTACTGCGTCAGCGAAGCAGGTGACCGCTGCACCAACTGTCACGGCGGGAACGCCCAGGCCGTCACCCAGGAGGAAGCCCACGCGGGCCGGTCGGCCCACCCGCTCGTCCAGGGCGATATTTCCCGCTGCGCCGAGTGCCACGTGGACGATTGCGCCGCCCGGGTGCATCAATTCGGTCAACTGGTCGGGCTGAACGATGTGGTCTACGTCGCCGCGCCGTTCACCCCCTCCGTCGAAGTGCAAGCCTTGAGCCGGCCGCCAGCCGAACCAACCTGGATACCGTTCCACATCTTTTACCTGGGCGGCGCGGTGCTGTTGATCATCGGCTTCAGCGTTGGGGCGCTGGTCTACCAGGCTAAATGCAACAAGAAAGAGTAGCTGACCGCCCGCGAGTGCGTACCCTCACAAACAAAAAGGAATGTATATCTCCATGAAAATCGCCATCATCACCGACGACGGCAAGACCATCAGTCCCCATTTCGGGCGCGCCCAATATTACCTGGTCGTGACCCTGGAAAACGGCAAAGAAGTATCGCGTGAGATGCGTCCCAAACTGGGACACGCCCAATTCTCCGGCGAACCGCACGTCGAAATCCCCGGCCAGCCGCACGGCATGGATCCGGCCTCACAGAGCCGTCATAGCCGCATGGCTGCCGCCATCCACGATTGCCGGGTGCTTCTGGCATGCGGCATGGGCATGGGCGCGTTCCAAAACCTGGAGGGGATGGGCGTCACCCCGATTTTGACCAATATCCGGGAAGTGGATCAGGCCATCGCGGCCTATCTCAACGGCAAACTGGAACACCAGCCGGAGCGATTGCATTAGATGTCTTGCATTAGTTATAGGGCAAAAGTGATGCAAACCTTTTAAGCCACTGAGACAC
>DIDQ01000084.1:6978-7129 GCA_002418215.1 Anaerolineales bacterium UBA5796
CGGACTTTTGCAAGAGGTCAATTAGAAGCAAAGACCATTCTCCTTGGTCAGGAGCCTTCGTCGGGATGACGGAGGCTCCGAATTTAAAACCTTGCTCTCCCATTTTTACGGGAACGAGCTTAAACACAAAGGAACACAAAGGCAACGAAGG
>DIDQ01000144.1:0-2448 GCA_002418215.1 Anaerolineales bacterium UBA5796
TTCCCCCTTTGTGTCCGTAGTGTACTTCGTGTTTAGGATCTTTTCCGTTCGTTACGGGAGCGCCAAATTTATGAACTCAGAAAACTTCTTCGCCAAAGCCAAAACCTTCACCCGCCCCACCGTGGTGGACTTCTGGGCCCCCTGGTGTATGCCCTGCCGCATGACCAAACCCATCCTCGAAGAGCTGGCCCAGGAATACAAAGGCCGGGTGGACTTCTGGGCCGTCAACGCCAACGAGCACCCGCAACTGCTGAAAGACCTCGGCATTATGGGCATCCCCACCGTGATGGTCTTGAAGGATGGGATGGAAGTCAAACGCTACATGGGCGCCCAGAACCGGGACAATTACCGGCGTCTGTTCGAGGCCCTGGCCTCGGGTCAGGCCGGGACGTCGCTGCCTGTTTCCCCTATGGACAGGTTCATCCGGCTGATGGGCGGCGTGGCGCTGGCCCTGGTCGCCGCCCTCACCCAGACCTGGTGGCTGCTGCCGTTTGCCGGGCTGGTCATGTTCACCGGGGTTTACGACCGCTGCCCGATCTGGAGAGCTGTCACCGCCCGCTTCAAGCGATAGCCTGGGAGACGCCGAAAGGCGTCTCTTTTTGCTTAACGGGTATAATTCAGCCATGCCCAGCCAATCCCCGCTCGTCATCGGTATCGCCGGCGGCTCCGGTTCCGGCAAGACCACCGTAGCCCAGACCATCCTCCAGCGGGTCGGCCCCGACCGGATCGCTTATCTCCAGCACGACTCATATTATAAAGATTTGAGCGGCCTGCCTCCCGCCCGGCGCGACGAAGTCAACTTCGACCACCCCAACTCGCTCGAAACGGAACTCCTCATCCGGCACGTCGAAATGCTGAAAAACGGCGAACAGGTCGAAGTCCCGATCTACGATTTCGCCACCCACAGCCGTACCGATGCAACGTTCACCGTCAAACCGCGCGGCGTCATCCTGGTGGAGGGCATCCTGATCTTTGTCGAGACCTCCCTGCGGGATATGTTCGACGTCAAAATCTTCGTGGATACCGATTCGGACCTCCGCCTGATCCGCCGCCTGGAACGCGACATCCACGAACGCGGCCGCACGACCGAATCGGTCATCAAGCAATATATGGCTACCGTGCGCCCGATGCACCTGGAGTTCGTCGAGCCGTCCAAACGCTACGCCGACGTGATCATCCCCGAAGGCGGGTTCAACATGGCCGCCCTGGATATGGTGGTGGCGCGGATCGAGGGGCTGTTGCAGCGAGTCGGCGAGTCAGTGAAATCGTAAATCCAAAATCGTAAATCCAAAATTGGTAATCGTAAATCGAAGGAGAAACCATGCCAAAACAATGGAATACCCCGCCCGAGATGGGCATTGATCCCGAAAAGAAATATTCGGCCACCCTGCACACGGATAAAGGTGACATCGTACTGGAACTGTTTGCCGATAAAACCCCCAAGACCGTCAATAATTTTGTCTTCCTGGCGCGGGAAGGTTTTTACGACAATACGATGTTCCACCGCGTCATCGCCAACTTCATGGCCCAGGGCGGCGACCCGACCGGGACCGGGCGCGGCGGCCCCGGCTACCGCTTCGCCGATGAGTTCCACTCCAGCCTGAAACACAACAAGCCGGGCATCCTTTCGATGGCCAACGCCGGGCCGGGAACCAACGGCTCGCAGTTCTTCATCACCCACGTCCCCACCGACTGGCTGGACGGCAAACACAGCGTCTTCGGCCAGGTGACGGACGGCCTGGACGTGCTCATGTCCATCCCGCCGCGTGACCCGGCCCGGGTGGATACGCCGGCGGTCCACATCAAATCGGTTTCGATTGTCGAGAGCTGAAAACCGGAGGCTGGGGGCCAGGCTCCCAGCCCAGCCCATGAAAAAAGGGATCGGGACAGCCTTATTGCGCCTGCTGGCCTTGCTGGCGGTGATCGCCGTCACAGTCTACGTGTACAGCGTCCGCGAGCAGGTGGAAGAGTTCGCCGCTTACGGCTATCCCGGCATCTTTTTGATCGCCCTGCTATCCAACGCCACCGTCTTCCTGCCCGCGCCGGGCGTGGCGGTGGTCTTTGCAATGGGCAACCTGCTCAACCCGCTGGGGATCGCCCTGGCCGCCGGGACAGGCGGCGCGCTGGGCGAACTCTCCGGTTACCTGGCCGGGTTCAGCGGCCAGGCCGTGGTCGAAAAGACGGACGTTTACGACCGGATAACCCCCTGGGTCGAAAAATTCGGCCCCTGGGCGATCCTCGTCCTGGCGGCCATCCCCAATCCCTTCTTCGACCTGGCCGGGGTCGCCGCGGGCGCGGCCAAAATGCCGCTGAGGCGTTTCCTGCTTGCGGTATGGGCCGGCCAGTTGATCAAAATGGCGCTGATCGCCTACGCCGGGTCCTACTCGATTGAGTGGCTGATGTCTTGACCCAAGCCGTCACGCGACATTAGATGTCTTGCATTAGTTA
>DIDQ01000144.1:2495-7826 GCA_002418215.1 Anaerolineales bacterium UBA5796
AGAAAAAAACTCTGTGACTCTGTGACTCCGTGGCAAAAATCGGACTTTTGTAAGAGGTCAATTTATGTCGCGTTACCTTCTTTCGGAGAAAAAAATGACAGACTTCAAAAAATACGACACTTTCATTGACCAAAACCTGGACGCCAGTCTCGCCGAACTCTCGCGGCTGGCGGCCCAGCCCTCGGTGGGGGCGCAGAAATGGGGCCTGGACGAGTGCGCCGCGCTGGTGGGCGAGATGCTCGCAAAGCGCGGCTTCCGCGTCGAGGTCATCCCCACCGAAGGCGCGCCGGTCGTTTTCGCTGAACGCAAGGGGATGTCTGACAAGACCCTGCTTTTCTACAACCACTACGACGTCCAGCCGCCCGAACCGCTCGAACTGTGGGAGACCCCGCCCTTCGAGCCGAGCCTGCGTGACGGCAAACTCTACGCCCGCGGCGTGAGCGACGACAAGGGCCACATCACCTCCCGCCTGCACGCCCTGGACGCATTCCTGGCCGCCGACGGCGAACTGCCCTGCAACATCAAATTCGTCATCGAGGGCGAGGAAGAGACCAGCAGCGTCCACCTGCACGATTTCATCCTGGCCAACAAGGACAAACTGGCCGCCGACGCCTGCATCTGGGAATTCGGCGGTGTGGACCACCGCGAAGTCCCGATGCAATACCTGGGCCTGCGCGGCATCTGCTACGTGGAGCTTTCTGTCGAAACCGCCTCCACCGACCTGCACTCCGGCACCGGCGGTTCGATCATGGAAAACGCCGCCTGGCGGCTGGTCTGGGCGCTCAACTCGCTCAAAGGGCCGGACGAGAAGGTCCGCATCCCCGGTTTTTACGACGACGTCAAGCCGCCCTCCGAGCGCGACCGGCAGTTGTTTGCTGCCCTGCCGGAAGTTGCCGAAGTCTATAAAAAGCAATATGGCGTCAAAAAATTCATCAAAGGGCTGAGCGGCGGCGTGGAACTGCGCCTGGCCGAAGTCTTCGAGCCGACCTGCACCATCTGCGGCCTGACCTCCGGCTATCAAGGCCCCGGCTCCAAGACCGTCCAGCCGGCCAAAGCCTCGGCCAAGGTGGACTTCCGCCTCGTCCCCGACCAGCACCCGCAGGACATCCTCAAGAAGCTGCGCGCCCACCTCGACGCCGAAGGGTTCGCGGACGTGCAGGTGGAGTTCCTGGGCGGAGAACCTCCCGCCCGCACCGACCCGGACGACCCGTTCATCAAGATCGTGGTGGACTCCGCGTCCGAGGTCTTCGGCCAGCCGATGGAAATCGTCCCGATGGTGGGCGGATCCGGGCCGAACCACCCGTTCGTGCATGACCTGGGCCTGCCGGTCGCAACCGCCGGCCTGGGCTACCCCGACACGCGTGCCCACGCGCCGAACGAAAACATCCGGGTTGATTTATACGTGAAGCACGCCAAACACATGGCGCGCGTCATCAAGGAATTCGCGAAGTAAACCGTAGTAGCGGCTTTAGTCGCCTGGCGCTTGAAATAAAATGCGCTTCGACTTCGCTCCCTTTTCGAAAGTGTTTGAAAAGTCTGCATTTTCACCACAAGACACGAAGTCACAAAGACTCAAAAGGGAAAATATTTTGTGACTTGGTGGCCTGGTGACAAGGTTTTCAAACACTCTCTTGGAAATGTTGCCGTCCTGAGCGGAGTGAGGAGCGGTTTACGACGAACGCAGCCGAAGGACGCTCCGCTCAGTGCGGCAGGCTCCTCCCCGCTCCGGGCGGCGTCTCCGCTACAATCGTCGGATAGTCGCTTATAGCCTGGAACGAACGGCTAAAGCCGTTACTACTGAAACCTTTGAAATAAAATGATCCGCCGCTGGTTTTCCATCCACCGCGACCTCAGCGTCCAGCTTTTGGCGCTTTACCTGTTGTTGATCGTGCCTTTCCTGATCTCGCTGCTGGTCTTCGATAACCTGCTCGGTCAACGCATCCGGGCTGATGTGCGCGCCACCGACCTGGCCCTGGCGCGGGCTATCGCTCAGGAGACGAACCTGTCCATCAGCCGTTCGCTACTGGCGGTCGAAAGCATGGCCCGGTATCCGGGCGTTATCGAGGCGGATACCGGGGAAATGGAAGCCCTGTTCAGCGTCATCCTGAACACCCGGGCGGACGTCAACCTGGTCTACCGCCTCGACGCCGCCGGGATCATGGTCTACCACTACCCCACCGGGCCGGGTTCCACCGTCGGCACAGACTTCTCGTTCCGCGAATATTACCAGCGCGCCCTGGAAGCCAGCGGACCGCTGGTTTCGGAAGGACGCATCTCCCCGACCACCAACCAGCCCGTCGCCACCGCCCTCATGCCCCTGCGCTCTGCAGAGGGGACATTCATCGGGCTGGTGGCTACGAATATCAAGCTCGAAAGCCTGAGCGACACCCTGGCGCAGATTTCCGCCGAACACCGCCCGGACGAGAACTTCGAGGTGGTGATCGTCGATTCGAGCGCCCACATCATCGCCCACCCCGACCCGGACTTCCTGCTTTTGGAAGCAGGCAGCCTGCTCCCCAATGTCTACCAGCCTGCCCTGGCCGGGAAAGTGGATTCAGAGATCCTGGACAGCCCGGCAAGCCAGGAACGCCTCTACACCTACGCCCCGATCACCAGCGCCGGCTGGGGGGTCGTCGTCAGCCGCCCGACCTCAGCCGCCTTCGCGACCCAGATCACGGTCCATAACATCACCCTGATCGTGGTCGCCACCTTCATGGGGATCGGCTTCTTCTTCTGGATAGCCCTGTCCCGCCGCATCATTACCCCGATCGAACAACTGGCGTCCGCAAGCCGGGCCATCGGCGACCAGGAAACCATAAAAGCCGAAGACCGCGAGCGGCTGAACCGGCTATCCCAGCGCCCCGACCAGGTCGGACACCTGATCCGCTCGATCCTGCGGATGGAAAAATCCATCGAGGCCCGCATCAACGAGCAGGCCATCCTGCTCGAGTCGAGCACCACCATGGTTTCGTCCCTCGATTCGCAGGTGGTGTTGAACCGCATCCTGGAACAGGTGCAGAAACTCCTGGGCGTGGAGATGTGCGCCATCGTCGCCCTGGACGAGAAGGGAGGCGTCTTCCGCGCCCGCGCCAGCCGGGGACTTTCCAAACGTTACGCCGAACAGTTCGCCATCCAGCCAAGTGAGCCGCAGTCGGCGACCATGCGCGCCATCCACAGCCGGGAACCGATCCAGATCAGCGATACCGAGACCGACCCGACCTTCACCGCCTTGCGGCCGCGCTCCCGTGCGGAGGGTTATCGCTCGCTGCTGGCCGTGCCGCTCAACACCCAGCACGCGCCGCCGTCGGTGCTGCTGGTTTACCGCCCCGATCCGCACGTCTTCACCGGGAACGAGACCCGCCAACTGGTCACGTTTGCCAATCACGCGGCCATGGCCATCGAGAACGCCGCCCTGTTCTCGCGCAGCGACATGCGTTTGCAGGAACAGACCCGCCGCCTGGAGGCCCTGGTCCAGTCGCTGGTGGAGGGGCTGATCCTGGGCAACCTGAACGGGCGGGTGGTCTACGCCAACCGCCGGGTGATCGAGCTGGCCAGCCTGCCCCCCGAAGACCTGACCGCCACACCGGTCGAACGGGTGCTGAACCGGATCATCGCCAAATCCACTGACCCGGAGCAGGCGCGGAAGCAGGTGGACGCGGCGCTCAAAAGCAAGGGACAGACAGCTGAAATCCCGATCACCTTCCTGGGCCGGGCGAAATACCTGCGCCTGCAAGCTTTCGACGTAACCGACGCCCGCGGCATCTCCATCGGCCAGGGCATCATCCTGTACGACATCACCGCCGACCGCGAACTCGACCGGATGAAATCCAGCCTGATCTCCACCGTTTCGCACGAACTCCGCACCCCCCTGGCCGCCATCAAAGGCTACGCCTCCACCCTGCTGGCCGACGACGTGGAATGGGACAAGGACTCAGAACGCGAATTCCTGACGGTCATCTCAAGCGAGGCCGACCGCTTGAGCAGCCTGGTCAACAACCTGCTCGACCTGTCGCGCATCGAAGCCGGCAGCCTGCAACTCTCGTTGATCGAATGCCCGGTCAGGGAAATGGTCACCCAGGCGGCCCACAACGCGCCCCTGTCAGCCGGGAATAAATTCCGGGTCGAGCTGGAATCCGGCCTGCCGGTCTTGTACGCCGATCCGCCCCGGCTGGAGACCGTGCTGCGTAACCTGATCCAGAACGCGGTCAAGTACGCCGGTACCGAAGCGGATATCCAGGTCAACGTCTCGCATAAGGATGGCTACTTTGTCTTCCGCGTGCTGGACAATGGGCCTGGGATTCCCATCGAGGAAAGCTCGCGGGTCTTCGACAGTTTCTACCGCCTGGATAACGGCCTGCGCCGTATCACCAGCGGGGCCGGGCTGGGGCTGGCGATCTGCCAGGGCCTGGTGCGCGCCCACGGCGGCGAGATCTGGATCGAACCGCAGGAGGCCGGGACCTGCCTGGCGTTTTCCATCCCCGCCAAATATGGCGAAAACGAGCCGGATGCCGAGGAGGCCGAAGCATGAACGTCCCCACCGTTTTAGTCGTTGACGATGAAAGGCCCTTGTGCGAGTTCGTGCGCCGCAACCTCGAAGTGCGCGGCTTCCACGTGCTGACCGCTTCGAACGGGCTGGAGGCCCTGGCAGTTTTCAGCAGCGAAAAAGTGGACCTGGTGATCCTGGACGTAATGATGCCCCATCTCGACGGGCTGGAGACCACCCGCCGGATACGCCAGTTTTCGACCGTCCCGATCATCATCCTGACCGCCCTGGGCGAGGAAACCGATAAAGTACGCGCCTTCGACCTGGGCGCGGACGATTACCTGACCAAACCCTTCGGGATCGGGGAGCTGCTCGGGCGGGTGAAGGCTGTGCTGCGGCGGGCGCGCTGGTCTGAAAGCGTTACGTCAGACGAAAGGATTGTGCGCGGCGGAATTGTCATTGACCTGAGCCGGCACGAGGTCCAGGTAAGCGGCTCGCCGATCGAGCTGACCCCGACCGAGTTCAACCTGCTGGTTTATCTGTGCCGTCACACGGGCAAAGTCTTGCCGCACCGGGCGGTTCTGCAGCACGTTTGGGGGCCGGAATATGGCGACGAAGTGGAATACCTGCGGGTCTACATCGGACGCCTGCGCCAGAAGATCGAAGTGGACGCGAACAACCCGCGCTACCTGCTGACCGAGCGCGGCATCGGGTATCGGTTTTCGGAGTGACCCGCGAGGGCCTACCCTGCGGGGATAATGGTTGTCTTGCGTTAGTATAGGGGCGTGATGCAAACCTTTTAAGCCACTGAGACACGGAGACTCGGAGAAAAAAAGAAAAAAACTCTG
>DIDQ01000144.1:7935-14887 GCA_002418215.1 Anaerolineales bacterium UBA5796
CCGCCTGTGGCGGCTAAGCCTGCGAAGCAGGCTTCGTATGAATAGCGCGGGGGCTTGTCCCCGTGCGGGCGTGGAGTGAGTGCGTAACATCGGTTAGTTAAAACACGCCTGTTATGTCATCGGGAAGGCTTTCCCGGTTAGATAACAGGCGTGTTATGTTATCGGGAAGGCTTTCCCGGTTCGACAACAGGCGTATTATGTTATCGAGAAAGTCTTCCTGGTTCGACAACAAGCGTGTTATGTTACCGGGAAGGCTTTCCGAGCAGCTCGGAAAGCCTTCCCGGTTCGATGAATCGGGTGGTATATTTGCCCAATCACACTCCAACCGGGGTAAAGCCGGTTCCGCCAACGATCACAAGGGAGACAATATGTCCAAACCTTATCCTGCCGACATCCTCGATAAGCTGATCGAAGCCATCGCGGCCTGGAAGTCGGTTGACCCCAATCTCAAGGTCCTGGGCGCTTCAGTCACAGACCTGGAGACCCTGCTCCAACAGGGGCAGGACGTCCAGCGCCAGATCAACGCCCAGCTGGTCCAGTTGACCAACCTGCGCAACCAGCGGGATGCCATCCACAAATCCGGTTGGAAGCATATCAAACACCTGCGCCTGGCGGTCAAGGGCCGCTACGGCGACGATTCATCCGAATACGAGGTGGTCGGGGGGACGCGCGCCAGCGAACGCAAACCTCGCACGCGGCGGGCCAGGCCGAACAATGTAACGGAGTAAGGGAGCATTTTTGTGGACGGGGGAGCGATGGCGGAGTCAAAAGTCTCCCGACTTTTGACTCCCAACGACGAGAGTCGTTGGAGTCCGGCGAGAGATGCCCAGGATTTTTATCTATTATTTACCTTTACACTGCTTCCATTTAGCTAATATTTGTATTGACAACCTAAAATTGGAACTGTATGCGGGTAAAGTATCCCTGCAACGCTCATCCATTTGGCCTTCGCCACAATAAATAAGGAGAAGATAATGAAAAAAGTTTTGTTCGTCCTTTTCACCCTGCTGATCGTCAGCAGTATGCTGCTCAGCGCCTGCGGCCCGTCGGCAGAACCAACCACGGCCCCGCCGGCCGAGACCCAGGAACCCTCGGAAGAGCCGGTCGCCACCCAGCCTCCGGCAGCGCCCGAGGAAAAGACGGTCGTGATCGGCTTCACCTCGTCACTGACCGGCAGCCAGGAAGTGTCCTCCAAGCGCCAGGTGAACGGTTTCCTCCTGTGGATGAACCAGGTCAACGAGGCGGGCGGGATCACCCTCAGCGACGGCACAGTGGTCAAGTTCGACTACAAGACCTATGACGACGAATCCAACGGCGAGCGCGTGCAAGAGCTGTACACCCGCCTGATCAGCGAGGATAACGCCGATTTCCTGATCAGCCCCTATTCGTCCGGCCTGACCTCGGCGGCCTCCATCGTCGCCGAACAGAACGGCAAGGTGCTCATCACCACCGGCGCGGCCGACGACGCCACCTACAAGACCGGCAACACCAGTCTGTTCCAGCTCTACACCCCGGGCAGCCTCTACATGTCCAGTACAGTGGACATGCTCCAGCAATTGGACCCGGAAGCGAAAGTTGCCCTTGTTTACGAGAGCGACAAATTCTCCACGAGCGTGGTGGAAGGCATCAAACCCTATCTGGCAGACAAAGGGTTCGAAGTCACCCTGGAGGAAGGATACGCCTCGGGCACCACAGATTTTGGCCCGATTGTCAACAAGCTCGCAGCTTCAGGCGCGACCGTCCTGCTCGGCGGTGGACATTATGAAGACGGTACGGCTCTCGCCCGGACGCTCTACGAACGACAGATCGGCTTGAAGTTCGTCTACCTGCTGGTTGCTCCCGCCGACACCAAGTTCCCCGAACTGGGTGACGCGGCCCTGGGCATCGCCACCTCGAGCCAGTGGGAACTGAAAGCCACACACACCGAAGAGGAAGCTGCCAACCTGGGCATAGAGTGGTTCGGCCCCACCGGTGAAGATTTCGCCGCAGCTTACCAGGCCGCTTACGGCGATCCCCCCACCTATCACGTTGCCGGTGGTTACGCTGCCGGGCTGGTCTTGCAAAAGGCCATCCTGGATGCAGACTCGGTTGACCCCGAAGCCGTCAAGGCCGCCTTGAATGCCATGAATCTCATGACCTTCTACGGAGGCATCCAATTCGATACGTCTGAAGCTGCCCACGGTTTGCAAATTGCCCACAAGATGGTCGTGGCGCAGTGGCAGAAGAATGATGCGGGTGAACTCGTCCGCGTGATCATTGCCCCCGCCGACGTTGCAACCAACGATCCGCTCTACCCGGTCCCAACGCCATAACCTGCACCGCAACTTTACATCCCCCCAGGGCCTTTCTGGGGGGATGTATTACTGGCTACCTGGGAATTGGCGTGGGGTGTGGCGGGTGCGGCGCATTCGTCGCACCCCACGCCGGTTTATCGAAAAGATGCAATTACTTCTAATTTACCGGGAGTTGATATGCAACAGATTACTTTGCTTCTTACATCCCTTCCTGATGGCATCTTGCTCGGCTTTGTCTACGGTGTGGCCGCCATGGGGTTGACCTTGATCTGGGGTGTGATGAACGTGATCAACCTGGCCCATGGCCCCATCATTGCATTGGGAATGTTCGGCACGTTCTTCCTGTTCATCCGCCTGGGGATCAATCCCTACCTGGGCCTGGTTCCCATCGCAATCGCGGGATTGCTCCTCGGCGTGGTGATCTACTTCACCGCTGTTCACAGGGTGATCAATGCGCCCCATCTCTCGTCCCTGCTGGCAACCTTTTCGGTCAACATGATCATTATCGGCCTTGCCACCGCGGCCTTGACGACCTCTCCGTATAACGTGGACTTCAGCCTGGGCGGCTTCAAACTTGGATCGGCCACGATCCTGGGCACGAGGCTGGTCGCCGCCCTGATCGCCATCCTGGTCACAGGCGCGCTGTATCTCTTCCTGTATCGGACCCGCCCCGGTAAATTCATCCGCGCCGTGACCAACAACCGCGCCGCAGCCGAATTGATGGGCGTCCCCTCGACCCGCATCCTGGCCCTCAGCTTCGGGCTTGGAACCATGCTGGCGGCTGTTTCGGGGGCCTTGATCGCCACCTTCTTCCCTTTCAACATCCTTTCCGGGGGCGGGTACGAGCTGAAAAGTTTTGTCATTGGCGTTCTGGGCGGGTTGGGTAATCCCATCGGGGCTTTGATCGGCGGCCTGATCCTTGGCGTGCTCGAAGGGATCATTCCCACGTTCATGGAAACATCCTGGGTGCCCGTGATCGAGTTCGGATTATTCGTTGTCATCTTGTTGGTCCGCCCCAAAGGACTGTTTGGAGCAAAGAAATGAAAAGCTGGCAAAAACATCTCGGACTCGTCCTGCCGCTGCTGGTGGTTGCTGGGGTGGTCCTATGGCCGATCATTACAGACAACGTATCAGCCCGCGAAAGCGCTTTCACCATCCTCAAGGCTATTGCGCTGGCATCCAGCCTGAACATCCTGCTTGGCTATACAGGATATGTCAGTTTCGGGCACATCGTATTCTACGGCTTTGGGGGGTATGTCGGGTTGTACTTCGTAAACGACCACGGCTGGTCCATTTGGGCCGGGATGCTGGCCGGCGGGATCGCTTCGGGCATCCTGGCGTTCCTGCTCGGCAAGGCCATCCTGCGGTTACGGGGAGCCTACTTCGCCCTGGCAACCATCGGCATCAATGAAGCCATGAAAGCCTTCGCCAACAATTTCGACCTGTTTGGCGGACCTATCGGCATGGTCTTGAACTTCTCCGTTTACAAAGCCTATGGCGGCGCAGCCGAAGCCTTGAAGATGACCTTTTACATCATGGCCGGGTTGACCTTTGCAGCGCTCCTCATAAGCCATTTCGTCAGATCCTCGAAATTCGGGTTGGGGCTGCTGGCGATCCGTGAAAACGAGGACGCGGCCGAAGTCATGGGAGTGATCGCTCCGAATGCCAAAACCTGGGCCTACGTCCTCTCGGCCATCATTCCGGGCATGGTCGGGGTGCTGTTCTTCTTCAAGAACGGGCACGTCGAACCCCCTGTCGCCTTCCCGCTCCATTCATCCATCGAACTGCTGGTCATGGTCATGCTCGGCGGCCAGGGGACCGTCCTCGGCCCCATCCTGGGAGCCTTCGCGTACCAGGGGATGCGCGGATACCTGGTCACCAGTGATTTCTTCAAGGATATACAACTGTCCGTTTCAGGCGTCGTACTCCTGCTGATCGTGCTCTTCATCCCGGCGGGCGCCATCGGCTGGCTGCGTCACCGCATCCCGGTATTGAGGAGGGTGCTGGCATGACCGTATTACTCTCTGTGCAAGGTGTGACCAAACGCTTTGGCGGCCTGCAAGCCCTGACCAAAGTGACCTTCGATCTCCCCGAAGGCCAGATCCTCGGCCTGATCGGGCCGAACGGCGCAGGCAAAACGACCCTCTTCAACGCGATCAACGGCGTCTACCCGCCCGAAGAAGGACACATCATTTTTCGCGGGCAGGAAGTGACCAGGGCCAAGACTTACACCATGGCCCGCATGGGACTGGCTCGAACCCACCAGATCGTCCAGCCATTGAACGAATTGACGGTCCTCGAGAACGTGATGGTCGGCGCGTGCTTCGGACAGGAGAACCATTCCCTGTCCAACGCCTACGGGATCGCTGAAGAGGTGCTTGAATTCGTCGGGTTGGGCATCCGGTCTGAGCAACTGGCAGCCAGCCTGAACGTCGCGCAGAAGAAACGCCTCGAAATGGCCCGGGCGTTGGCTTCGCGTCCGAAATTGTTGCTGCTCGATGAAGTGCTGGCCGGTCTCAATTCTTCTGAAATTGGGAACATGGTGGAAACCGTGAAGAAGATCCGGGAGCGCGGCATCACCATCATCATGATCGAGCATGTGATGAAGGCGGTAATGAACGTTTCGGACCGCATTCTCGTGCTCGATTATGGGCAGCAGATCGCCGAGGGCACCCCGGAAGAAATCTCGCAGAACGAAAAAGTCATCGAAGCCTATCTGGGCGACCCCAAGCTGGCCGAAAAGCTGCTGAAGGAGGAGTAGAAATGCCAATCCTGGAGATAAACGACGTCTCCTCCGGTTACGGAGAAGTACAAATCCTGTGGGGTTCGAGCCTGGCCCTGGAACAGGGTAAATTGACCTGCCTGGTTGGCGGGAACGGCGTTGGCAAAACCACCCTGCTGCGCACCGTGATGGGCCTGCTGCGCCCGTGGAATGGGACTATTGCTTTCCAGGGGCAGAACGTGAGCCGTATGCCGGCTTTTACCAAAGCTGAAATGGGACTGGTGATGGTCCCCGAAGGCCGGCAGCTTTTCACCGACATGAGCGTTTACGAGAACCTTGAGATGGGCGCCTCGAACAAACGGGCCACACCGAAGCTCAAGGACAATCTCGAACGGGTCTATGCCATGTTCCCGCGCTTGAAGGAGCGCCAGGCCCAAAAAGCCGGCACGCTTAGCGGCGGTGAACAGCAGATGCTGGCCGTAGCGCGCGGGATCATGGCCGACCCCGTAGTGCTGATGATTGACGAACTCTCACTGGGCCTTGCCCCGGTGCTGATCCTTAGCCTGTTCGAAAGCCTGAAAGCCTTGCGCGAGCTTGGCATCACCATCCTGCTGGTGGAGCAGAACGTGCAGATGGCGCTGGCGATCAGCGATTACGGCTATGTCCTGGCCGAGGGGAAGGTGGAACTCCAAGGCCCTGCCCGTGAGTTGATCAGGAATGAGCATGTTCGTGAAGCTTATTTAGGCTTATAATTAAATAGTGAGCTTAATCACATAACATCCACACTGGCCCACACAAGGTAAACGGAGGTAAAAATGTTAGTCGGCGAACGCATGACCCACCCGGTGATTACGATTACACCTGATATGCCCATCGTTGATGCGCTCAACCTGATGAAGAGCGAACGGATCCGCCGCGCCCCGGTGGTGAAAGACGGCCGGCTCGTCGGCATCGTCTCGGACAAGGACCTGCTCAACGCCTCCCCTTCTCCGGTCTCGAGCCTGAGCGTCTGGGAAATGAACTATCTGTTGAGCAAGATTACCATCAGCGAAGTGATGACCAAAAAGGTGCTCACCATCACCGAAGACACTCCCATCGAGGAAGCCGCCCGCATCATGGCGGATAACAAGGTCGGCGGCCTGCCGGTAATGCGGGATGACCACGTGGTCGGCATCATCACTGAAACCGACCTGTTCAAGGTCTTCCTCGAACTGATGGGCGCCCGCGAGGCCGGTGTACGGGTCACGGCCCTGGTCCCCGACCAGCCCGGAGAGCTTGCCAAAGTGACCGCAGCCTTGTCTGAAAAAGGCGGCAACTTCATTGCCTTTGGGCAGTTCATCGGCGAGAACTCGTCGAACCGGCTGATCACGTTCAAGGTGAAGGGCGTCAAACTCGATGAAGTCCGCAAAGTAGTCGAGCCGATCGTCGAGCAGATCATAGACATCCGCTAGACGACGCGGGAGCAAGGAATCGAAATCCGGCAGAGCACTCTGCCGGATTTTTATTGTCATTGCGAGGCGGCGTACTTCCGCTTGCGGAATGAATTCCGCATTACGCGATCCTGACCAGCATCTCCTTCGTCTCGATGACCTCGGCCTGCACCTGCCCGGAGGAGAGTTCGCTCAGCCCGGCCTGGAACGGCCCAAAATCGGACAGGGGGAAGCGCAGGGTCAGGGTCACGTCGGCGGCGAAGGTCTCGTCGAGGATATCGCCGTGAAGTTGACCTGCCAGACGCCGGGTCTGCTCCAGCAGCGGGTAGGGCAGGGCCAGCAGGGCGACGTGGACCAGCACCTTGCGGGCCCGCGCTACGGCGCTGACCACCTGCTGGGCCGCTTCGGTGTAGGCTCGCACCAGACCGCCCTTGCCCAGGAGCGTCCCGCCGAAATAACGGGTGACGACCAGGGCGACATCGCCCAGGCCGCTGCCGCGCAGCACC
>DIDQ01000154.1:0-9359 GCA_002418215.1 Anaerolineales bacterium UBA5796
CGAGTAGGGCAAGCCGAGCATGACGGTATGCACCGGGATGCGCACGGCGCGCGGCGTGAGCGCCAGCACCTGGCGCACGGCATCACCATACGCACGCACCAGACCGCCGGTGCCCAGCTTAGTACCGCCAAAGTAGCGCGTGATCACCACAGCCACGTCACCCAGCCCAGAACCTTGCAGCACAGCCAGGGCAGGCCGCCCGGCAGTGCCGGCCGGTTCGCCGTCATCGGAGCAATACTCGGTGACGGAGTTCCCCCCGCCAATGATGTAGGCCGGGACGTTGTGGGTGGCGTCGGGGAATTCGCCCCGGATGCGGGCGATGAAGGCGCGGGCCTCGTCGGTACTGAAGGCCGGGGTCAGGCTGGCAATGAAGCGCGAGTTGACGACGGTCAACTCGCGGCGGATCTCCTCGGCCGGGATGGCGTATTCGGCCATGTCAGCGTTTGGCGGGGGGCTTGCGGGTGCGGGACCCCGTCCGGGAGGGGTTTGACGGGGGCTTGCGGAGGCCGGGACGGGCTTTTTTGGCGGGAGCCGGCCGCGAGGTCCGGGACGAGCGGCGGGGAGAAGGCGGCCGGCGGGGCGGTTTCTGTCCGCTTTTCAGGGCTTCGACTTCCTCCGGGGTCAAATATCGCCATTCCCCTTTTTTCAGGCGGCCCAGTTGCAGGGTGCCGATGCTGATGCGGACGATGCGCACGACGGGCAATCCGAGCAGGGCGCAGGTCTCCCTTATTTGCCTCTTGCGGCCCTCTTGCAGCGTGACCCGCAGCCAGGCCCCTTTGCCCGATGTGCCTTCGACGTAAACGTCGGCGGGCTGGGTCTTGTGGCCGTCTTCGAGCACGACGCCCCTGCGCCAGGTGTCGAGCTGCTCCTGGTCGGGGTGGCGGGCGACCAGCACCCGGTAGACTTTCGAGTGGCCTTTGGAGGGGTGGGAGAGTTCCTGGGCGAGGGAGCCGTCGTTGGTCATGAAGATCAGGCCTTCGCTCTCGAAGTCCAGCCGCCCGACGGGGTAGACCCGCTCCGGGACCGGGACCAGGTCGCGGACGGTCTTGCGGGTGTCGCCCTGTTCCTTTTCGACGGTGGACAGGACGTTGCGGGGTTTGTGCAGGGCGATGTAGACCTTCTGCTCGACCGCGACTGGCCGCCCGTCCAGGGTGATCTTGTCGGTGGCGGGGTCGGCTTTTTGGCCGAGTTCGGCCAACGCCCCGTTGACCCGCACCCGTCCAGCCTTGATGTAGTCTTCGCAGGCCCGGCGGGACCCGAAACCGGCCTGGGCAAGGAGTTTTTGTATGCGTTCTTCCATGCGGGCAATTATACCCAGTTCAAGAACAAACCACGAGGACCGGCAATTCTCAATTTCATTACCTAATATCATTGCGAGGAGCGTTCGTTGCGACGAAGCAATCCTCCCGACAATGTGGAAGACTGCTTCGCAGAGTTCACAGTGACATTGGCATACTTGACCTCTTGCAAAAGTCCGATTTTTGCCACGGAGTCACAGAGTCACAGAGTTTTTTCTTCTTTTTCTCCGCGTCTCCGTGTCTCAGTGGCTTAAAAGGTTTGCATCACGTTTGCCCTATAACTAATGCAAGGCATCTATTGAGAATTGCTGCACGAAGACATGGAGTTTTCCCTTACATTTCTTCCGTGTCTCCGTGCCCAGTGGCGAAGGACTTTCTCCAACACCATGCACGTGAGCAATACAATAAATGCGCATTTCTTGTCAATTAAATGCGCATTTATCTCCAATTAAATGCGCATT
This sequence comes from Anaerolineales bacterium UBA5796, assembly GCA_002418215.1. GTDB lineage: Bacteria > Chloroflexota > Anaerolineae > Anaerolineales > Villigracilaceae > UBA5796. The sequence continues at coordinate 1,760 of DIDQ01000154.1, forward strand.
TTTTCAGAAATAAATGCGCATTTTTTCAAAAATAAATGCGTATTTTTTGGTGATTAAATGCGCATTTATTGGTCAATCAACGCTTGCGGAACTCCAGATTCTTCAGCATGTCTCTCAGGGGTCGTCCGGGTTTGAATTGCACCCTGGCTTCAAGGATGTTGTAGCGGTCCACAGACTCCGGGTCATCCTCCCCGCTGGCCTGGATGGTCAGCCGGAAGGCGCCGAAGTCGCCCAACTCGACGATCCTTCCTTGCGACAGCTCGTCTGCGACGATGTACAGCAGGGCCGTCAGCATGCCCATGCTGTCAGCCAGCGAGAAGGTGGACATGAGGGCGATCCGCTCGGCCAGCCGGTTCATGCCGGTGCGGCCTTTGCTGACCACCGCCGGGTAATACCTGGGGGGAGCCTCCAGGTTGCGCGGGTCTTTCTTGGGTACGACACTGTATTGGACGGTCATGGAATCCTCCTGTTCTTTAGTGCTTGAATAATGAAATGCTTGTTTTTGCCTGCACTGGGTCGCAGGCACACGTGTGCAAGAATTTCAACCACGAAGGGCACAATGGGTCACGAAGGAAAATAGGGCGCGGACTCCAACGTCTCCCGACGTTGGCGCCAAAGTCTGGAGACTTTGGACTCCGTTTTCATCATTTCTTCCGGCTCATCGGGGTCAAATTGCCTGGCCTTTGAACTGGCTCAGGTACAGGTTGTGGTAGAAGCCGCGCCGGTCGAGCAGTTGCTGGTGGCTGCCCTGCTCGACGATCTCGCCGTCTTTGATGACGATCACGTTATCGGCGTCGCGGATGGTGCTCAGGCGATGGGCGATGACGAAGCTGGTGCGCCCCTCCATCAGCCGCAGCAGGGATTTCTGGATGCGGGCCTCGGTGCGGGTGTCCACGCTGCTGGTGGCCTCATCCAGGATCAGGATGGAAGGGTCGGCCAGGACGGCCCGGGCAATCGCCAGCATCTGGCGCTGTCCCTGCGAGAGGTTGCCCGCCCGCTCCGAGAGCTTCGTCTGGTAGCCCTGCGGCAGTTGGCGGATGAAGTGGTCGGCGTCAGCCATCTCGGCCGCCCGGATGCACGCCTCGTCGCTGGCCTCCAGCCGCCCGTAGCGGATGTTCTCCATCACCGTGTCGGAGAACAGGAACGTATCCTGCAAGACGATGCCCAGCTTGCGGCGCAGGTCGGCCTTGCGGATGCGGCGGAGGTCGCGCCCGTCCACCGTGATCGCCCCGTCGTGGTCCGGGATTTCGTAGAAGCGTGAGAGCAGGTTGATGATGGTCGTCTTGCCCGCCCCAGTCGGCCCGACCAGGGCAATCGTCTGCCCGGCTTTGGCTTCGAGAGACATGCCCTTGATCACGGGGATGTCTTCCACGTAGGCGAAGCGGACCCCCTCGAAGCGGACATCCCCCCGGACATCCTCCAGCGGGGCGGCGTCCGCTGCGTCCTGGACCTCGGGCCGGGTGTCCATTATCTCGAACACTCTCTCCGCCCCGGCCAGCGCGGCCTGGATGGCGTTGTACATGTTGGCCAACTGGCGCAGCGGGTTGATGTAGTTGCGCCCGTAGTTGATGAAGGTCGCAATCGTGCCGACCGTGACCAGACCCTGCAGGGCCAGCCATCCGCCCAGCCCGGCCATGACGATGATGAAGAAGTTGCCCAGCACGTTGGTGAGCGGCATGAGCAGCAGGGCGTAAGAGTTGGCGTAGACCCCGGCCTTATAAACTGCCTGGTTCTTCTCGCGGAAGGCCTCGATCACCGAATCCTTGCGGCGGAAGGCGCTGACCACCTTCTGCCCGCTGATGGCTTCCTCCATCACGCCGTTCATCCCGCCCAGGTGCTTCTGCAACTCGCGGAAGCCCTTGCGGGTGTACTTGGCGACGAACTCGGTGAACCAGAGCATGACCGGCACGACCACCAGCGTCCCCAGCGCCAGCCAGGGATTGAGGATGAACATGGCGACCACGATCCCGGCCAGGGAAAGCACCGAGGCCAGCAGGGAGGTCACGTTTTGCGAGACGGCCTGGTTGATGGCGTCAATGTCGTTGGTCAGGCGGCTCATCAACTCTCCGGCGGGGTGGCGGTCGAAGAAACCCAGCGACAGGCTTTGCAGGTGCTCGAACAGGTCGCCCCGCAGGGTCTTGAGCGCGTCCTGCGAGACGCGGGCCATGGTCCAGCCCGAAGCGGCCTGGAAGAAGTTGTCGAGCAGGTAAACGGCCAGCATCCAGAGCGCGATGCGGACCAGGCCGGGCACGTCCCCGCCGCCGATGAAGCGGTCAATCGCCACGCCCATCAGGTAGGGGCCGAGCAGTCCCATCACGGTGTAGACCAGCACAAAAGCCAGAACCAGGATGAGTTTCAGGCGATACGGCAGCAGGTAAGCCGCCAGGCGCAGGATGGCCTGGCGGGCGTCCCTGGCTTTTTCGATCTGGACCCGGGCGGCGGGGCGGCGCGGCTCCAGGCTGGCGCGCGCCTGGCGGGTATCGGATGTCGAAGATTGGTGGCTCATGCCTGCGCCTCCGTCCGGGCCATGACGATCTCATCACGGAAGCCGTCGCCCAACTGCGAGTCGAAGATTTCGCGGTAGATCGGGCTGGAGCGCATCAGTCCGGCGTGGGTGCCTTCGGCGGCGACCCGGCCGCGGTCGAGGACGATGATCTTGTCGGCGTTGAGCACGGTGCTGATGCGCTGGGCCACCACGAAAACGGTGGCGCCGCGCACCAGTTCGTCCATCGCCGCCTGGATTTTGGTCTCGGTCTCCACGTCCACCGAACTGGTGCTGTCGTCCAGGATCAGGATTTTGGGCCGGGTCACCAGCGCCCGGGCAATCGCCAGCCGCTGCTTCTGCCCGCCCGACAGGTTGACCCCGCGCTCCTCGACGTGGGTCTCGTAGCCGCGCGGCAGTTCCAGGATGAAATCGTGGGCCTGGGCGGCTTTGGCGGCAGCGACGATCTCCTCGTCGCTGGCCTCCGGGCGGCCGTAGCGCAGGTTGTAACTGACCGGGCCGGAGAACAGCACCGTCTCTTGCGGGACGATGCCGATGTGCCCCAGGAGCGACTCCTGCCTGATCTTGCGGATGTCGAGGCCGTCAACCAGGATGCGGCCCTGGGTGGCGTCGTAGAAGCGCGGGATCAGGTTGACCAGCGAGGTCTTGCCCGAGCCGGTCGCGCCCAGGATGGCCACCCGCTGTCCGGGTTCGGCGACCAGGCTCACGTCGTCCAGGACGAGTTCGCGCTGGTTGCCGTTATAGCGGAACGAGACGCGCTCGAAGACGACCCGTCCACGAGCATCGTCCGGCAGGGAGACCGCCTCCGGGTCTTCCCGGACCTCGGGGAGGGCGTCCAGCACCTCGTCAATCCGCTGCATCGAGGCCAGCCCGTTGGCCCACACGTTCGAGAGGCGGGCCATCATGGTCAGCGGGCCGACGGTGGTCAGCATGTAGTTGGTGAAAGCCACGATCTCGCCCAGGGTCAGGCCGCCGCGGATGGATTGCAGCCCGCCGGCCCAGATGACGACCACGATCCCGATGTTAACGAAGAAACTCAGCACCGGCGACATGGTTTCCATGAACTGCATCACCCGCACGGTCAGGCCGGCGAAGTCCTCGTTGGCGTCCATGAAGCGTTTCCCCTCGTAATCAGCGCGCACGAAAGCCTTGACCACCCGCGCCCCGGCGATGTTTTCCTGCAAGACAGTGTTGAGCCGGTCGAGGCGCTTCTGCACCTGACGGAAGAGCGGTTCCATGCTGAAGCCGAACCAGAGCGTGACCGCCAGGGTGACGGCCAGCAGCGGCAGCATGGTCAGGGCCAGTTTCGTGTTGGTGCTGAACATCAGGACCAGGCTGCCGATCATCAGCATCGGCGCCCGCGTCCCGATCCGCAGCGTGACCTGGGTCCAGCGCTGCACCGCGCTGGCGTCGCTCGACAGGCGCACCAGCAGGTTGCCGGTCGTGAAGTGGTCCAGGTTGCCGTGCGAGAACGACTGGATCTTCAGGAAGGTGGCCTCGCGCAGGTCACGGGCTACGCTCTCGCCGACCTGCACTGAGAAGTAGTTGTTCCCGATGGCCAGCACCGCCCCCAGCACCGAGAGGCCGAGCATCAGGGCCGAGGTTTGGACCACAACGGCGGTATCGTTTTGGGCGATGCCCTGGTCAATGACGCGCTGGATCAGGCGCGGGATCGAAAGGTCAATGAACACCACGCTGGTCAGCAATATGAGACTGAGCACCGACAGGAACCAGTAGGGTTTGACAAAGGAGAGGAGTTTACGGAGATGGGTCATAGGGTTTCTTGTAACGTAGTAACGGCTTTAGCCGTCAGCGACTGAAGTCGCTACTACGATCATCGAAGGCGGATTTGAGCGCGTCGAGCGCGGCGATGATTTGGGTCATCTGTTCAGGGGTCAGGACGGAGAGCTTTTCCGCCATCCAGGCCCGGTTCTCGCGGAAAATGGCCGAGAGCAGGCCCGAGCCTTCCTCCGTCAATTCGAGCCGGACGATGCGGCGGTCCGCGGCGTCCTGGCGGCGGGACACCAGCCCCTTGCCGGCCAGCACGTCCACGGCCTGCGAGATGGCCGGGCGGCTGGTGCCCTTGGCCTCGGCCAGCTCGCTGACCGAGGCGACTCCCTTGCGGATGTGGCGCAGGATGTGGAACTGCTCGACCGTGACACCGAATCTCTCGGACGCGATGCCGCGCACGTTGGTGCGGATGCGGTTCCAGGTCGGGGGGACGCTCTCCCAGAAGCGGTCTATCGTTTGTTGCAGCAACTCGCCGGGATCGGTCATGGCGGCTCCTTTCGGTTAATCTAATTAACAGTTAAGTTACTTACGCATTCTACGCGGAATATCTCCCTCCGTCAAGAATTCGTGATAGATGTTGTCGGTGATAACACGCAAACACCGTCCCGAAGGTTTGTTACGAACAACCCGAGAGTTTAACGGCAACCCTTCGGCAAGCTCAGGACAACGCCTTCGGGACGTTCTTCCCAATAAAGCCTGATAGCTCAGACAGCTTTCAGACGTTTCGTTTATGCTCCCTTAATCCCCGCGGGGTATGCTAATAACATCGTTTTAGACGCAAGGAGTTGACATGACCATTACACAGGAAGTCCAAAAACACCTGCACGATTTGGAAAACGACGATAATCAGGTCCGTGAGATGGCGCGCTGGGCCTTGATCAGCGCGGGAACGGACGTCGTCCCCGAACTGATTGCCACCCTGACCACCGACCGGGAACGCTGCCGCTGGGAGGCGGCCAAGATCCTGGGCGAAATCCGCGACGAGCGCGCCGCCGACGCCCTGGTGGACGCCCTGCTCGACCAGAGCATCAACGTCCATTGGGCCGTCTCCGAGGCCTTGATCCACTATGGGCGGGAGGCGGTCCTGCCGCTGCTGAAAGGCATCACCCGCCACTTCGACTCGGCCCGCTTCCGCCAGGGCGCGTACCACATCCTGCACATGCTGGAACGTTTCCACCAGCTCGACCAGAATACCCAGGCCGTGCTGGACGCCCTGCGCAGCATCGAACCCTCCGCCAGCGCACCCTGGGCCGCCGAACGGGCCATCGAAGCCATCCTGTTCAGGAGCGCCGGGAAAACCGGTTGAACGGGAAAGTTACCGGAGGTGTATAATCGCCGGGCATGAGACCACAGACGCCCAATTTACCGGTAGACAACTCCCAACAACCAAACCGCGCCAAAACCTGGGGGAACCTGTTCGCCATTTCGGTGCTCGTTTCCCAGTTTTACGTTTTTATGGAATGGCTTTTCTTCGTGACCAAGGAGTCATCCCTTTCGAGTCTGACCCTCTGGGAAGCTCTGGCAGTCCTGCTGCTCACCGCCGGGATACTCTCGATCTTCGTCGTCGCCGCCCTGGGCGCGCTGCTGGGGCTGGGAGCGCTGGCTCGTCTCCTGCGCGGGCAGATTGTCTTCTTCGCAATCGGGATTCTCGTCCCCGCCGCGCTCCTGGCCGTGACGGCCCTCATCATGGCCGACAATTTCACCTATACCGTATTCGGCTTCGGCATCGTCACCACCCACGGACTCTGGCGGCTGGTCTATGCCTTCGGTTTCGTAGCCGTCTTCATCTTCGCTTACCGCTTCGTCTGGATGCGCGCCGCAGCCGGATCGAAGAAGCATAAAAAGGCCACCCGCCTGCGGAACGGACTGGCCCTCGGCCTGGTCGCCGTTTCGACGATAGCCATCACTTCAACCATTCTCATCCAGCGGGAATATTACAGCCAGTTGCTCGATACCTACTCCGCCCGGCCTGCCAGGCGGCCCAACATCCTCATCCTGGGCAGCGACGGGCTGAACAGCACCCACCTGTCGGTCTACGGCTACGAGCGGGATACCACCCCCTTCCTGCGCGGGCTGGCGCAGTCCTCGCTGGTGGCTCTCAACGCCTTCCCCAACGCCTCCAGCACCACCGCTTCGACCACATCCGTGCTGACCGGCAAGCCGCCGGTCGTGGCGGGCGTGATGCGCTATCCCGACATCCTCGAAGAAAATGATGCTTTCGAGCACCTGCCGGGAATTTTACAAGAATTTGGATACACGACCATCGAAGTCGGTGTGCCTTACTGGGTGGACGCCAAAGCCGTCAACCTGCTGGACGGGTTCGACAGTGTCAACGGCGAGCCGCTCGATCCCCCGGCGCTTTCGTCGCTGCGCCGGCTCTTTGGGGATTCGCAAGCGCCCTATTTCATCTGGACCATATCCAAACGGGTAACAGACCGCCTGCTGGACATTTTCATGGTCCGGGAGATGGAAAACCCCATCGAAGCGGTAACAGACCCAAAGTCCCGGATGAGCGACCTGGAGCGCATGGAGCGGATCATTTCCCTGCTCGAAAAGTCCAACACCCCGCTCTTCGTCTTCGCCCACTTCATGGACACCCACGGGCCGACTTTCTCGCCCCGGGAACAGGTCTATTCCCAGGGCGACAGCGCCACCCATCCCTGGTCGGAAAATTTCTACGACGACGCCATCACCGGCTTCGACCATTACGTCGAGCAGATTTACGCCCGTCTCGAAGAAAACGGGCTGCTGGACAATACGATCATCGTCATTTACACCGACCACGCCGAAAAATACGTCACCAACGTGCGCACCCCGCTGTTGATCCATTTCCCGAAGGGCGAAAATGCCGGGACCATCGAGCACAATGTCCAGAACCTGGACATCCCGGTGACAGTCCTGGATTACATGGGCCTGGCCCGCCCCAACTGGATGACCGGCCACTCACTCCTGGACGGCGAACCGCCCGCCGACCGCGAGATCTGGAGTATCATTGCGGGCGCGCCCAAGACGGTAGTCGCGCCGTTCTACCAGATCAAAACCGTCCAGGTGATCGTGTGCCAGAAATGGTTCCAACTCAACGTGCAGCAAAATAAACTGTCCGAGGGCACGGTCAGCAATTACGATTATTTCTCGCCCGCCTGCACCGAAGACGAGATGCTTGACGCCGAAATTGCCCGGCAGAAAGTGGTGGAATATCTCGAAGCGCACGGGTATGATACGGGATCGCTTGAAGAATAAAAAAGCGGACGGGTCACTCCCGTCCGTTTTTTATTTGACATCTTGCAAAAGTCCGATTTTTGCCAC
>DIDQ01000154.1:9458-19088 GCA_002418215.1 Anaerolineales bacterium UBA5796
GCATCACGTTTGCCCTATAACTAATGCAAGACATCTATTATCCTTTCAATAACCCCACATCCTGCTCATCCCCGTCCCCGTCCGGGATGTCGAGCGGGGGCATTTCGATCAGCGAATTAAGGCCGAAATATCCCAGGAAGTCAGCCGTCGTGCCGTACAGGATCGGGCGGCCGGGACCCTCGGCGCGGCCCACCTCCTGGATCAGCCCCTTGCCGAGCAGGCTCTTCATCACCCCGTCGCTGTTGACGCCGCGCACCGCGTCCACCTGCGGGCGGGTGACCGGCTGCCGGTAGGCGATGATCGCCAGGCTCTCGAGGGCGGCCCGGCTCAGGCGGCTGGTGGCTTCCAGGCCCAGGAAGCGCTCGATGGGTTCGGCCAGTTCGGGGGCGGTGGTCAACTGTACCCGCCCGCCGTGGCGCTGCAAGCGCAGGCCGCGCCCGCTCAACTGCGCTTCGAGTTCCTGCAATCCCTTTTCGACCTGGGTGGGGGTCAATTCGAGGGCCGCGGCCAGTTGCGCCGGCGTGACCGGCTCGACCGCCACGAACAGCAGTCCTTCCAAAAAAGCGGGCAGACGATTCTCAAAGTCGCTCATGCTATAATGGCTCCGTTAAATTCTGATTTTAGTATTTTACAGATGTGATATCACCCTGAGGGAGCGTTCTTTGCGACCGAAGGGTCTCCCGGCAAATCGAGCGGAATCTTCTTCGCCAGAAGACCACTGGCTCATCAGAATGACATGGAACTGTGGTTTATGGAAATCTTTCGAGGATAAATGAAAAAATATTTTAGAGTTTTGCCGGCTGCCCTCGTCCTGCTGGCGGCAGCGCTGGCCTGCACGATTTCCGTTGGCGGGCCGGACCTCCCGGAGAACCCGCCGCCGGTCTCCACCGAAGCCGTTCTGGAGTTGCAGGAACAGGTCAAACTGGCTCTCGAACAGGCCGCCATCACCGGCCAACTGACCCTCACCATCACCGAGTCGCAGTTGACTTCGATGCTGGCCTTCCGCTTGAGCGAGCAGGAGGACCCGGCGCTGACCGAGCCGCAGGTCTACCTGCGCGATGGGCAGCTGCAAGTCTATGGCAGGGTGCGCCAGGGCGTTTTCGTCGCCAACGTGGGCCTCGTCCTGAACGCAGCGGTGGACGAGAACGGCCAGCCGAAGATCGAAGTCGTTTCTGTGGATTTGGGACCGCTGCCCGCGCCCGAAGGCCTGAACCGGGCGATAGCCGCCCTCGTGACCGAGGCCTACGCCGGCTCGCTCGGACCGGTGGCGACCGGCATCCGTCTCGAGAGCATCACCATCGCTGACGGGTTGATGACGCTCAGCGGCCGGGTCAAATGAGCGGTTCGGATTATACCAGTATCCCCCATGAGCATTAAAACCATCCTTTTGGGTTTGTCATTGCGAGGGCCGGATGTTCTTCCCGGCCCGAAGCAATCGCCTGTTACGAGAGGAGACTGCTTCGCCAAAGGGCGGCTCGCAGTGACAATCCTTTTATTCCTCCTGCTCACCGCCTGCGCCGCGCCGCAGGTCTCGCAGCGGGACATCACCGTCAGCGTTTGGGCAGACGGGGCGCAGGAACAGGTCGAAGTCCCGGCGGGGAGCACGGTGGACCAGGCCCTGGAGCAGGCTCAAATCGTCCTGGCCGATAACGACCGGGTCGAGCCGCCCGGCTTCACCATCCTGGGCGACGGGGACAGCGTGACCGTCACCCGCGTCGAAGAAGTCTTCGAGACGGTCGAGGAACCGATCCCCTTCGAGCAACAGACGGTGCGGAGCGACTCGCTTGCCGCAGGCGAAAAGCGCCTGCTCCAGTCCGGCTCGAACGGGTTGCGGGAGATCACCATCCGCCGGGTGCTGGAGGACGGCGAAATGGTCAGCGAGAGCGTCGTGCGTTCGACCATTTTGCAGGAACCGCAAGCCGAGATCGTGATGATCGGCGCGCAAAACCCGTTTGCGCCGCTGGCCGTCCCCGGCAGGCTGGTCTATCTTTCCGGCGGCAACGCCTGGATGATCGAGGAAAGCACCGCCGGGCGCGTCCCGCTCGTCACCAGCGGCGACCTGGACGGGCGGGTCTTCGACCTGTCGCCGGACGGGCGCTGGCTGCTCTTCACCCGCAAATCGGACCTGCCGCCCGACGAGGAGATCAACAGCCTGTGGGCGCTCAGCCTCGACTCGAGCGACGCCGAACCGGTGGACCTGGGCGGGCGCAACATCGTCCATTACGCCGGGTTCTCCCCGATGGACCGGGACACCGCCTTCTTTTCGACGGTCGAGCCGCGCGGCACTTCCCCCGGCTGGCAGGCCAACAACGACCTGTACAGCGTGACGTTTACCGCGACCAGAGCCAACAAGCCCCGCCTGATCCTGGACGCCAACTCCGGCGGCATCTATGGCTGGTGGGGGACGGCTTTCGCCTGGTCCGATGACCGCCACCTGGCCTACTCCCGCCCGGACGGGATCGGGCTGGTCACTTTCAACCGGGAGGGGATGGGCGTCCTGCGCCCGCTGGTCGAGATCACGCCGCTCAACACCCGCAGCGACTGGGCCTGGGTCCCCGGTTTCGCCTGGGGCGCGGACAGCCAGACCATTTTCGTTGTCACTCACGCCGCGCCGGGCGGACTGGTCAGCCCGGAGGAATCGCCCAATTTCGACCTGAGCGGCGTCTCGCTGGTCAACGGCGCCAGCATCCAGATCATCCCGCAGACCGGGATGTTCGCCTACCCATCCGTTTCGCCGCTGGACAAGTCAAACCGCGAGGCCGGTTACCGGGTGGCGTACCTGGCGGCCACCTCCCCGACCCAGAGTATCACCAGCCGCTACCGCCTGGTCGCCATGGACCGGGACGGTTCGAACCGCCGCATCCTCTTCCCGGATGCGGATTCGACCGGGCTGGAGCCGCAGATCCCGGCCTGGTCGCCGGAGCCGCTCGCCAACGGGAGCCTGTTCCTCGCCGTGATCTACAAAGGCGACCTGTGGCTGGTGGACAGCCTGACCGGCGAAGCGCAGCAAGTCACCGGCGACGGGCTGCTGACGAGGGTGGATTGGGAATAGTGATATACTGCCTTCGGAAGGAGCCAGCTTATGACCCCGTTCAACCGTATCACATTCGACCCCAATATTTTGGGCGGACGCGCCTGCATTCGCGGGATGAGAGTTACTGTATCTTTAATTCTCAATCTCATCTCGAACGGCATGTCATCAGCCGAAATCATTCAGGAATACCCTTATCTCGAAGAGGACGATATCCGCCAGTCATTGCAATATGCCGCATGGCTGGCCGATGAAACCGTGCAAGTGCTGGATGTTGCCTCGGTATGAAGTTTCTCGCCGAGATGGGTATCTCTCTGCGCGTGGTGGATGAACTGCGTCGAAACGGCCACGATGCGGTTCATTTGTCTGAACAGGGGCTGGAACGGCTGTCAGACCATGATATTTTGCAAAAAGCCGACACATCTTAAGCCACTGAGACACGGAGACTCGGAGAAAAAAACTCTGTGACTCCGTGACTCCGTGGCAAAGATCGGACTTTTGCAAGAGGTCAAGTGTAACCGAGAAAAAAGCCCGTATCCGCAATTTGCCCATCTAGGTGCATAAGTTGGGACGGCAAATTACAATTCCCTGATAAATCCACAAACGAGGTCATTAAATGCGAATTCTAATCACTGGCGCAGCCGGGTTTCTCGGCTCTCATCTGTGCGACCGCCTGATCGCCGACGGTCACAACGTGTACGGCATGGACAATTTCGTCACGGGGCGGCCCGAGAACATCGCCCACCTGATGGGCAACGAACAGTTCACGTTCTACAAACACGACGTGTCGCACTACATCTTCCTGCCCGATAACATGGACGCGGTGCTGCACTTCGCTTCCCCGGCCAGCCCCAACCCGGAGTCGCCGTTCGGGTACTTCAACCTGCCCATCCCGACCATGAAGGCCGGGGCACTCGGCACCCACAACACCCTCGGCGTGGCCAAAGCCCACGGGGCCAAGTTCCTGCTGGCCTCCACCAGCGAAATCTACGGCGACCCGCTGGTCCACCCGCAGACGGAGGACTATCCCGGCAACGTGGACCCGGTCGGGGAGCGGGCTGTGTACGACGAGGCCAAGCGTTTCGCCGAAGCCCTGACCATGGCCTACCACCGTTTCCATAACGTGGACACCCACATCGTGCGTATCTTCAACACCTACGGCCCGCGCATGGACCTGGAAGACGGCCGCGCCCTGCCCAATTTCATCAAACAGGCCCTGCTCGGCCAGCCGCTGACCGTCTACGGCGAGGGACAGCAGACCCGTTCGTTCTGCTACGTGGACGACCTGATCGAGGGCATCGTCCGCCTGCTGCACTCGGACGAGCACCTGCCGGTCAACATCGGCAACCCGGTCGAGATGACCATCCTCCAGTTTGCCGAGGCCATCAACCGGGTGGTTGGAAATAAGGCCGGGATCGTCTTCGTCCCGAACGCCCGCAGCGCCCGCGACCCCCAGCGCCGCCAGCCGGACATCACCCGCGCCCGCACCCTCCTGGGCTGGGAGCCGGAAGTCGGCCTGGAGGAGGGACTGGAGCGCACCATCCCATACTTCAAGGAGCAGCTTGGCCTGAAATGACCGTGATCCTGACCAACCCGCAAGAGCGGACCCGCTTCCTGAAGTTTGCCGTGGTGGGCGCCATCGGCGCGGTGATTGACTTCGGGGCGATGAACCTGCTCACCGGCGCGGCGCACATGCCCCTCGTCCCAGCGGGAACGATCTCCTTCGCCTGCGCCGTGACCAGCAATTTCATCTGGAACCGCTACTGGACCTATCCCGACTCGCGCTCGCGGCCCATCCTGAACCAGTTGGCGATGTTCTTCATCGTCAACCTGGCCGGGGTCGGCATCCGCATCCCGATCCTGCATTACGTGGAGCCGCCGCTGCTCAAGCTCTTCACCCGCTGGAATATCGCCTTACTTTCCCCCGGCTTCCTCGCCAGGAACCTGACCCTGGCTGTCGCGGTCGGGATCGTGATGCTCTGGAATTTCTTCGTCAACCGCTACTGGACATATAACGACGTGGACGTTATGCGAGATTAATCTCGCACTCCTGCAACTCCAAATTGACATATAATAATCGAGCCATGCCCGAAACCCGATCCATCATCCCGATCTATACCACCAAAGGCGACGCCGAAGCATTCCTGGTGTATCCAAACCTGTACAACCGATCTGGCGAGTGGATCGGCTGGGTAACCCGTGAACGGGACGTGTATTCGGTGCTCGGTTATCACACCGGGGTCTTGAGCACGGAGCCGCGCATCCTGCGCAAACGCGGGGAGGAGTTCAAACCGCGTCAGGTGCCGCCGTTCCCGCCAAAACGGATCTACCCGCCCGCCACCATCCCCCTGGCGCCGATGATGCGGGAACTGATGAACGACACGATTGACGTGCTGCTCGAAGAACCCGAGCGCCTGCACACCCTCGACCTGGGGGAACTGCGCGAAGACCTGGATTGAATTTTTTATCCGCCAATTTTCGCTAATCCACGCGAATAACGAATGCTTCGGGGGATTTTTTATTTCGCGAAGATTGGCGCAAATTCGCGGATTAAACGATGGTAAAGTTAAGCCATGAGTGAACTGAAACCCAAGCCCATCCGTGCTTCGCGCATCCAGATCGCCCAGTTGATGCAGCCGGAGCACGCCAACAACCACGGCAACGTCCACGGCGGCTGGATCATGAAGCTGGTGGACGAAGCCGGGGCGCTGGCCTGTATGCGCCACGCCCAGCAGCGGGTCGTCACCGTCGCCATAGACCGGATGGTCTTCCGCCAGCCGATTCGCATCGGCGACCTGGTGATCCTCAACGCCGAGGTGACTTACGCCGGGCGCACCTCGATGGAAGCCCAGGTGCAGGTCATCGCCGAGAACCCGGTTACGGGTGAGCGGGTGCATACCAACACAGCGTACCTCGTCTACGTGACGATGGATTCAGATGGCCGACCCGTCCCGGTCCCGCCGCTGCTGGCCGAAAATCCGGCGGAGCAGAGGCGCATGGACCAGGCCGCAGAACGGCAAAAACAGCGTTTGGCGGAAAACACTAAATCGTAATGCGACATTCATGTCGCCCTACTCGAACAAGCGACATAAATGTCGCATTACAAGAAAACTATGGCCGAAAATCCCCCATCCCCTGAAAGCGACGAAAAACAGCAAGTCGGACACGCCTTCCGCAGCCTGAAAGAGCTTGTGGATTACGTCTCCGGCAAGAGCGTCCCGGAGGTTGGGCCTGAGGAGGGCGCCCAGGCCGAGGTGATGCCTTTTCCTTTTCTCGCCATCGTCGGGCAAAAGGAAATGAAACTGGCCCTGCTGCTGGGGCTGATCAACCCCAACGTGGGCGGCATCCTGCTGATCGGGCCGCGCGGCACGGGCAAGACCACCGCCGTCCGCTCGCTGCTCGACATCCTGCCCCAGGTCGAGCGCAGCCTGTGTTACTACGGCTGCCTGCCCGAAGACATCGAAACCGGCGGCCTGGACGCGGTCTGCCCGGACTGCGCCAAGAAGTTCGCCGAGGGCGGGCCGCTGACCGCCCCCGACCGGGTGCGGCTGGTGGAACTGCCGCTTAACTCACAATTGGGAGACGTGGTCGGCGGGATTGACGAACGGGCCGCGCTCCACGAACGGCTGCGGGTGCGGCGCGGCATCCTGGCCCAGGCCGACCGCAACCTGCTCTACATTGACGAGATCAACCTGCTCGGCGACGACATCGTGGACGCCATCCTGGACGCGGCGGCCCAGGGGTCGTACACGGTGCGGAGGGGTCCCGTTTCGGCCACCTACCGGGCCAGGTTCGTGCTGATCGGCTCGATGAACCCCGAGGAGGGACGCCTGCGCCCCCAGATCCTGGACCGCTTCGGGCTGCGGGTCATCGTGCGCGGCCTGGACGAGGCCCCCGACCGGCTGGAAGCCTATCGCCGCGTCCACGCCTACCTGAGCAACCCGCGCCGGATGGTGGCCGGCTACGCCGACGACCTGCTCGCCGCCGCCGACGAGATAGACGCCGCCCGCCAGCGGCTCAAGCAGGTCGCCATCCCCGACGGCATCGCCAAACCGGCCATCGCCCTGGTGCAAAAGATGGGCATCGACTCCCTGCGGGCCGAGATCACCTGGTTCGAGGCCGCCCGGGCCCACGCCGCCGCCGACGGCCGCCTGAAAGTGACCCGCGCCGACCTGAAAGCCGTGGCCCCAATGGCCCTGCGCCTGCGCCGCTCGCAGTTCATGAACGAGTATTTCGAGAAACAGGGCGGTGAGGAGGCCGAGATGAAGGGGTTGATCGAAGGGTGGGGGCAGAAAAGTTAGAAGTGAGAAGTGGAAAGTTTATTGATTATGAAGTGAAAGGATATGAAAATGCCTGTTCCAGATTTTCAATCAATGATGCTACCGGTTCTTCAGCAATTCAGCGATGGCAAAGAACATTCGCTTCACGAAATATTGGATAATTTAGCGAAAGTTTTCTCACTTTCTGAGTTAGAAGCTAATGAGTTGATTGCCAGTGGCAAGCAAACAGTATTTTACAATCGGGTTGGATGGGCAAGGACTTACCTGACCAAATCTGGTCTGCTGGAAATGATTCGGCGATCTCACTACAAAATTACTGACCGCGGGAAAGGGGTGTTGAAAAGCAATCCAACCCGCATTGACATGAAATATCTGGAGCAATTCCCTGAGTATATTGAATTTCGAGACAAAGAAAATACTCCTAGAAAATCGAACGGGAAAGATAGCCAGGTTTCAGCCCCGAAAGACACGAGCAAGACCCCGGAAGAAATCCTTGAAGACGCTTATCAGGAAATCCGGGATGATTTGGCTCAAGAACTCATTGCCTTAGTGAAAAGCTGTCATCCAGCATTTTTTGAAAGGCTGGTTGTTGAATTATTGGTCAATATGGGATATGGTGGTTCACGGCGTGAGGCAGCCCGCGCCGTCGGTCAGACAGGCGATGAAGGGATTGATGGAATTATTGATGAGGACAGGCTTGGTCTAGACGCAATCTATATCCAGGCCAAAAGGTGGGAATCGTCGGTAGGGAGGCCGGAAATTCAGAAATTCGTTGGGGCTTTGATGGGAAAACGCGCCCGTAAGGGCATTTTCATAACCATATCCAGTTTTTCATCCGAAGCTGTCAATTATGTTGCCAACATTGATTTCAAAGTCGTTTTGATTGACGGCAAGCGTCTTGCCGAACTGATGATTGATTACGACATTGGAGTAACAGGTTCGATCAATTATCAACTGAAACGAGTGGATTCGGATTATTTTTCAAACGAGTGACCCGCGCCCATCTCATCTCTCTTCATCATCATTCGAGATCACGAAATCGCATGAAACATTCAAACACACCGATAATTTCACTCTCAATCAACCCGCAGGGAGACTAATCCCCTTATTTAGTGAAGAGAGTTGAAGCCTTGACCCCCACCCGGCCTCCCCCAAATTCCAAAACCGGGAATTTGGGGGAGGGGAATAAAATGATGGAATCAAACAATCAATTTTCAACCGCCAGACTGTTAGTCCCTCCCCCAAAATCTCACGCTTTTCGAGATTTTGGGGGAGGTTAGGAGGGGGTATGTCTCACCGTCGCACCACCCCCAAAGTCTTTGGGCGGGCAAAGGCATTGCATCGCAATATGACCCCAGCCGAGATCAAACTATGGGCGCGGCTGCGAGCACACCGGCTGGGAGATATTCATTTCAGAAACCAGCACGCCATCGGCCCCTATATCGTAGATTTCTGTGCGCCTCGCCGGAAACTGGTCATCGAACTGGATGGGAGCCAACACCTCGAGCAAACCGGTTATGATGAAGAAAGAACGAAATACCTGGAATCACAAGGTTATACCGTGATCCGTTTTTGGAATAATGACGTGATGAACAACCTCGAAGGTGTCATCCTTGCCATATTGGATGTTTTGGAAAAAAGATGAACAGGAAAACCCCAGGCCAACCAAATCGCATGAAAACCATCAAACACACCGCCAGATTCACCATTGACTAGCCCGCCGGGGTCTTATTCCCCTTGTCCTCCGCCGCTGAGAGTTGAAGCCTTGACCCCCTTCCCGGCCTTCCCCCGCGAGTGCGTCGCACCTTTCTAAACAGGTTCGGGCTTCCAGACGGCGTTTATCCGCTAAAACGGAGGCGTCTGTCTGCAAGGTGCGACGCACCCTCCGCTTTGGCGAAAGCCTCCAGCCCGGAACAAATGTCCCGTATCGGCGACCAGACCGGGGGTCGGGTCTTCCTGTTCCTCGAAACCGGCGATTTCCGGGATGATTACGAGCACATGCAAGCCCACGGCGTCCGCTTTACGGAAGAGCCGCAGCAGGAAGAATGCGGGCTGGTGGTCGTCTTCCTCGACCTGCATGGCAACAAGCGGGATTTGATCCAGCGCAATCGTCCCGCCGATTAAGAAGTTTGTCACTGCCCGAAGGTGAGTACAAGAGCGAGTTGAGCCGATAGGCGCGGGTTTATAATGGGGACTTATTGAGGTTCACCAAAATCCCTTAAGGTCATCTGCGGAAACGTCCCGAAGGTTCCCGTAGTGAGAGCGTTCTTATGAACGAAACCTTCGGGACGGTCTCAATCACTGATGTTACGCACTCAC
>DIDQ01000154.1:19170-33641 GCA_002418215.1 Anaerolineales bacterium UBA5796
GCCGCCACAGGCGGCTTCGTAAGAGCAGCCCGACGGTTTTATCGTCGGGCGGGGCGTGCGGTAAAGGTCTCCATGGAGCGTAAATGGATACTGTTGCGTAACAGTTGAAGGATTTTCGGACCGGCTCTTCGCATGAGCAGGCAAAAATCCAACCTTGCGAATCGTTCAATTGTCAAAAGGAGTTCAGGCATGAGCGTCATCGAAGTCAATAAATTGACAAAATACTACGGCAAGTCCAGGGGCATCCTGGACGTGTCCTTCAAGGTCGAAGAAGGCGAGATTTTCGGGTTCATTGGCCCCAACGGGGCCGGGAAGTCCACCACCATCCGCCTGCTGCTGTCATTGATCTACCCCAGCAGCGGCTCGGCCGCCGTCTTCGGTAAGGACTGCATCCAGTTCGGGCCGGAGATCCGCCAGGAGATTGGCTACCTGCCCTCCGAAGTCTTCTATTATGAAGGCATGAAGGTTCTTGACCTGCTCAAGTACTCCGGCAGTTTTTACAAGAAAGACACGACCAAGCGCATGTACGAACTGGCCGAGATCATGGAACTGGACCTGAAACGGCGCATTGACGATCTTTCTTATGGGAACAAGAAAAAGGTCGGGATCGTGCAGGGGCTTCTGCACCAACCCAGGCTGCTCCTGCTCGATGAACCCACCAGCGGCCTCGACCCGCTCATGCAGCGCAAATTCTTCGACCTGGTCCAGGAGGAGAACAAGCGCGGCGCGACCGTCTTCTTCTCGTCCCACATCCTGGGCGAGGTCCAAAAGCTGTGCAGCCGGGTAGCCATCATCAAAGACGGCAGCATTATCGAGGTGCAAGACATCGCCACCCTGCGCAAGGATAATTACAAGAAGATCAGCGTCACCGCGGAGGGTCTCGATGAGAAGTATTTCGCCATTGATGGGGTGAGCAACCTGCAAAAAGAGAACGGCTCGTTCAATTTCTTCTACAAAGGCAACATCAACACCCTCACCCGGCTCATCAGCCAAAAAGACATGGCCGACGTGACCATCGAAGAGCCGACCCTGGAAGAAATCTTCATGCACTACTACGAATAGGCGTTGACCATGAACATTTACCTGCATGAATTCAAGGCCAATTTCAAATCGGTTATCACCTGGTCGCTGTCCCTCGCTGCGCTGATCCTGCTTTTCATGACCATGTTCAGCGCCTTTGCCCAGGACGCCGAAGTCTTGAACCAGGCCATGGCCAACTTCCCGCCCGAACTGCTGGCCGCTTTCGGGATCAGCAACGTGGACTTTTCGACGGTGCTCGGGTTCTTCAGCTTTATCTTTTTCTTCTGCCAGCTCTGCCTGGCGATCCAGGCCTCCAACTACGGATTTGGGCTGGTTTCCGTTGAAGAAAGGGACCTGACCGCCGAGTTCCTGCTCGCCAAACCCATCTCCCGCACCCGGATCATGACCAGCAAGTTCCTGGCAGCCCTCACCGGACTGGTCATCACCAACGCGGTGGTTTGGGCCAGCAGTTTCGCCTTCATCAACGCCTTCCGCGGTGAGCGCCCCTACGACGCCGGGACCCTGTCCCTGCTGCTGGCGAGCATCCTCCTCTTCCAACTGTTTTTCTTCACGGTGGGCATCCTCATCTCGCTGCTGGTCAAGCGCGTCCGCAGCGTGACCCCCTACTCAATGGGCCTGTCTTTCGGTATGTACGTGCTCAGTGCCTTCAGCGGCATGTTGGGCGATGTAAAGCTGGAACTTATCACCCCCTTCAAGCACTTCGACCCCAACTACATCGTCTTGAACGACGCATTCGACATGTCCAAGGTGTGGATCAGCGTAGCGGCGATCGTCGTTTCCGTGGCGGGCAGCTATTACCTGTACCAGAAGCGCAACATCCCCGCCCCGGTGTAAGTGCGAGGATGCGTCGCACCTGCCAAAACGAACCCCTTGCAGGCGAAAAACATCACCCGTTAAACGGTTTTTGCCCCAGGGTAAGGTGCGACGCATCCGCGAAAACCCAAGGAGAAACTTATGAACATCTTCCTGCGCGAACTCAAAGCCAACTTTAAATCCCTGCTCATCTGGAGCGGGATCGTCATACTCTTCACCATCGTTGGGTTTGCCAAGTTTTCGGCCTACTACAACAACCCCGATATGCTGGCCATCCTCAAAGACATCCCTCCAGCCATGTTGGAAGCTCTGAACTTCCAGGCCTTCAACCTGACCACCGTCACAGGGTTCTTCGGGATCATGTTTACCTATTTTGCCCTGCTGTTGACCATCTCTGCCGCCATGTGGGGCAGCGACGTGATCTCGAAAGAAGAACGGGATAAAACTGTGGAATTTTCCCTGGTGCTGCCGGTCACCCGCAGCCAGGTCATCACCGGCAAGGCCCTGGCGGTCCTGGTCAACTGCATTGTGCTCAACCTCGTCACCTGGGGCTTCACGATTGCCAATGCCCAACAATACACCCCGGATGACCGCTTCAACGGCTTCGTCGCCATCACCATGCTGGCCATGTTCATCATGCAGTTGATCTTCCTGGCGGTCGGCATCCTGCTGGGCAGCGCCCTCAAACAATACAAACGGGCCGGGTCGCTCGGCGTCTCGATCATCCTGGCAACCTATTTCATCTCCATCTTCGACAAACTGAACGAAAAGCTGGATTTCATGAAATACTTCTCGCCGTTCAACTACTTCGACCCGGCCACCCTGCTGCAAGAATCCAGGCTCGACGTACTCTTCGTCCTGCTCTCCATCGGGATCATCGTCGCAGCCCTGACGGCCGCATACCTCACCTACTCGAAGCGGGATCTGTATATCTGACCTTGTCTGGAGACCTCGCTTTTTACGATAACGGCTCCCAGGTTTCAGCGCCTCCCGCAGGGTTATGCGGGAGGTTTGCTTTGTTGTTGCTTGATTCAAACCTGCGCAATAATGGGCTGACCGAGGCTTGCGCGCCGGCCCAAATCCTGTATACTGAGTCTGGAAATCCAGATGACCCGCCCAAAACGCCAGCTCAACCCCCTATGGCAATGCCCGAAGTGCGGCGAGAAATTCACCACGCCCAACCAGCAGCACTCTTGCGGAAAATTCAGCCTCGAACCGCTTTTTGCCCGGTCCGAGCCGCATGTCTTCGGCATCTACAAGAAATTCGCCGGGATGGTCCAGGCTTGCGGCCCGGTGACGATCATCCCCCAGAAGACGCGGATCACGTTCCAGGCGCGGATGCGCTTCGTCTCACTCTACCCGCACAAAGCACACCTGCTCGGCGGATTCGTCTTCGCCCGCCGCCTCGAACACCCGCGATTCCACAAGATCGAGACCTTCTCCCCGCGCAGCCACCTCCATCACTTCCGGCTCGACTCGGAAGATGACCTGGATTCCGATTTCGAAGCCTGGATCGCCGAAGCCTACGCGGTCGGCGAGCAAAAACACCTCGAATAAGGCTCGAACCAAGCCAGAAAGGACTCACCCCCATGCCCCGTCCCAAACTCCTCATCTACGGCGTCGCCTCGGTGGACGGACGCCTGACCCTCGCCCCCGATGTGCTCCTGCTCTTCGGCGACGAACGCTGGAGCGCCCTCGCCAAACCCAGCGGCATCTACGAACAGATCCTCGCCGAATACAAGCCCCAGGCCTGGATCGAAGGCAGCAACTCCTTCGTCACGGCTGACCACACCCCCGATCCGCTCCCGCCCGCAGACGACGACCCCGCCGAACTCCACCAGGACTTCCTGCCGGCCGGCGTGGTCGAGCGTTCCGCCCCCAAAGGCTGGTTCACCGTGGTAGACAGCCGGGGCCGCGTCCGCTGGTATTACACCGGCGAACCGGGCAAAGAGGCCCCAGGGTCCGGGGGCGAACACCTGCTGGTCTTCGTCACCCGCCGCACCCCGGTCGAATACCTCGCCTACCTGCGCCGGGAAAACGTCCCCTACCTCCTCGCCGGAGACGAACAGGTAGACCTGCCCCTGGCGCTGGAAAAACTGCGGACCCAACTGGGCGTGGAGCGGCTCATCTCCACCTCGCCGGGGATCCTCGGCGGCGCGCTGCTGCGGGCCGGACTGGTGGACGAGTTCCACCTCGAAATCTTCCCGGCGGTCATCGGCGGCACCTGGACGCCAAGCCTGTTCGCCGCGCCCGACCTGGGTCCCGGCGAGTGGCCGGCCCGGTTGAAACTGCTCTCGGCCCAGGCGCAGGGCGGGGGCCATCTCTGGCTGCGCTACGAAGTGGTCCACGAGTGAGCCAGCAGAGACCGGCATGATCCGGCGCCTCGCTCCAAAAAAACGCAATTCATGGCCGTCCTGGGTATAATCAATTGGGTGTGTTTCATTTCGGTTGAAACAACCGTCCCGAAGGGTTAAAGAACGGGCAAGGTCTTTCAAAAGAACCTTCGGGACGTTCCATCTTTCAACTCATTTGAAACACACCCTAATCAATTCATACCAGTGAAAGCTTGGCGAGGAGGTGTGCGATGCATGGCTCTTTTTCCGCTTCGGGTCGAGATGGGGAAACATCACAGCCAGGGGCAATCGTTCCGGGGATTTCCCGCCTGAGATTGGGTTTCATCCTGCTTTTAGCCCTGACGATGCTCGGATGCCTCGCCACCGGCAGGGGCGCAAAGCCCACCGCCGGGGCCGCACCCACGCTCCCGGTAACGGCAGATACGCCCGAAGTCCAGGCGACGCGGGACCCCAAAACCGCCAGCGGGGAAATCGGCGAGATGATCGCCATCCCGGCCGGTCCGTTCCAGATGGGCTGCGATCCCGAAAATAACGATGGCCTGGACTGCAATTACAAGAGTGACAACGGCCTGCAACTGCACCAGGTCACGCTCGACGCCTACCAGATTGACAAATACGAAGTGACCAACGCCAGCTACGCCCAGTGTGTGGCCGCCGGGGGCTGCCTCCCGCTCGAAAACGTCTCGTCGGCGACCCGGGCCGCCTACTACGGCAACCCGGAATATGCCGCCTACCCGGTGATCGTGGATTGGGAGCGGGCCAACGCCTACTGCGCCTGGGCCGGCAAACGCCTGCCGACCGAAGCCGAGTGGGAAAAAGCCGCCCGCGGTGCGACCGACACCCGCCCCTACCCCTGGGGCGAAACCTCCCCGACCTGTGACCTGGCGAACTTCGGCGGCAGCGACGGCTGCATAGGCGATACGACCGCCGTCGGCAGTTACCCCGCCGGGGCCAGCCCCTACGGTGCGCTGGATATGGTCGGCAACGTGTGGGAGTGGACGGCGGACTGGTGGCGCAGCAGCTACTATGAATATTCATCCCTGGTCAATCCGCTTGGCCCGGTTACGGGGGTATATAAAGTCTATCGCGGCGGCGACTGGCAATCCATCGTCAACCCATCCGACGGCTACTTCCATCTCTACGATGAGTTCAGCCTGAGCGTATCCTTCCGGTTCAGGATTTTCCAAACTTTCGGCGAAGTCACCCTCGCCAAACATTACCAAACCGACTCGATCGGATTCCGCTGCGCCGCCCCGGAAGAGGGGCCGGCTCCCGGTTCGATAGCGATCCCGGCCGAGGAAATGCAGTTCTTCCCGGTTGCCATCCCGGAACCGGGCAAAGCCAATATTGTGGGGCGCGTGGTCTGGAACCAACAGCCCATGGCTGAGGCGGAAGTAATGATATGCCCTTCCAATGGTTACTCGACCTTCGATTGCGCAGATGCAAAAATAACCACCAATACCGACGCGGAGGGCAATTTCAGTTTCGAGAATGTGACCGCCGGGGAATACAGTTTGCAAGTCCGCTTGAACGAGGACGACGAGTGGCATCATTTTGGCTTTTCCCAGATCAGCCCCAAGGCATACGCCGCTGGAAAGTCGTCCAGCGCCATTGAATTTCCCGCCGATCAAACCACCATCCTCGGCAATCTCATCTTCGTCAAACCTGACCTGGTGCTGACCTCCCCGCCCAACGGCGCTTACTACCAGGAAAACCCCACCCTGACCTGGGAGGCCTATCCCCATGCGGCCTTTTACGCGGTCTACTTCGGTAACGGCCTGCCAACGACTGGCGAAAAGGTGATCGGCACCTCGTACACGGTTACCGGCCAACTGCAAAACTGCGAATATTGGTGGAACGTCGAAGCCTACGATGCCGACGGGAACATAATCTCGATGTCTGACGGTGTCTATGAAAGATTCAACATGAGCGGGCAGCCATCCTCCTGCGATGTGATCATCAGCAACCCGCTCAACCTGGATACGCTCAAGGAAGGCGCGCCGATTGAACTGGCCTGGCAGCCCAACCCGGCTGCCGTCCGCTACCAGCTATTTTTGATGTCTCACAACCTTGGCAACAAATATTACGGTGATGAGTTGATCGATGCAATCACAACGCCCCATCGCTTCGAGTCAGGCCTGCCTGTCGGGGAATACACCTGGAACGTCGAAGCCTTCGACAAGGATGGCCGCTCCATCGCCCGAAGCGAGTATTCTGACTTCAACGTTGTCCCCGCCTCCCAAACCGTGGACGAGCCGCCCAAATTCCTCCCGTCCGAAGTCGAAATGGTGACCATCCCGGCCGGGCCATTCCAGATGGGTAACAAAAAAGCCGAGGACAACAACCCGCTCCACACCGTCACCCTGGACGCTTTCAAAATTGATGTCTACGAAGTGACCAACGCCCGCTATGCCGAATGCGTCGCGGCCGGGTATTGCCAGCCGCCTTTTATCAGCAGCGATTACGGCACACGGCAATATGCCAATTTTCCAGTCAAGAGTGTCTCCTGGCATGACGCCAACGCCTACTGCGCCTGGCGCGGCGCCCGCCTGCCAACCGAAGCCGAGTGGGAAAAAGCCGCCCGCGGCGGACTGGAAGGGAAGCTGTACGCCTGGGGCGATGATAAGCCGGTCTGCACTCTGGGCGCGAAGAATGGCGCGGTCATGGATAAGTGCTATTTCGACAAAAACAGCCTGGCAGTGGGCAGTTTCGGCCCCAATGGGTACGGGTTGTACAATATGAGCGGGAGTGTGTTGGAATGGGTCAATGACTGGTATGACGAAAATTATTATAGCAATTCGCCATCAAGCAATCCTCAAGGCCCCGAAAGCGGAACCCTGAAAGTCTTGCGCGGAGGCGGCTACTACGGGACGTTCATCCGCTCGAATAGGGTTAATTTCCTCGCTATGCTGGTGGATGCCAGGGATGGCAAAGCCCCCGATGATTTTAGCGGGGGTTTCCGCTGCGCGGCTTCGCCGTAGAAAACCATGCCGTAACACAAAACGCCCGGTTGCCGGGCGTTTTGCTAATCCATTCCGTTGATCCCCTGCTCTTCGAGATACTTCTCCTTGTTGGCCGAACGGGCCACCTTGCCGCTGCTGGTCTTGAGCACCCATTTCGGCCCGACGATATGCACGAACCGCAGGGCCACCGCCGAGTTCTTGGTCACGTGCTGGCGGACAGCGTCGGCGATGTGCTGCTGCTCGACCGGGTCGGCGGTGTCGGCTTCGGCCACGATGACCACTTCCTCGGTGCCCTGGCGCTCGTCGTAAATGCCGAAGGCCACTGTCCGCCCGTTATGCACGCCGTCCACTTCGCTGGCGAGGGCTTCCAGGTCTTGCGGGTAAATGTTCTTGCCGCCGACGATGATCATGTCCTTCTTGCGGCCGGTGACGTATAACTCGCCATTCGAGAGATAGCCGTAGTCGCCGGTCAGGTACCAGCCGTCGTGGAAGGCTTTTTTGGTGATGTCGGGCCGGTTGTAGTAGCCGGTCAACATGCAGTCGCTGCGCAGGGCCACCTCGCCGACCGTCCGTTCGGGGACGTCGCGGCGGTGCTCGTCAACGACGCGGACGCGGGTGTTGCTGAGGACATGACCCGAGGACATCATCTTGACGACGGGTCGGCCGTCCGTTACCGGGCGGATCATCCGCTCGTGGATGAAGGCGATCCGGTCTATCTCCTCTGTGGCCGGGCTGCCGTTCAACGGGCTTTGGGTCACGGCGAAGACATTTTCCGCCATCGCGTAAGATGTTTGCAGGCTCTCCCATTTCAATCCGTAAGGCTGGAACTTCTCGAAGAAGGCCTGGTGGCTCTCGAAGCGCACCGGCTCGGAGCAGTTGACGATTGCCCGCCAGGTGGACAGGTCCACGCCATCCATGTCACGCGGGCGGACGCGCTGAGCGCTGAAGTTGTAGGCGAAGTTCGGCAACCAGGAGAGCGTGCCTTTGTACTTCGAGACGGCCTGCATCAGCCGGTAGGGGGCGCGCACCCAATCGAAAGGCGATTGAATGACCAGCGGGACGCCGAGCAGCACCGGCATGAGGAAAGCCGCGATCAGGCCCATGTCGTGGTAGAGCGGCAGCCAGGAGACGATCACGTCACTGGCGGAGTCAATGTTCAAGACCTGGCTGTAAGCCGTCAACTGGTTGATGACCGCTTCGTGAGAGAGGGCCACGCCCTTTTGCAATCCCGTCGTCCCGGAGGAGTGTTGCAGGAGGACGATGTCGGCGGGGGAACGCCTCGAACCGGGGAGCAGGCTGAAGTCCGGGGGTGAGGCGGGGGCGACCTGATCGGTGATGATCACGCGCCGGACGGAATCCCCCTCCGTCAGCGCGGAACGGACCTCCGATTCGAATTCGGGATAGGTCACAATCGCAACCGGCTTGGTGATCGAAACCAGCGAGGCCAGGTCGGCCCGGTAACGCTCCGGCGAGAGCTTCTCGGTCAGGAAGGGCATGATCGAGGGGATGGCCCCATGCAGCACCGCGCCCCAAAAGGCCGCGACCAGTTCCCGCCCGTGCTGGAGGATGAGCACGACCACTTCGCCGGGTTGGAGGCCGTTCTCGGCGTAGGTTTGGGCGTAGCCGTTGGCCGCCGCCAGCAAGCCGCCGTAGGTCAGGGTTTCATCATCCTGCCCGGCGTGCTGGAGGACGACGGCGGCACGGTGGGGGTCAGCGGCATAGTGGCCGCGCAGCAGGTCGTTGAAAGTCGTCATTTCTGGCGGGACTGAACGAGGGCGGCGAGCTGGTCGAGGGTGTCGAAGGTGTCGGCGGTCAGCTCGGTGTCTTCGATACGGACGCCGAAGGTGTCTTCGACAAAGAGGGCCAGGTCCATCAGGCTGAAGGAGTCGATCAGGCCGCTGGAGATGAGCGATTCGTCGGAGCGGATAACCCGATTGGGCTGCTTGAGAATTTGGGCTGCGATGAAGGTTGCGATGGAAGCAATCATGTCAATTGTCATCGAGAGTAGTTCTCCTTATTTGCACGAGTTTCCTGTGATCAGAGGGATGAGCTTTTCGGCGAAATGCCGGTTGCCCTGGGCATTGCGGTGGAAGATTGTATCAAGAAATTCAGATTGCGGGAGTAAATCCCAGAAATCGTAGTAAATCCATTGTTTTTGGATGGCCCGGTTTTGCATGAACGCACGATATTGATCGAACGCCCAGCGCGGGTATATCCAGTTATAGCGAATATCGGAATTTTCACCGGTCGCGATGTATATCGGTTCGTTGACCAGGAGCAGGGGCCGCCCTCCAGCAATTTCATTCGCCACTCGCAGGGTGTCGAAAGGAGCCAGCCAACGGTTTTTGAACAGATTACCGGTTTGTTTATAACTAATATATTTCGCGCTGGCCCCTGGCGGCCGGATTACCAGGTCTTCATCCTCCTGGAGCAACGAGCGGATATCGTCGGTGCCGTAAAAATAGCGCGAGAACGCAAATCCTTGAATGTGGAGTTGAAGGCGCAGATCCTGGCGCTGGCTCCAGAGAATTCTGTCCCAAAGACCTGGTTCGGAGGCAGTCTCATCAGGTTTGTAAATGGTTTTCAAGTTATAACCCAAGACCAGGTTACGATAATCGGCCAGATTATCATCTACGAGCACGCTCTGACGCTCAGGGACAAAGGCCTGCAAGGAAAATGTCCACACGAACATATCCGGGGCGTAATCATCCGAACGGGCCAGGATGAGCAAATCTTTCATGGCTGAATTACTGGGATAGCCCAAAGAATAGGCCCGGATCTTCTGACCGGTACAGGTTTCCAAACTGGCCTGGTTAATGAAGCCAACCAGAGTCTGTTGCGGGATCAGCCCCGACCCCCACATGGACGAATCACCCATGAACACCACCCGGTATTCATCATCTGCTTTGGGAGTCCCTGCGAGCTCGTGAGCGCCGAAGAGGATATCCAGGTCGGTCATCAACCGGCGCTGGATACGAGTGCTCCCATCTGGATTGGTCGCCGGGGTGCGGATGACAGGGAATCTTTCGAACCCCGGCAGGATATGGTTGACCAGTGAAAGGCTGGCCGGGGAGGGCGCGATCCAGGCAAAAGCCAGGTTGATGAGGCCAAACGCCAAGACCGCTTTAATCAGAACATGTAAGGGGCGGATCGAGTTCTTCATAATAATGCAAGGTACCAGAGACTAAAGCCCGAAGAGTTTTTGGAAGACGAGCCACGACTGCTGCATGGACGAAAAGCCGAAGAACACCCAACCCAGGGCGACAAAGTTGAACGTGGCGAAGACACCCATCCATTCGACGGTTTTCTGCCGCCCCGGCGTGGTCAGCCACCCTGAAGCGCGCGGACGGATGAAGTCGCTCCAGCGGTTCTGGAGAAAGAGGCCGATCCCGTGCCAAAGCCCCCAGGCTACGAAGTTCCAGGTGATGCCGTGCCACAGACCGATCAACAGCATGGTCGAGACCTGGGTGATCAGGATTACAGCCGGGATGGAGAATTTCCCGCTTGAACGCAGGGAGCGGGTCAATGGGTTGAAAAAATAAGCCCTGAACCACTGGGTGAGGGTCATGTGCCAGTTATTCCAAAACAGGGTCAAATTGGATTTCAGATAAGGAGCATTGAAATTCTCGGGCATTTTGATGCCGAGCAATCGTCCCAGGCCGATAGCAATGTCGGTATAACCACTAAAGTCAAAATAGATTTGCAGGGAATACCCGTAGAGCAGGACCCACATCCAGGCGCTGGACACAACGTAGGCTCTATTGGCGGGTGTCAGGGAGATATAGCTCAGAAAATCCACCAAAACGAACTTTTTAAAAAGCCCCACCATCAGGCGTTGACCGGCTTCCAGCCAGCCATCCGAATCCAAAGCCAGGGGCTGGCGCAGTTCCTTGACAAAGCGCTCCACACGGTCAATCGGCCCGGCAGCCAGGGCTGGGAAAAAGACCACGTAAGTCAGGTATTCGGCCAGCGAAACCTGCGGCAAGCGTCCCATCTGGCGGTCGCGCAGGGTATGGATCAGGCGGAAGGCGATGTAGGAGAATCCGAACCAGCGCAGGTCAAAGAGAGGGCTTGGTTCCACTTTGGGGCCGGGTAGCCGGTCGCTCACATTTACTATAAAGGTGTCCAATAGCCCGGAAAAGGAGGGCAATTTTATAAAGATGAAAATACCGAGCAGGAGAGCAATCATTACCCACAGGCCAGCCATTTTGGCGCCGGAGGTGCGAGACAACCCCCAGGTCGACAGGGAAATTAAGGCCAGGGATATCGTCGGCCAAAACAAAAGAGGAGATGGGTTGAACCAGGTCGTTTCGACTCGCAGTCGGGAAATGAACTCCAATCCTGCCACAAGTACGAAAAGGGCCAGCCCGACGAGCAGGTTCCCGCGCCTGCCGCGTTCTTCCGGCTCGGAGACCAATCCCCAACTGAGTACGACAAGTCCCAACACCAGGGTGGGCAGCCAGATCTCGTAACCCTGGATATTCAGCGACGGTTGCAGCCAATATAACGCGATGACGCTGACTGTCATCAATACATAGACGCGTCCCTGGCGGCGAAAAACCAGTCCCACCGCCAACGCCAGGCCCAACGCAATCAGGATATTGTTAAACGACATTAAAATCCCTCATAGAGAAACCAGGAGTCTTTGTAATCTGCGGTGAAAATTACCAGGGCAACCAGGATCAGGCAAAAGAATAACGCCCACAAATTTTCACGAGTTAACAAGCTGGAAAAAAATCTCTTCATACAGGCCTCCAGGAAACACACTTCTACGGGCAGGATAGCTTTAAGATTGCCGGCCCCAATCGTTCAGCAATAATCACATCCCCCGCTGGCTGGCGATGAAAATTCGAATCCGCAAACAGATCGCCCGGGACAGCATCCCACAAGTCCAAATACGACCACTCACTTTGACCAGAGCGCTTCTGCATTAAGTCTCGATATTGATCGTATGCCCAAACAGGATATACACTGTTATAACGGACACTTAGGCTTTCGCCATTTTGAATGTACATCGGATTGTTGACAACCAGCACCGGAATTTCCCCCGCGATTGCAAGGGCGGCATCGAAGATATCGAATCGGAGAAACTTCTCCAGGGATACTGGTTTTTTGATATCCAACCAGGCTAACGATGCATTCACGAGCTTATCTGAAATAGGCTCATAAGACCGAGAACGCCTGTCGCCGAGAGCGGCCCAGGTAAACGCAGCCAATTCAACATCCAAAAGATCAGCCAGATGGTTGCGCTGGCCAATAAGAGTCCTCTGCCAGACATTTTCCAGAGCTGGTTGGGGCACATCCATGACAAGGTTATAGCGCTGTGCGAGAGATATAGCCTGCTCCATATTGTATAGCACTATTGGGGGGTCCAGTTGTGAGCTGACAGCTTGGACCTCGTTCGCAAAACGGATATCATCATCAGGAACACTGCGCTGAAAATCTCCCAGGCTGTTCAGGGTAACGAACCATACTACCATATCTGGCTGGTATTTAATGGCTAAATCCAAAATCATAAGGTCTTTGTAAACTGACATTTCGGGTGAAGCCAGGTTGTAGATCCTGATTTCTTTACCCGAACAGGTTTCCAACCGAGCCGCATCCAACCGAGCAGCAGTGGTCAGTCTGTAATCCATCAATGCACCCCAGACAGCCGAATCGCCCAGAAAAAACACCCGAAATTCATCCGCTTGTTTTGGGCGTGAAACCGCATGGCTGGAGAATAATGCATCCAGGTCAGTTGTCCCAAGAAAGCGTGTCCGCCCTGGTATTAACCAGTTATACAACGTATATTTTCCTAAATGCCGTGACCATGGCAGAATGAATAGTAAATCTACCACTAAAAAAATGATAAGCCCTTTGATCGCAACTGCCCCGGGACGCATTTTATTTTGAGGCGTATTTGCAGTAATTTCTTTCATAAACCAAGCGCCAAGCTTCCTCGACAAGATGGGGGTATTATACCTGGGAGCAAAACCAATTCCCGTAGACCGGAGTTCTTGAAGGAGACCATCTGGGCCACCACCCACTGTTATGGACATGCCATATCGAGGATGGCCGGGGACAGACTTTCCGCGACTATTGCCTCCCCTACAGCATCCCGGTGAAAGGAAGAGTTCGAGAAATGCTCGCTGGGCACTGCATCCCATAAGTCCAAATATGCCCAACCGTTTTTCCGGCTTTGCGCGATCATGATCTCGCGGTATTGGTCATAAGCCCAACGAGGGTAGATCTCGTTGTAACGGAGCTTCCGCACGGCCTTCCCGGTTCGATACATTGGATTGTTCACCACCAGAATTGGAGGATATTCGTCTCCGTTCAATGCCGTATTAAAAATATCCAGGCGCATAAACTTGCTGATGTCAGTGGGGGCCTCCAGTTCTCCAAATATTAAGTTCGCTTTGATTGGCTTTTGTGAAATCGGCTTATCCCAGGCCGGGTCGCGCAGGCTGGTCCCGGAATTTACGCGAGTTGCTCCCCATTCCAAACTCGACAACTGAACTTCCAGCAAATCAGCCAAATGAGATCGTTGGGCTACGAGTGTTTTATCCCAAACTCCATTTTTCGCAACCGATGGCAGGGGATAATCTATGTTGTAACGATCAAGCAGATCAGATACTTCATCGAGGTTGTTGAGCATTAACGGGAATGCTATCTGTTCACCGACCTCTTTAATTCCGTGAGGAAATGGCAAACCGCCTGCATTATTTCTGTCGAAATCTGTAAATCCTTTCAAAGTAATGAACCAAACGATCAAATCAGGGTCGTAAACCTGCGCCAGTTCCATAAGCAAGAAATCCTTTAATACGGAGGGCGTCGGCAAAGCCAGGTTGTAGACGCGCACTTGCTGCCCTGAACAAGTCTGCAGTCCCGCCGTATCCAGGCGGTAGGCAAACGTATCCTGATAATCCAAAAGGAAACCCCATGTCGCCGAATCGCCCAGCAGGATAACCCTAAATTCATCTGCCTGTTTTTCAGTTGCAATGGCATGTGTCAAAAAAAGGGCTTCGAGATCGGTTGTCCCGGAAAAACGCGGCAGGCCGGGAAACAGGCGATTATAAAGAGAATATCTCCCCAAATGGTCAAACCCCGGCAGGCAAAAAAGAAAATTGACCCCCAGAAATAAAATAAGCCCCTTAATTACCACTGCCCAAGGCCGCACACGAGACGGATGGTCAACTACCTTGCTTTCCTTCACACGCAATACCTGACAATATAAAAAGCTGGATCAAACCCACGCATTATAACTGATAAAACTTCATGCTATACTTTCCCTATCAGGGCAATCGCATCTAAACAC
>DIDQ01000069.1:0-9505 GCA_002418215.1 Anaerolineales bacterium UBA5796
GTTCTTCCCAATTGCCGATAAAGGCTAATGTAAAAAGGCGATGTGCTGCACCTCGCCTTTTCGTTGCCTTCTCTGGCTTTCTACGGCGCGCCGGCTGGCAAGACCCCTTCCAGCCGATCCAACTGCTCCCGGTCGAGGCTGACCAATCGGGTGCCGAAGCGCAGCGCCACCGCGGCGTAGACCGCGTCGCTGCCGCGCAGGCGGTATTGTGCGGCGACTTCCGCAGCCAGCTTTGCCAGGCTTTCGTCCAGGTCAACCAGGACGAGATTTGGAAAATGGGTCAACTCTTCGGCAAAAGCCATGCCCAATCCCGGCCGGCCCTGCCCGCGAGCAATTGCTGAAGCCAGTTCGGGCAAAACCAGCGTTGGGAGGATCACCGGAGCAGCTTCATCCCGCACCCGGGTCATAAAAGCCTTGCTGGACGGATGGGCGGTTTCAGCCGGGCTGAATGCGCTGACGATCACACTGGCGTCAATGGTATAGGACGAATTCATCGGCGCATCTCGGACAGGATTTCGACTGCTGTTTTTTCGCTCTGCCAGCCTTTGGCGATCTCCTCGCCCAGCCTCATCAACCGCTCCCAAACGTCATCGCCCTTGTCGGTGGGGGGTTCCGCGTCGAGCGGGATGATCAACGCCGCCGGCTTGCCGCGCTGGGTGACGACGTAGCGGGCACGCTCCTCTTTGACCTTGCGCACCACTTCCGAGGCGCGGCTCTTCAGTTCGCGGATTCCGATCTCTTCTGCCATCACGGTTCTCCCTGGGAATGTGGTTCCTTATGTGACCACATCATACTCCCCGCTTCGCTTTCCGTCAAGCCAAGAATGTGTCTGAAAAGCCAGATCCTGAGCCGGACAGGCTGGAATACTCACCACAAAGGACACAAAGGAGGAAAGGCGGCTTGGCTTATGGCCTTTTTCCTTTATTCCCTTCATGTTCCTTTGTGTTTCAAAAGGTTATTCCCGTCAAAAACGGGAGAGCCGGGTCTTTTCCACCGGATCACTTCTTCGCGGCGGGTTTCTTCGGCGCCGGTTTTTTGGCCGCAGGTTTCTTCGCGGCAGGTTTGGGCGCCGCCGGTTTCTTCGTTGCAGGCTTTTTGGCGGCGGGCTTTTTCGCCGCCGGTTTCGAGGCCGCGGGCTTCTTCGTTGCAGCTTTCGGCTCGAGCTGCCGGGTCGAGCCTGTCGAAACCTTTCCGACGAAGCGCTCCAGCTCCCAGCCGCCGGTCAGCCAGGTGACCGCGTCGCCCGGCTTCAGGTCCAGCACCGGGCCGCCGCGCACCGCCGACCGTTTCCGGGCGGGGGCCGCGTCCAGGCGGGTAGACTTGGGGGCCAGTTTGTTCAGGTGAAGGGTGACGACCGCGTTCGGCTTGCCGACGGCCATCCCCGCCAGCGTGACGCCCTCCCAGGCAATCACACCCCGCCCGTAGCGCCCCTGGACCGGGAAATCTGCCACCGGGACCCGTTTGCCCTTCCCGTCCGAGGCGATCAGGAACACCTCCCCGGCGGCGGGCAGCGTCTCGGCCCCGACCACCACGTCGCCCACTCCCAGCTTGATGCCGTTGACACCAGCCGCGACCAATCCCATCGGTCTCACATCATCCTCCTTGAACCGGATCGCAAACCCGTTGGCTGTGGCCAGCAGGATTTCGTTCTGCCCGTTCGTCAGCATGACCCAGGCGAGCGCGTCGCCGTCATTGACCCGGGCCAGGGTAAAGGTCTGGGCTGAGGGGCCGGGTAATTCGCTGACCAGCGATTTCTTGAGCAGGCCGCCGCGCGTCACAGTCAAGACGCAGGTACCCTCCGGCAAATCGGAACGTCTGGCCGGCAGGGCAAAGGCCGCCGCCAGGATGTCGGTGGAACGCAGGGGCGAGGCTTTGTGCCAGGGCACGCCGTCTGAGAGTTTTTCGGCTTCAGGGAGAGTGTGGACCGCGACCGCGGCGGTCGCGCCGCGCTCCGACACCAGGTAGAGCGTATCGCCGGTGGAGGCCTTGACCAGCAGCTTCGGTGCGTCGCTGCCGGAGGGCCGCGGCGCCTTGTCGTCCCGCGTGCGGGAGATCGTGCCGTCGGCAGTCACGCCGACCCACACGGTCGCTTCGGGGATCAACTGGCTGGCAGTCAGCACGGCTTTCTGGGCCTTGCCCTTTTTGAGACTGACGATCTGCGTGCGGCGGCGGTCGGCGTAATCCGCTTTGACTTCGATCAACTCTTCAGAAACCGCCGTCCGCATTTTCCTGGGCGATTTGAGCAGCCCTTCGAGCATCTTGATGTCTTGCAACACTTCCTTGTATTCGGTCTCGATCTTTTTGCGTTCGAGGGCGGCCAGGCGGCGCAACTGCATGTCGAGGATGGCGTTGGCCTGGATCTCGGTCAGCTTGAAGCGCTTCATCAGGCGGGAGCGGGCGGTTTCCACATCCGGGGCCTTGCGGATCAGGTCAATGATCTCGTCCAGGTGCTTGAGCGCCACCAGCAGCCCTTCGAGGATGTGCGCCCGGTTCTTTGCCCGTTCCAGGTCGTATTCGCTGCGGCGGCGGATGACTTCCAGGCGGTGTTCGAGGTAGACCCGCAGGGCTTGTTTGAGGGTCAGCATACGCGGCTCGCCGCCCACCAGGGCCAGCAGGATCATGCTGAACGTGGACTGGAGCGGGGTGCGCTTGTAGAGTTCGGCCAGCGCCTTTTCCGGCTCGACGTTCTTGGTCAGTTCGATCACGATCCGCATCCCCTGGCGGTCGGATTCGTCCCGCAGGTCGGTGATGCCTTCGATGTGGTCCTCGCGGGCCAGTTCGGCAATGCGCTCGATCAGGCTGGATTTGTTGACCATGTAAGGCAGTTCGGTGACGATGAGACGGCTCTTGCCGCGCTCCATCTCCTCGATGTGGACTTTGGCCTGGATCGTGATCCGGCCTTTGCCGGACCCATAAGCGGCCTCGATCCCGGTATCGTCCCCAGCCTCCTGGAGGATGACCCCACCCGTGGGGAAGTCCGGCCCCTGGACGAAGTTCATCAACTGGCCGACGGAGATGTCGTCCAACTTTTCCCAGCGTTCGAGCATATAGACCAGGACGTCCACCACTTCGCCCAGGTTGTGGGGCGGGATGGAGGTGGCCATGCCGACCGCGATCCCGGTCGCGCCGTTGACCAGCAGGTTGGGGATCGAAGCGGGCAGCACCCTCGGCTCGACCAGGGTGTCGTCGAAGTTCGGGGCGAAGTCCACCGTATTTTTGCCGATGTCAGCCAACAGGTCCAGGGCGGGAGCGGTGAGACGCGCTTCGGTGTAGCGCATCGCCGCGGGCGGATCGCCGTCAATCGAGCCGAAGTTGCCCTGCCCGTCCACCAGCAGGGTGCGCATGGAGAAATCCTGGGCCATGCGGGCCATGGACTCGTAAACGGCGGCGTCGCCATGCGGGTGGTATTTGCCCAGCACCTCGCCGACGATACGGGCGGATTTCTTGTACGGGCTGTCGGCGCGCAGGCCCATGTCGTACATGGCGTACAGGATGCGCCGGTGGACCGGCTTGAGGCCGTCGCGGGCGTCGGGCAGGGCGCGGGCGACGATGGTGCTCATGGCGTAATCGAGGTACGCCTGCTGCATCTCAAGATCAATGTCAATTTTTTTTACCAGGCCGAGTTCCATAAGTGCTCCAATCAAACCCTCACCACTGGCCCCTCGCCATAGACCCTGAAGATTTCTTTAAGGAAGGGGACACGAAGCAGGTTGAATTAATGTTCTAAGACCGCGCCTATCTTAAGGGAGAAGGGGCAAGGCGTCAAGGCATGGGGTTAAGCGGTACAGGCAGCCGCCTGGCCGCCTGTGTTTTTCATATCAGGTTCCCCGGCCTGACGTGTCAGGTTGTTTGGTCTGACACGTCTGACTGCTCGATCTGACGTGTCGGGTTGTTCAACCTGACGTGTCAGGTTGCTCGATCTGACGTGACTGACTGCTCGATCTGACGTGTCTGACTGCTCGGTCTGACATGATTGACTGCTCGGTCTGACACGTCAGGCTGCTCGATCTGACGTGTCAGGTTGTTTGGTCTGACACGTCAAGTTGCTCGGCCTGACACGTCAGGTTGCTCGATCTGACGTGTCAAGTTATTCAACCTGACGTGTCAAGTTATTCAACCTGACGTGTCAAGTTATTCAACCTGACGTGTCAGATGAACCGACCTGACACGTCAGGTTCGAGGCAAATGGATGGATCGTTCTTTGGAAGACTGTCATTAGACGATATCGGTGATAACACAGAAACACCGTCCCGAAGGTTTGGTTCGAACGACTCAGGAGCTTAACGGCAACCCTTCGGCAAGCTCAGGACAACGCCTTCGGGACGTTCTTCCCAATTGCCGATAAAGTCTATTGCGAATTTCGCAGGGGTGATGCAATGTTTCGATTGATTTTGCTATGGCTTGAATTCGAGGGTCTTGGTGACGCAGACCCCGGCCAGGTCTTTCTGGCTGCAAAGGGTGATGGTGGCCTTCATCTTGTTCCCTGATGGGTCGTAAACAAATGAACTGGCATACGCCCATCCGCCATCGCCAGGCTGGAGCACGGAAATCGGGTTGGATATCAGGCATCCGTTCCGCTTGTCGAACAGGTTGGCGCTGGTTGTGACCGAGGTGCCGGTATCGTTATCCTTGACCGTGACTTCGACCGACCGGAAAGTGACGCCGCCGGTATTGGTCAATTTAAAAGCCGGATCCCAGCCGGCGCAGGTTTCCAGGCGCTCGTAGGTGACGGTGAAATCGGGGGCCGGGGTGGGTGTGGGCGGCGGGGTGAAGATCGGCAGGACGGTGACATTGCCGGTGGTGGCGGCGTAGTTGGCCCACAGCCAGCAGAAACCGCCCGGCGCATCCGGGTTGCGGACGTAGTAGTACTCGTTGTCCTGGGTGCGGCCGGTGATCTCGGTCGTCTCGCCCACCAGCAGCGCGCCGACCCAGTCGTAAACCCGGCCGGGACCGACGCGGCAGTTGGTGTCCACTGACACGGAAACCAGCGGGATTTCGGGCGTTGCCGTGAAGGTGGGCGTAAATGTGGCTTCCGGCGTGTCGGTGACGCCCGGCGTATCGGTGAATGTGGGCGGGAGCGCAGTCTGGGTGGATACCAGCGCGAGCGCGGTCTGGGTGAACGCGGCCGCGACCGTGCCCATCACGTCGGGCGTGGGCACAGCGGTCTGGCCGAAGGGCAGGTTACAGGCCGAAAGAGCCAGGGCGAATACCATGAACAGCGCTGCTGATCGGATTTTTTTGGGGAACATTTCTGCCTCCTGAGTCGCGATTGATCTCTCATACTATACTGCCACTGACCGGATAAGACAACAGCCTATCGAACCGTTGTTCCTTCGCAGGCGGTGTGGTGCGGGATGCCACCCACAAACGGCTGTGACGGTCTGTCGGAACGCTTTCGACGGGTTGTCGAAACCGTTCCGACCGGGAAGGTCAGTGTTTTACCAGCCTGAACATCGGGAATTTGGGGGCGGCCGCGAGGTAATCGGTCAGCGTTTCCCCCAGCGGATGCCCGGCCCAACGCTCCCAGACCTTTTTCATCACCGGGGCCTGGCGGGAGATGCCCAGCATGAATTCGGCCACTTCGCGGTGCGGCAGCGGCTCGGCAACGGCCTCGAATTTGCGTTTGCCCACCTGCACCCGGACTTCGGGATCGGCGATCACGTTGCGCAGCCAGTCGGTCTTGCCGCCCCAGCCGGCCATGATGAGGAAACTGTCCGTCCCCGGCTCGCAGGTGAACTCCAGCGGGGTGCGGCGCAGCCGTCCGCTTTTGCGCCCGGTGTGGGTCAGGAGCAGGACGTGTTTGGGGACCAGCCAGTGCAGCCCCAGCTCGAAGAAGATGACCGGGAGCTTGAAGGCCCAGCGGAAGAGCGGCCCCGGCGTGTCGAGCGGGACCAGGCGGGTCAGGATGACCGACTCCAGCCAGGCGTTGAAGCGTTGGGAGAGGGTGAGTTGGTCGCTCATCGGGACTCCTGTTGGCAGGGTGCGTCGCACCTTACCTTGAGACGTATCCGCTAAACGGAATAATCCCTTCGATGGGGAAAGCTCACTAAACCTGGTGCGACGCACTCGCGGGTTACCTCGTCGAGGAAACGTCCTTCTCCCAATGCTCCGGCCTGCGTTCCTCGCCGCCGATGTGGACCGTCTCGCCGTGATAGTCGCCGTAGCAGGCCAGGGTCTTGGCGAAGATGGCCTCGTGGTCTTCGAGGTAGCGTTTCATGGCTACAAAGGCGTCGAACAGGCGGGCGCATTCCACGCCGTTGCGCAGGTCAATCAGCCATTTGCCCTTGATGGCCGGGGCGCTGCGGTGGATCGGGCGGTTGGCCCGCGTGCGCGGCATCAGGAACAGGTCCACCACGCTGATGAAGAAGTAGCGGCTGTGGAGGTTGTCGCGCACGATCAGGCCGGAGTTTGGGGCGTGGGCCAGCACCTTGCGGGCGGCCAGGTCGTCGAGGATGAAAAGATACGGCTCGGGGATACCGGTATCAGGCCAATGGTCCAGGACGATGCGGCGCTGCTTCTCTTTGGCGTCGAACGTGACCAGCGTCCCCCCGCCCTCGTCGAGCAGGGTGAAGTCCAGTTCCGAGTGAGACTCGCAATCCGAGCGGAAGCGCGTCCCGTTTTCGGCCAGGATGTCCCGGATTTCCTGTTCAAGCGAAGTCATTTCATCTCCCCCAGGCGGCGCTCGGCCAGGGCCGTGTATTCGGGCGAGATGTCGAAGCCGACATAGCGGCGGCCCAGCCCCCTGGCGGCCAGGCTGGTCGTGCCGGAGCCGCTGAACGGGTCGAGCACCACGTCGCCGACGTAGGAGTAGAGCCGGATGACCCGCCCGGCCAGCGCCACCGGGAAGGGGGCCGGGTGGCCGACCTTTTTGGCCGATTCGGGCGGGATCTCCCAGATGGAGAGCGTGGCGGCCATGAACTCTTCGCTGGAGATGTCCGAGTCGCCCTTGTCGGGGCGCGAGAAGCCGCCCTTGGCGAAGACCAGCAGGTACTCGTGCAGGTCACGCAGGCGCGGGGCCTTGGCGCTCATCCAACTGCCCCAGGCGCACGAGCCGCTCGCCCCGCGTCCCTTTTGCCAGATGATCTCGCCCATCGGCAGGAAGCCAACCTGCCCGTGGACGCCGTAAAAATAGGCGTGGAGCGGGATGTAGGGTTTGCGGCCTAAATTCGCAATGTTGACCACGTAGCGCCCGCCGGGTTTGAGCACCCGGTAGACCTCCTGCCCGACGCGGCGGATCAGGCCGAGATACTCTTCAAGCGACATATCGCCGTCGTAGTCCTTGCCGACGTTGTAGGGCGGCGAGGTGAAGGCCAGGGCGACGGAATTATCGGGGATGGGCATGGATTCGGCGGACTGGCAGTATAGCCGGTCGGCCCATTCGTCCACCGGGCGGTCCGGGACGCCGGGCCTGCCCGCCGTTTCGACGGTTGACCCGCCGCCGACAGGTTCATCCGTTGCCGCGTACAGGCTGCGGCTGTAAAAGCCGGTCGAGTCGTGGCCTTCGCGCTTGGATACGCCGAACGAGGAAGTTTTGGTCTTTTTAGCCATCAGGGGTAATTTATATCACAGAGATACTTTTGAACCGCCAAGATTGCAAGAGCGCCAAGCTTTTTAAGTTGCCAAGAAACTCTTGGCGATTCTTAAATTGGGTCTACCGTTTTTAACGGGAAAACCTTTTGAAACACGAAGGAACACACGTGTGCCTGCGGCCCAGTGCAGGCAAAGGAAACGAAGGAAAAACACGTGCGGCGCTGCGCCTTTTCTCTCTTTGAGAGCCTTTGTGCCTTTGTGTTGAGGCTCTTTCCCGCCCAATAAGGGAGAGCCGTTAAATTTCAGTAAATCACGATTTTTGTTCAGGAGTGCGGACGCCTGTGCTGAGTTTATCGAAGCATTAGTCCGCTTTGGCCGGTAGAGTTGCAGACTGTTGTTGCAGACTAAAGTCTGCACTCCAGATGATCTGTGATTTATTGAAATTATCTTCGCGGCCTTCGCGCGCTTCGCGGTTAAATAGCTCCTCGCAAGAAGCGCAGGGTGGCCTCGACCAGCACCGCCGCGCCGATGGGCATGGCCCGCTCGTCAATGTCGAAGCGCGGGTGGTGGAGGGTGCGTTCGTCGCCCTCGATGCGCGTCCCCAGGGTGAACATCGCCCCGGGCGCTTTTGCGGTGAAGGCTCCAAAGTCCTCCGCTCCCAGTGTGGGCCGCAACGGGAGGACATTTGCCTCGCCCAGGATGGCCGCGCCGGCTTCATGCAGCAGCTTCGAAGCGGCTTCATCGTTGGTCATCGGCCCGCCGCCATCTTCGAAACGCAATTCGTAATCGCCGCCCAGGTTGCGGGAAATTTCGAAGACGCGCCGCATTTCGTCCTTGATCTGCCGGTGGACCTCCAGTTCCGTGTACCGCAGCGTTCCGGTAATTTCGACCGCATCCGGGATGACGTTCTGGGCAGCCCCGCCATGCAGGGTGCCGATGCTGATCACCGCCGGGGCGAACGGTTCCAGCCGCCGCGAGACGATGGCGTTCAATCCCATGATGATGTGCGCCAGGATATAGAACGGGTCAATCACCGTGTCGGGGTGCGCCCCATGCCCGCCGACCCCATAGATCTTCCCGAACCACGAATCCACGCCGCCGGAGGCCGGGCCGCTGGAGATGCAAATGGTCCCCAGGGAGGCGTGAGGGGCCACGTGCTGGGCGATGACCATATCCACGCCTTCCAGCGCGCCGTCTTCGATCATGCGCGGCGCGCCGCTCAGGCCTGCCTCATCTGCCACTTCCTCCGAAGGCTGGAACAGGAAGCGCACCCGGCCCGGGAAATCTTCCTTTGCCAGGATCGCCGCCGCGCCCAGGGCCATGGCCGTATGGCTGTCGTGGCCGCAGGCGTGCATCACGCCGGGGGTCAACGAGGCGTAGTCCCGGTCGTCGGTTTCCTGGATCGGCAGGGCGTCCATGTCGGCCCGGATGGCAATGGTCGGGCCGTCCCCGTTCCCGATGTCGGCCACCACGCCGGTCTTCCCCACCCCGCGCCGGACGCGGTATCCCATCTTTTCGAGTTCGTCGGCCACGATGCGGGCCGTGCGGGTTTCGGTAAATCCCAGTTCTGGGTGCATGTGGAAGTCCCGCCGCCAGTGGACGAGGTCTTCGTAGATGTTGTGGGCAGTTTTGAGCATGGTTTCCCTTTAAGGCCTTGCCAATGAAATCTTTGTATTTTGGCTCTTCAGGTTTAAGTGGGGTGAAAACCCGTTTTACCACCGAGCACACGGAGAGCACGGAGATTTTAAATGTTTTTCTCTGTGGACTCTGTGATCTCTGTGGTGAAAAAATGGGCAACCCCATAAAATATCAAAGAGCCTGTATTTTATGCGAAAATTTTTACCACAAAGGATTTCTCTGTGAACTTCCCTGGCGCCGCCCGCCGCTATAGCCCTGGAAGGGGGCGGCAGCCATTGGGGAGCGTTGCGCCGAGAACTGACCAAACTGCGAGCACCGTCGGGCTGCTCTTACGAAG
>DIDQ01000069.1:9549-10666 GCA_002418215.1 Anaerolineales bacterium UBA5796
CTAAGCCTGCTTCGCAGGCTTCGTATGAATAGCACGGGGGCTTGTCCCCGTGCGGGCGTGGAGTGAGTGCGTAACATCAGTTATTTATTTACGATCCCTTATACCGACGGGGTCGGATTGTCCCTGTCGTAAACCAATACCTGGAGGTCGAAACCTTCGATCAGGAAATCCATCACCGGCTGGAAGGCGGCATCCTTGACGGCCTGGATGTCGCCCGCCGGGACGAGCACGGTCAGGCGCGCTTCTTCGTCCGAAATCCTGAGCGCCCTTACTTCCGCCACGGCGCTCACACCCAGAATGATGGATTCCATTTTGGCGACGGCTTCGTCAATAGTCATAGCGCCACTCCTTTCTTCAAAAATTATAGCCGGAAAAATCCCCGCCTGCAAAGTGGTAAGATTACGGTCTGCAAGAATGTCACTGCGATGAACACCTTTCCTGCCTGCCGAAGTTGAGCAACTACCCCGTAACAGGAGATTGCTCCAGCCCGGCGGGGACAGCCGGACTTCACAGCGGCAACCCTGGAATTCCCCAACCTGGAGCCTGTATGAAACGATCGGTATTGATCTTTGTTTTACTTTCAATCCTGCTGACCGCTTGCGGAGGGGATGCCTCCCCGTCCGCGGCGGCGGTGGAAAGCTACCTTCAAGCACTGTCCGCCAAAGACGAGGGGCTGATGCTCTCCTACGTCTGCTCGGATTATGAGACAGACGCCCTGCTCGAATTCGACGCTTACGCCCTGGTGCAGACCTCGCTCGAAGGCCTGGTTTGCGAAGAGGTCGGCGTGATCGGGGACGAGAGATTGGTGGTCTGCGCGGGCAGCATCGAGGCGACCTATGGCAGCGAACTGCGCAGTTTCGACCTGTCTGAGCGGGGATACCGGGTCGTGGACGATGGAGGCAACTGGCTGGTATGCGGCTACGAGTACATCAAATGAGACTCAAGCCCGGCCCTTCGACTGCGCTCCCCCTTCGGGGACCCTTCGGCCAGCTCAGGGCAGAGCTTCGCAAGGCAAGACTTTGGGTCGCGCTCGCGTTTGCGGTCATCCTCAGCGCCTGCGGCCCGGCTCCGTCAACCCCCGCGCCGACAGCCGTCCCCGCAGACGGGATTCCGCCCA
>DIDQ01000092.1 GCA_002418215.1 Anaerolineales bacterium UBA5796
AGACCCGCCGCACCCGCCCGCGCCGCGTCTCGCTGTACGGGTCCAGGTTCACGCCGCCGACGGCGATCAGCCTCCCCTCGTGGCGGACCTCGAAGAGGGCCTCGCCCGGCCCGTCGAAGCGGTTTGCCCCGGATGCGAAATCGTCCCGCAGCCGGGTGCCTTCACGCTCAGCTTCATCGCGGAGGGAGGGGAAGTCGGGGGAGAGAGAGGAGATAGAGGTAATTATCAATCCATTTTTCACGTTGGCGAAGTAAAGCAGCTAAAACAAAACCGCCGGGAAATTTCGGCGGTCGGAACTTGGAATAGAAGGTCGGCATTAGATGATAATTGCTACTATATTCAAAACACCGGCTACTACAATGATGGCATGGAGGAGAATCCACAAAAAATTCAACCGAACCCTAAATAGCGTCTTGTGATCTGCTTTATGAATCTCTTTTGCTCTTTTCATTGCCATTAAAAAATGGGCATTTGGATTTAACTCGTCAAGTCTCTTTTCGAATTCAGAGACACGTTGAATATGCATATCAAATCGTTCATAAAGTTTCGTTGTAACAAGTATTCCCAAAATACCCAAAACGACCATTGTTATTGCCAGGGAAAGTGATAAATTGTCAAATCCGCGTTGAACAATAAAACCTTCTAACAATAATGTGATAGTTAGAATTATGTTTGTAAATGCAGCTCGCTGACTTTCCGTATGCCTCGCCCAAGTTAATTCTTGCTGTATCCCATTTAAAAATATTTCGGTTGACTTATCTTCCCGAATTGTTTTGTTCTTTTTCTCTGTACCTTCCATCTTTACAATTCTGCCTTTATTATAAGTTTCGGAGAAATTATGCATTTGCCGAATTATCGCAGTGTGGAATTTCTGGCAAGATGATGACCTGGAAGCAATCCAACATCATCCCTTGGCTAACCACTTTGATAATATTGTCAGGTGTAAAAATTTTATCCATGTTCATCACCTAAAAGGCTTCAGAAAATATTAGGTTTCTGGGTAACGCAAATCCGACATATGAATATTTTAGCATTCTTCGGATTCAAGGAAGCAGCGATCTCCTTACAAAGACATCGTTTTTGATGATGGAATGATTCTAAACTTGAAGGCAACTCCTGGACAATTACACCAATAAGCAGTGGAATGAGTGTGACTAAAACCAGTTGGCTGTTTTGTCACCCTGAGCGGAGCGAAGGGTCTCAACGCTCAAGAACGAGATTCTTCGCTTCGCTCAGAATGACATCAACCAAGTTTAGTCACACTCATAACATCAGAAGTTCACACTCTTAGCGAAAATTCACGTGGATTAGCGGATAATCTCCTACCCAAACCCCGGCAGCCGCTTCTCCAGAAACGCCTTCACGCCTTCCTTGTGCTCCTCGCCTTTGCTGGCGATCTCTTGCAGGTGGCTTTCGTAGTCCAGGGCGTCTTCCAGGTTGGGATAGACCGAGCGGTTGAAGGCCCGCTTGGCCAGTCCGAACGCGCCGGTGGGGCCTTTGGCGAGCATCCCGGCGACGGTGAAAGTGTGGGCGCGCAGGTCTTCGAGCTTGACCACCTGGTTGACCAGTCCCCACTCCAGGGCCTGTTGGGCCGAGATGGGCGCGTTCGAGAAGGCAAATTCGGTCGCCCGTCCCAGGCCGATCAGGGCCGGCAGGAAGAGCGAGACGCCCGAATCGGGGGCCAGGCCGATGCCCGCAAACCCGACCGTGAATTTGGCCGTGTCCGCTGCCAGGCGCAGGTCGCAGGCCAGGGCCACGCCCAGTCCCGCACCAGCCACCGCTCCGTTGATTGCGGCCAGCACCGGCTTCTCGATCTGCCTGATTTGCAGGATGAGCGGGTTGTAAGTCTTCAGCAAATGCTCGCGGTAAGAGATGTCTTCGCCCCTTGCGGCGAGCATCTCGGTGACGTCGTGCCCGGCGCAGAACGAGCGGCCGGCCCCCGTCAGCACCACGCAGCGCACCCCCGGGTCCCGCGCCGCTTTCGTGAGAGCTTTTTGCAGCTCGTAGATCG
This sequence comes from Anaerolineales bacterium UBA5796, assembly GCA_002418215.1. Classification (GTDB taxonomy): domain Bacteria; phylum Chloroflexota; class Anaerolineae; order Anaerolineales; family Villigracilaceae; genus UBA5796. The sequence continues at coordinate 2,012 of DIDQ01000092.1, forward strand.
TCTCGTGGTCCAGGGCATTGACCGGGGGCCGGTCAATCGTCAACGTCAAAACCGAATTGTTCAAATCGCTGCGGAGCATAGTCACACATCCCTTTCGAGAAAGTTCTCTCGAATTAAGTGGGGCAAAACGCTTTACCACAGAGCGCACGGAGTACACGGAGGTTTTTTAAAGTTTCTCTGTGATCTCTGTGATCTCCGTGGTGAAAATGTCGTTACCCCGTCAAACACCAATGCGCTTTAAAGCATAAAGCGTAACCCGGCTGGCGGATTACGCTTTCGCTAATCTTAATCTTCGTAATCGTCGAAATCTTCTTCGTCGCCGCTGTCGAACTCGAGTTCGTACTTCTCGCTGTCCAGGTAGAGCCACAACAGGAGCACGTGGCCTTCGGCGGTTTCGACCGTGCGGGCGGCCATGATGGGGGCGTATTCTTCCATGCCCAGGTCGTTGCGGTAGTGCAGGTTGATGGTGGCGCTCTCACGCCAGGCCCGGTAACAACGCTCGACCAGGGCCGGGCCATTGAACGTTCGCAACCGGGTGAGGACAACGTCGGTAAGATGAGGGCCTTCGTTCAGGCCGAGCGCCCAGCCGTCCTGTACCGCTTCGAACACAGGCGGCGGGCCTTCGATGATTGTGATTTTGTCTTCCATGATTTTTACCTTTGCGGCGAAATCATACCATAGATTGCTCACGGGAATCGTTAATCAATTATTATAATTAGCGCATGTCGAATAAACTGACCCCCAAGATCATCCTCGAAGGCACCCGGCTGACGTTCAAGACCGAGATCGCCTTCGAACTGAACGAGCACCCGCGCCTCGTCGGGCCGCGCCGTTACCGCTATCACTCGCCGCTGGTTTCGGGGGAATGGTGCGCCTTCACCAACTATCCCTGGGGACGCGGGCTGATCAACTTCGAACCGCAGGAGGAGGCCCTGGCAATGGAAACTTACGACACCTGGGCCCGGCTCTTCGAACTCCAGCGTTACTACTCCTGGATCGTGGACCGTTTCCACCTTTCGACCCGGATGTACCAGTGGATGACCTACGGGCGGGATTACGACTTCGGCTGGCTGGAGGAGCGCCTGCTCCCGTTAAATTTCCGACTCATCTTCCTGAGCCGCTCCCCGGACTCGTTCGAAGCGGCCCGCGCCGAGCGGTTGAAAGTCTCCGGCAACCCGCGCCAGTACGACGACCTGGGCCTGTTCGCCCGTGAACAGGAGCTGATGCGGCGGCTGGTGGGCGAATCCCGGCTGCCGGCCCTCGAACTGGACATCTCCGACAACGACATCCCCCGCGCCGTCGAGCGCATCGCCGACTGGATGGAAGCCAGCGGCGGCCTGTATATGGAGGCCTGATCATGCATAAACTTATCATTTTCTTCCAACCCCCCAAAGACCCGGACCGTTTCCAGCGCAACTGGCAGATCTTCCTCGGCATGGTCGAGAAACTGCCCGGCGTGCAGGGCGAGGTGATCACCCGCTTCGACAAGCCGCTGTACGGAGGCATCCCGTTCAATATGATGCACGAGGTCTATTTCGACTCCCGCGAAGCCCTGGACGAGGCGCTCACCTCCACTGCCGGGCAGGCGGCGGGGATGTTCCTGCAAAACGTGACCGGCGGGCGGGTCAGCATCCTGGCGGCTGAACACCAGTACGCCAAGCCGGAGGATTTCAAACGCAGGAAGAACCCGCCTGCGTGAATTTCTTTCTGGTTCTCCGGGATGAATCCGTGTTTCTCCATGAAATCCGCGCCATCCGTGTTCGAAAAGGTTTACCCCACCAACCCAAATAACCTCTTTACAAATAACAACGTCCCGCAGGTTCGAAGACAAGACCTTGACGGTTTGTCCAAACCTGCGGGACGTTCCAGGTGAAGATAATTGCTTCTCTGGCTTAGGCCATTTCCACCGGTTCGGCTTCTTCGCCTTTGTAGAACAGGTCCAGCCCCAGGTTCAGGCCCTGCGAGATGGCCCGCAGCACCAGGAAGTAGAACACGCCTACCAGCGGGTCGAGGAACACCTGCGAGGCGAAGATCGAGATTTTCTCCCAGATGCTTTCGGGCAGGCTGAGGGCGATCTGGTCCCAGTTGCTGATGATGTTGTAAGCCGTATAGCCGAACGAATAGAGGGAAATACCCAGAATGATCCAGGCGACGATTGTGGCCCACATGCTGATGCGCGTGATGGCGCCCTCATTATGGAAGACCGCGCTTTCTTTTTCTTCTGACATAATAATCTCCTTAGGTTTAGTTGTGCTATTGTATCAAAGAAAAGGGGACAATGGATAAACGAAATTCCCAGCCGGGATCGGTCGTGCCGGTCCCGGCTTTTCGTTCACCATTTCTTGACCCACTGCTCATAATCGTCATGTTCAGGCGAAAGCGTGGACGAGTACAGGGCGTTCGGCCCCGGCTCGAAGCCGCCGACGAAGGCCCGGGTTGCGCCCATCTTGCGGACGCGGCGCAGCCCCTCGGTGATGCAGGCGCGCGCCAGGCCCAGCCGCTGGTGCTCGGGAACGGTCGCTACCGGCTCGATGTAGGCGCTGCGGGTGGCGTCGTCGTACCAGAAGGTGCTGAACGAGGCGATCCCGCCGGTCGGGGCAACGGCTAAGATGTCCAGGTCGCGGCGGTAGAGCGGGCAGCGCTGGATGTTGCGATACCAGGTCCAGCCTTCGTATTTCTCGTCCGGCTCGTCGGGGTGGAAGCCGCGCCACGAGGCCCAACTGCGGGCGGGCAGTTCGGAGGCGTCCCCCAGGCAGCGGACCTCGTAGCCGGGAGCAAGCTCCACGTCCGGGATGGGATCGCACAGGTCACGCCGCCACTGGGATTCGGTCCATCGTCCCGGTGTAAAGCCGCGGCGGGTGAGGATCTCCCGTCTCATCGAATCCTGTGAATCGGTCCACACGCTCAAGGACTTCAGCCCGTCGCGCGTTATGGATAGTTCTTCTTCGGCCAGGGCGATCATCTCTTCTTCGAGCGCCGCGCTGTGGTGGGCAGGATGGGTTTGCAGAAAGACACTGCCAGGGTCTTCGGCCACAAGCCAGGCCGTGATCTGACAAGCGTCGGTTTCCCAGATGGAAATCCGGTTGTTCATTTGCTCGGTATCCTGGCAGTTGAGCAGGATGTGCCAGCGCCAGTAATCCAGGCGCGGCGCAGACCAGTTGTATTCGCGGCGTCCGTGCAGTTCGAAGGTTTCGCGCAGGAAGGCGCGGATACGCCAGAAGTCATCTTCGGTTTGGTAATTGCGCAGGGTGAGTTTCATGTTCGGTCCTTTGGTTCAATCCAAAATCTTGTACCACGAGTTGGAGCGGTAGCCGCTGCCCAGGGCAGATTTGTAGAGGGCGTTGGCGGGCGCGTCGTAGCCGTTGGCAAAGACGCGCGTGCAGCCCACTGATTGCAGGCGGCGGAAGCCTTCGGTGAGAACAGCTTTCCCCAGGCCGCGCCGCCAGTGTTCAGCCGCGGTACCGACCAGCACGCAGACCGCGCTGCGGTTGACATCCTCGTAGAAGATGGTGGCAAAAGCGGCAATTTCGCCATTCGGGGCTTCGGCCACGATGTCCAGGTCGCGGCGGTAGAGCGGGGCGGATTGCAGGTTGGCGAACCAGTCCCCGCCGCCGAAACCGTCGTCCGGCTCGTCGGCGTGGAAGGCGCGCCACGAGGCCCAGGCGCGGGACTCATATTCGCGGGCATCGCCCATCGAGCGGATGGTGTAACCGTCCGACGCGGGCGCTTCGGGCAGCGGCCCGTCCAGGTCGCGCATCCAGTGGTGGACGGTTACGTCGCGCTGGACGTAGCCGCGCGCTTCGAGCACCTCCACGCGCAGGTGATCGCCTTCGTCCGCCAGGGTGAGCAGCCTGCGCCGCCCGGCCGCGTCGACCCCGGACAGGTGTTCCTCGGCCACAGCGTACATCCTGCTTTCCAGGTCGAAGCTGCGAAAATCGGGATGGATGTGGTGGAAGGCCTCGCCGGGATCTGTGGCGTGCAGGATGGCGGCCAGTTTCCCATCCGCAGTTTCCCAGAGAAAGGTCATCTGCTCCATCGGGGTCGTCTCGCAAGTCGGGATGAGATGCCAGCGCCAGTAATCCAGGCGCGGCACGCTCCAGTAACGTTCGAAGCGGTTGTTGAGCGGGAAAATCTCCCGCAGGAAGGCGCGCATCCGCCAGAAATCATCGTCGGAGCGGTAGGGGCGCATGGTCAGTTTTGGAGCGGTGTTCATAGTCGGTTCCTTTTTGCCTTTTTGGATGAAAAAAGGCCACGGTGGAATGCACCGTGGCCTTGAAAATAACGAGTTTATCGAATTATTTGTGCCTGGCCGGAGATGCAGTCCAGCAACGCGGAACAAGACCTGCTTCTTGCAGGGCAGCGGTCAATTGTTTCGGTTGTGGGGCGCATAAGGATGCCTCCGGCTTTTGCAGCAGCGGAAGTTTACCCCCGATTTTTCGGCGGGTCAATACGCCAGCAGCCAGTCCATGCGCTGGCGCACTTTTTTGGGGGTGGGCACGACTTCCGCCATCAGGCTGCGGTTGTAAGGCACCAGGCTGTCGGGAGCCGTCACTCGCTGCACCGGGGCGTCGAGCCACTCGAAGGCTTCGGAGGCAATGGCCGCAATGATCTCGCCCGCGAAGCCGCCCGTCAGCGTATCTTCGTGGACGACCAGGCATTTGCCCGTCTTCCTGACCGACGCCAGCACCGACTCTTTGTCCCAGGGCGAGAGGGTGCGCAGGTCCAGGATTTCGACGCCGTCCAGCCCGGCAGCGGCTTCGAGACAGGTGTAGACCATCGCCCCCCAGGTGACGACTGTCAGCGCCTCGCCCTCGGATAAGCGGCCGGCCGCGCCGAACGGGAGCGTGTACCCGTCCCCGGGCCAGGGCCGCCGCGCCGCTGCCGAATCGAGCAGGGCGCGGTGCTCGAAGAACAATACCGGATCAGCGCCGCGCAGGGCCGCCCGCATCAACCCGGCCGCGTCCGCCGCGTTGGACGGGAAGGCCAGCCGCCAGCCGAGCGTATGGGTAAAGACCGCCTCGCCGGTGACGGAGTGCCACGGGTCGCCGACCTTCTTGCTGTACCCGACCGGGATGCGCACCACCATCGGCGCGGCGAACTTGCCTGCCGTGCGCCAGCGGACGGTCCCGGCGTCGTTGAGCTGCTCGGTGGCCGGGTCGGCGTACTTGCGGAACTGGATCTCGGGCACGGGGAGCAGCCCGGCCGCGGCCATCCCGACCGCCGAGCCGATGATGCCGTCCTCGTTGAGCGAGGTGTCGAAGACCCGTCCTTCGCCGAATTTCTCCTGCATGTGGGCGGTGGCCCCATGCACCCCGCCCTTGACGCCCACGTCTTCGCCGAAAACGGCGATGCGCGGGTTGAGGGTCATCTCGCTTTCGAGCGCCCGACGCACGGCCTCGATCAGGTTGAGGCGCGGGCCGTCGGCTTGAGGTGGGGCGGGTTGCCAATCCGCCGCGACAGACGCGAACAAGTGCCGGGTAACGGTGGCAGGCTCCGGGTCCGGGAGCGCTTCGGCGGCCTGGATGGCGGAGCGCACTTCGGCCTCGGCCTCCCGTTTTAGCGAGTCCCAATCCAGGTCGGGCAGGAAGTCCCGCAGCCGTTTGAGGGGGTCGCGTTCCTGCTCGGCCTGCCTTTCTTCGTCGGTCTTGTAGGCCTGGGTATCTATGAACGTGTGGCCCATCAGGCGCACGACCTTGAGCCGCAGCAGGGTGGGCTGGCCGGCGCGCACAGCTTCGACCGCTTCGGCGATCCTGGCGGCTGCTTCGGCGGGATCGGTGCCGTCGGCCTGCAGGACGTTGAGGTTCCGGTAGCATTTCAGGTTTTCGGCCAGGTTTGCGCCGGGCGTTTGCAGCCCGGCGCGGACGGAGATGGCGAAGGCGTTGTCTTCGATGAAGAAGAGATAGGGCAGGCTGCGGGTGGTGACGATGTTGAGGGCGGCCCAGAAGCCGTTGGCGGCGGTGGAACCTTCGCCGCCCATCGCCACCGCCATCGCGCCGTCCCAGGCTTTGTCGCCGAGCACAGTCTGGTGGTAGCGGATGGCCTGCGCCCAACCGGCGGCGGGTGTGTACTGCGCCCCGACGTTGCCCGAGGCGGGCAGGACGGTCACGCCGCCGCGGGAGCGCATCGAATAGACCACGCCCACGTCCCGGCCCTCGGAGGGGGAGCCGGTTTTGGCGAAACCGGCGGCCAGGGCCTCGGCCAGCGGCAGGCCGGAGGCGAGCATGAAGGGCCGCGAGCGGTAGTAGGCCGTCGCCCCGTCGTGTGGGTGGGTGAGATGCCCCGCCAGCAGCGCCTGGGCCAGTTCGTGCCCTTTGGCCGAAAACTGGTAGGCGACCTTGCCTTTGGGCGTCAGCTCCTGCTCTTCGATCTCGTCGAGGGTGCGGGAAGCCAGCACGAGGCGGGCGATGTGGGGCCAGTTGATATTTGAGCGAGAGTTCTTTTTTGTCACGGATTTTAGACGTAATTGAGAGTGAGTTGGTGGGATTATACCCAGGGCGGTTGAAAATTGGGCCTTTTTACGAGAAGGATGCGTAATTCCCTGGCACCGCCCGCCACGAAGTCCCCGAAGTGGAACGGAGCGGGAGGGCAGGTGTTCAACCATGGGTATTAGACAATATCGGTGATAACACAGAAACACCGTCCCGAAGGTTTGGTTCGAACGACTCAGGAGCTTAACGGCAACCCTTCGGCAAGCTCAGGACAACGCCTTCGGGACGTTCTTCCCACTTTACGATGATGCAGGCAGTTGTCAACGCCGTATTGTTGTACAATTTTGCCATGGGTGAAAGGAGTTGAAAAGATGAATGAATTCTACCGTTCGAAGTTCAATGAACTCTTTTTGGAATTCAACCGTTACCTGATGGATCACCCCGACTTCGCGGAAAAATTCCCGCCCGAAGCGGAAATCATCATCCTCGACAGCCGCGACACGGGGTATAACAGTTTTATGCTCAAGAACGCCCCAAAAGGAACAGGCAAGGTCATTTTCGTAGACGTGGGCGAACTGGCTCCCGTTCGTTCGCGGTTGAAGCATCCCAGGATCGTTTCGCGGCCACACGCCAGCGCATGAATCTCCCGCCGGGCAATCCGCGCAGGGATGGCGTGAAGGGTTGACCGTAACAGCGATACGCATAGAAACATAGCCTATGTCTTTTAAAACATAGGCTATCTCTTTTAAGACATAGGCTATGTTTAAAAAGAGATAGCCTATGTCTTTGAGTTAAGCCGGTTGGAGATTATCCGGTCGCTACAAATCTTCAACGGGATCGTCCGGGTGTGAAGTGTTCCACAGTTCCACCAATTCTTCGCTGCTCTTGCCCAAATTCCTGTAATTGGACACTTTGTCCGCCGTCCAGAGTTTGGGGTTATTCAAAGCTGCCAGGGCGCGGCGGTCGCCCAACAAGGCCATGTCAACTTTACCGTTGACTTTCAAGTAGGGCCGGACATTGACCAGCCCGTCCAGCTTGACGGTTTCGCCTGCTTGCAAAGCCTTGACGGCTTCCTTCATGGCCAGCCTGAGCATCCCGTAGAATTCGTCGCTGTTGAAAGTAGTGTTTTTGGTGACGCGCTCGGCGAGTATTTCCAAATCCGTAAGCCCCTGGCTGATGATCCGGGGGCGCAAACGGTTGAGCATGGCTAACTTCTTTGTCATGGTTTCCTCCACGTTGTCGAAAGGTTGATGGCGGGAATGGCGCTTCCCGCCTGGTTGCTGTGTGATGACGATTTTTTTGCAGGGGTGAACTCAAAAATACTTCTCTATCCCCCCAAAGCCGAATACCTTGTTCTCGCGGGTCATCTTGACAAAGTAATCCAGGCGCTTCTGGAATTCTTCGGGCCGGTTGCGGGCGCCTTCGATGAACGCCACCCGGATGCGCTTGTACGGCTCCGAGAAGCGCTGGTAATTCTCCCAGGCCTGCGCGTCGGCCCGGAGCGCAGCCAGGATGTCGGGCGGGAAGACGAATTCCCGTTCGAGCAGGTCGCCCAGGGATTGCAGCACTTCGTCAATCACCTTGCCCTGCGCTGCCAGGGCACGCAGCCGCTCGATGTTGGGCTGTGAGTAGCCACTTTTGGGTCTGCGGGGCGAGAAGCGCTGGGCTGTGCGTTCATCGTCCAGGCGCTTGGCGGTGCTGTCAATCCAGCCGAAGCAGAGCGCCTCCTCGACTGCGGCGTTGTATTCGATGCGGGGCTTGCCGGTCGCCTTTTTGTAATAGACCAGCCAGATCTCTTTTTCGGTCTGGTAATGGACCTCCAGCCAGCGCCGCCATTCTTCGGAGGTGGTGACGTAGAGGGTCTGGGTGACTTCCACTGTTCACAGTCCTTTTTCGCCCAGCCAGGCCAGGATGCGGCTTGCGACCCGCTCCCAACCGGCGTCCAGCATCACGTCGTGGGCCATGCCGGGGAAGATTTCGGCGTCCGTGCCGTAGGCCCTGGCGGTGGCCTTCACCATCCCGGTCGAGATGACCGCGTCGTCACCTGCGCCGACGACCAGCAGCGGGGTCTTGACCCGCTTCGGGCGGACCAGGTCCAGCCCCAGTTCGTCGAGGTAGCTGCGGAAGGATTCATCGTTCATTTGACGGCGATAGCCTTCGACGGCTTCATCCGGCATGTCTTTCGAGAACAAGGCCCAGCGGGCCAGTTCTGTCGTCTCGATGACCGGGTACAGGCTGAGGGTCGCCAGCGACTTCAAGATGACCAACGGTTTGTGACCCAGGATGTCGAAGGTGGTCGGCCACAACCCGGTCGGCGGGATGGAAGTCAGCAGGACGGCGGCCGGGGATTCGGGATGACGCTCCAGGTATTTCTGGGTGATGAAGCCGCCCATCGAATGGCCGACCAGGACCGGCGGCCGGTCGAACTGACCCGCAGCTTGCTCCACGTCCGAGACGTAATCGGCGATGGAGGCCCAGCGCAGTTGCTCGCGGCCCTCGCTCCCGGCGTGGCCGCGCAGGCTGATGGCGGCGCAGTCGTAGCCGTGACCGGCAAAATAGGGCATGAAATATTCCTGCCAGCACCAGGCCCCGTGCCACTTGCCGTGGACGAAGAGCAGCGGCGCGGGACGCGGCTGTCCCTGGGCTTTTTGAGTCAACACTTCGAGTTTCATTTCGACCTCCATGTTATGGAATGCGGATTCCAGAGTGCAGACTTAAGTCTGCGGACTTAAGTCCGCACTCCATAATCCGCAATCCTTGTTTCCTACGGTACAGGCGTACCGATCTTGACCTGTGTGGGCAGGGTCAGCGGTGTGACGGCGGGGGCAGGTCCGGGCGTGAGGGTGGCGGCCAGAGCCGGGGGTGTATCCGTTGCGGCGGGCCAGGGAAAGCGCGGCAGCCAGCCCGGTTGGAAGTAGTACCACAAGGCGACAAAGGCCAGGGCCGCAGTTACCAGCATCGCCAGCAGCCCGCCAAACAGCCAGGACAGGCAGGGGCGGCGTTTTTGAAGCTGGACCCACTTCTGCGGGAAACCCATCAACACCACGGTGATGTTATCGCGTCCGCCGCGGGCGTTGGCCTGGGTAATCAGCACCCGGGCCGCGGTGTCCAGGTCGCTCGAGGCCCGGATGATGTTCAGTATCTCGTCGTCGGCCACCAGGTCGGTCAGGCCGTCGGAGCAGAGCAGCACCACGTCCCCCGGCAGCAGGGGCAGGCCCTGGTTGGAGCGCATCCTGGCGTCTTTCTCGTTCCCGTCCAGGCGCATACGGAAATCCACTTCAGGCGGCTTACTTGAGCCGAGGTAACGGCGGATAACGTGTACGTTGGGATGGTTGCGGGCGTCTTCGGGCGTGAGCAGGCCCTTGTCTATGGCTTCCTGGACCCAGCTATGGTCCACCGTAATCTGCCGGATGCCTTTGCCGCGCACCAGGTAGATGCGCGAATCGCCCACCGAGGCGGTGTAGAGGCGGTCTTCGATCACCCAGGCGACGGCGCAGGTGGCGCCCATGCCCAGGCGGTCTTTATCTTTTTCGGCTTGTTTCAGGATGGTCTGGCTGGCAGCTTGCACAGCCGTTTTCAGCACGTCGAGCGGTTTCCTCCCATTGCTCTCGGAGACGTGCTTGCTGATGGTATCCACGGCCATTTCGGCGGCGATCTCCCCGGCGCGGTGCCCCCCGATCCCGTCTGCCACGATAGCGAGCAGGGACGGGGTCGTATCGTCCAGGCTGGTAATGAAGGAAGATACGCCGTAATTATCCTCGTTGTTTTTGCCCGTCATGCCCGGATGGGTGAGGGCTGAAACATACATGTGGGCGTGGTCTGTGCGGATCATCCGTCGCGGTTGATGTAGGTAATGCGCGGTTCGGCTTTCCTGGGTGCTTTACGCAGGTTGAATCGGTAAACCAGTTGTCCAAAGTGTATCACATCCCCATGCTGAAGGCGGTAGCCCTCACGGGTGATAGCCTCGTAATTGACCCACGTCCCGGCGACGGTATCCTGGTCTGAAATGATGAAGTCACCTTCGTCGTTCTGGCGGATGCGGGCGTGGAGCGGGGCGATGGAGGGGTGGTCGAGGACGTGCAACGACTGCACCGGATCGTTCCCCAGGGTCAACTCCCGGACGTTGAGCGGGATCGGGTTACCGGTAGCCGGTTCCAGGTCCGGGCCGAGGCGCACGAGATAGGCCGGGGCGTCGGCCAGCTTCGAGCGGCGCGCCCAGGGCAGGCGTCCGGGCTGTTTGCGTCCATCCTGCTGGAGGGCCACCGGCTGGGTGACCGGGTCGTTATAGCGGGCGCGTTCGCTGCG
>DIDQ01000159.1:0-12380 GCA_002418215.1 Anaerolineales bacterium UBA5796
CGGGCCGCGGCCGGAGCCATCCGCGGCGGGCGCAGCCTGGGACAACGCGTCGGCGATGCCTTCCGCAAAGTCACGCCGCGCCTGGTCCCCGGCCTGGATTCGGAGCAGTCGCTGGAGGTCCCCCGCTCGATGATGCTGGCCATGGCGGTCGTCATCCCGGTGCTGATCGCCGCGGTGTCGTTCGCGGTTTATTCCCGTTTCGGGCGTTCGACCCAATACGACGAATATATTCTCCAGGCCCAGGCGTTGGTGGCCCAGGCCGAGGCCGAAAGCGACCCCATCCGCCAGCACCAGGCCTGGGAAGCCGCCCTCCAAAAGGCGCTTGAAGCCGAAGAGATCGCCGAAACCCAGGATTCAGCGGCCCTGCGCAGCAAAGCCCAAAACAGCCTCGACCAGTTGGACAAGATCATCCGCCTGACCTTCCAGAAAGCCGTGATCGGCCTGCCGCGCAACCTGGAGATCATCCGCCTGGCCGCGACCGAATCCGATGTGTACATGCTGGATGCCGAGTCGGGCAAAGTGCTGCGGGCCTACCTGTCACCGGGACGCAGTTACCAGTACGATGCCCAGTTCCAGTGCGGTCCGGGGACTTACGACGGCCGCGTGGTCGGCAAACTGGTGGATATCCTGCCGATGCCGCGCCTCAACAATTTCGATTCCACGGTGATGGCGATAGACGCCAGAGGCAACCTGCTCTATTGCATTCCCGAAAAAGCGCCGGCCGTTTACCTGCTGGGCAACAACACCAACTGGGGCAGCGTGACAGCCATGTCTTACGACGCAGCCAATCTCTACGTGCTGGATGCCCCCGAACGCGCCCTGTGGATTTACGACGAGACCGACGGCGAATTCAAGGACTTCCCCATTTATTATTTCGAACAACAGGTGCCGGCCTTGGAGGATGTAGTTGATCTTGCTGTCAATGCCGACGACCTGTACTTGCTGCACGCTGACGGGACCCTGACGACCTGCACCTACAGCCGCTTGGACGATGTTCCCACCCGCTGCACCGAACCCGCCACCCTGACCGACCCGCGTCCAGGGCGGGAGAGCGGCGCGGCGCTGCCGGGGATGGCTTTTTCCGAGATCATTTTTGCGCCCCCGCCCGATACGGCCATCTACCTGCTCGACCGGAAGGCCCAGGCGGTCTACCGCTTCAGCCCGCGTTCGCTCGAACTCCAGAACCAGCTGCGCGGCCAGGTCAGCGGGGATACGGTCCTGCCGGCCGGGACGGTCTCGGCAATGACCATCAGCGCCGAGCACATCCTGTTTTTCAGCATCGGCGGACAGGTTTACGCCGCGCCGGACGTGCCATAATCGTAAATCGTAATTCGTAAATTGAAAATCGGTCATCGTGGAGGATTTACATGAGCCAATCATCCGGCGGCTTTTTCGCCATGCTGCTCGACCTGCTGGCGTCCATTTTCGGGGGGAAAAAACCGTCCGCAGCCGCGCCCGGCCCACAGGTCCCGCCCGATTCGAGCGACGAGCCGGCGCAGATCACTACGGTCAAGGCGCTGCTGCTGGTCTATGATCCGGCGGTGGACCCGTCCGGGCGGAAGTTGTCTCAGGCGATGAACTGGCACCGGGTCGAGGACCTGGCGACCGGTTTCTGCGCCGACATCAACGAGGCCAGCGCCGGGCTGGCCCGTTACGAGATCGTCCAACGCGTGGATTTGGATGAGTTTCCGGTCAAAACGGACGGGTTCGCTTACACGGCTGACTCTTACCTGGAGATGATGCGCGGCAACGCCTCGCCGCACCAGCCGGACACGGTTGATTACCAGCCGATCCTGGCCCGTTTCGATGTATTACAGCGTGTGGCAAATGGTGAAATTGACGAGGTGTGGGCTTTTGCTTTCCCGTATGCCGGGTTCTATGAGTCGACCATGGGCGGGAAAGGCGCGTTCTGGTGCAATGCCCCGGCGCTGCGGGACACAACTTCCTGCCCGCGCCGTTTTGTCGTCATGGGCTTTTCGTATGAGCGCGGCGTGGGCGAAATGCTCGAAGCCTTCAGCCATCGGGCAGAATCGATCATGGTCAAGACCTTCGAGAAACTGCAAGGCGAGGCCAACCTGTGGGCCAGGTTCACCCGCTACGACAAGACCGACCCGGGACAAGCCGAGATTGGCACGGTCCATTTTGCGCCCAACAGCGAGCGGGATTACGACTGGGGCAACCCGCGCAGCGTGCTCAGCTTCTGCGACGACTGGTTCAACTTCCCGGATTTCCAGGGGGTGGTCAAGCAGGTCAGCGCCGGGGAGTGGGGCGGGGGCGACATCCGCGCCCATCACAAGTGGTGGCTGAACCACTTCCCCCGCGTGGCCGGGCGCAAGAATGGCATCGCCAATAACTGGTGGCAGTATTTGATGGACCCGAATAGGGTGTAAGACGAAATAACATCTCGTACAACAAAGTCTTATATAATTCGCTCAAACTCCAGGTGGCTAGAAGTTAATGAGAAACTATTCTTTCCCTCTTACATTTGTTATTTTGCTAACCATTATCTTTGTTTCAGCTTGTTCGCAACCGCCAACGGTTGCGAGTCAAACGGCAACACCTTTTGCTACTTCGACACCTAGCATGACCATCACTCCATCTCAAACGACGACAGCAACCTATGTGCCTATAACACCAGCTTTTTCAGGAACTCAAGTGCCTAATACTAGCGCTGTAATTTCGGTAGAAAATGCAGATAGATTGACATTATTTGCCCGTTGGGGTAATGGCAATGTATTTGATGCACAATATACGCCAAATGGAGAATATTTGGTTGTAGCATATTCCACTGGAGTTTACTTCTATAGTGCCAAAGATTATTCATTTGTGAAATATATAGATTTAGGAACAGCAATATCTCACATAGCCTTCACCAGAGATGAGCAGAAAATGGCAGTTGCATCCTTGGGTAATGTTTTTATTTTCAATCAAGGCGAAAGCGAGCCAACAGTAACCATAAATGAATCGGCTTTTTCTCTAGCCTTTTCGCCTGACGGCCAAATATTGGCAATTGGTGCTCACGATTGGCCAAACGATAGCGGTGTAAGAACTGAAGCGATTAAGCTGTTTGATGCAAATACAGGAAAATTAATAACGGTATTCCAAGATAGTGAAGTGGCTCATACTTTAGCATTCTCACCCGATGGAACTCTGCTGGCTGCTGGTAGCAATGCCACCCAAATATGGAGTTTGGATGGAAAATTATTGGACACTCACGGGCCTTATGTGTCTGGAGGCGGTACACGCAGTCTCTCTTTTTCAGCCAATGGACAACTCTTAGCAGAAGGGGCAATTACAAACAATATTCTTCAGGTGTGGCAGGTTCTAAACAATGGGAAACTGGAAATATTTCGCACAATTTCTCTAGATAATTATCCATCAGTTTATGATGTCTTTGAAGTTGCAATCTCACCCGATGGAGATTTTCTTGCTGCTGCGACAGATAATGGATTGTTTATTTGGCAATTGAGTTCTGGGGTATTGATTTATCATAAAAATGATAGTTATGAAAACTACAATCGCGTATTTTACTTTGGAGTAAGCTGGTCGCCAAACAGTAAAAAATTAGCATCTATTTCCGATCAAGATGGGTTAGAGATATGGAATATAAGTAATGGGAGATTAGAGCTGTTATATTCACCCGATAACCTGACTGGCGCATTTACAGCGATGGCTTGGCAACCAAATGGCGATACACTTGCAAGCGCAGCAGATAACGGTAAGGTTTTCTTGGTTGAGTCACAAAATGGCAATCTATCAAAGGTGTACAAAGGTGACGCCATTGGAAAGGACTTTGCTCTTTCACCCGATGGGCGCTGGCTGGCAATTGAATCTAGTTTGTGGACGGAAGACCAAGGGGTTGTTATTAAAGATTTAACAGATGATTCTTTTAATCAAGTCTTGGAAGGTTCTTATGGTGCTGGACTTTCCAGCGAGTCTTTTTCGAGAGATGGCAAATATCTTGTTACAAGTGGATTTGATGGAAGAAAACGAATGATTCAGGTATGGAATACAAGTGACTGGAGCTTATACAGAGCCTGGGACAGGTATTATGATCTTGTAGGTCAACTTATATTTTGCCCAGATGGAGAAACTATTGCATTAGTTGAGTCTAGGAGTTCTACAATCAAGTTTTACAAAATAGCCGATGATGACTTGACATTAACAACGGAGATGGAGTTATCAGCGCCAGTGGGTGAAGCTCGTGTGAATGCAATCGCCTTTTCACCTGATGGTCAAAAATTATTATCTTTTTCTCGTGAATGTGAATCATCAAAAGATTGTCGAAAGGTTCTAAGAATGTGGCAGGCTGGTACTGAAAATTTAATTTATATGATCAAAGAAGATCAAGAGCGACAAATAATTCCACCCTCCCCGCCATATTATAGTGATATATCCAGTTCGATTGCCTGGTCACCTAATGGGGAAATATTCGCTGTTGGTTTCTCGGATGGGATTGTTAGCGTATTCAAAGCAAGTAATGGGGAATTATTAGAAATCCTTAGTGGACATACGATGATGGTTATGGGAGTGTCATTTTCATTAGATGGACAAATGCTCGCATCAGCTTCGCTTGATGGGACGATTCGTTTATGGGGTATAAAGTAATCAAACATCGAGCATTTTTCGTGTTTTAGCGAGAATCAAAAAAGGACACGGTGGCTGTGTCCTTTTCGAGTTCTAAAAGTAAAGCTATCCGCCTTTGACATAAAAGGAATTATCCAGCACGTGGAAGGAGAAGCCGAGGTAGGTTGCGGTGGTGCCGATGAAAGCCAGCAGGATCAGGACTTTCAGCGAGTTGTGCAGTTGCAGGTTGTCGAACGGTTCTTCCAGGCGGATGGACAGGTAGATGCCGACGGCAGTCATGACCAGCGCCCAGGTCAATTCCGTCCGGCCGGGGAGGGGATGCCGATGGCCTCGAGTGTGAAATACATGGCGATCATCATCCACGGCGCGGCGGAGAGAATCAACATGCGCGAGAAGAAAAACGACGAGCCGAGCGTTCCTTTGCGGCGCTGGATGAAATAATCAATGAGGCTGACTTCGAGATAAGCGAAAAAGAGCATTTTCATGTGCGGGAAACCACTTCGATGCCCTCCCCAAGGATCACTCCCAAAACGTTACCGCCCAGCAAGTCGAAAATCTGGTGGTGCAAAATGAAAAACAGGTACCCTACAATGAGCTTCCACCAGGGGAATTTTTCGGTGCGCATAATCTTCTCCTCAGTGTTTTTAAAATTATACAGGCGGACTAAACCAAACGCAGCCCGGAGGGGTAATGGTTTTTAAGCACCCCTTTCACGGCCTTGCCCCAGCCGAGGGGGAAACCGTCCACCGTGACCAGGGTCCAGCCGTCGGGCAGGGTGGCGTCGAGGGGCTGGCCGCGCAGATAAGCGGCTACGCGGCTATCGTCGGCAGACAGGTCGAGGCGCAGGCGGGCCTCGTTGACGCGCAGGGCCATCGCCAGGGCATGGCCCGGCTCGAAGCGTCCCTTTTTGGCCTCCCCCAGCCGCCAGCCGGGAGACGGAATCCGCAGGCCAGACAGGTCGGGGGTTTCGGGGGGGAGGTGGTAGACGAACGGGCCAAGTTGGACGAGATTGAGGGTGGTTATGTCGAGTGTTGCGTGTCCCGTAATGAAAGCGTTGAAATCTTCGAGGGCAGAGCGGGGCGGGACGGGGAGGCAGGCGCGGCGGACCGGGGGGCTTTCGTCGCCGCCGACGCGTTTCAGGCGGGCGATGAAGTGTCCCTCGCCGGGGCTGAGATGCGGCCAGATGCGGGCCGCGCCAGCCCAGGGTCCAGAACGCTCCGCTTGGACCCACTCCGGGCGGGCGGAGGAGAGTCCGGGTAACGGGGGCAGGCCGGGGTCGAGGGCGAAGTCCCGGTTTTCATCCAAAAAGGAGGCGACCACGGCTTCGTTCTCTTCGGGAGCGAAGGTGCAGGTGGCGTAGACCAGTACCCCGCCGGGGCGGACGAGGCGGGCGGCGAAGGCCAGGATGAGGCGCTGGCGGGCGGCGTACCCGGCGATGCCTTCGGCGTTCCATTCGGCACGCACGTCCGGCTCCTTGCGGAACATGCCCTCGCCGGAGCAGGGCGCGTCCACCAGGACGCGGTCGAAGAAGCCGGGCAGACGGTCGGCCAGGCGTTCGGGCGGCTCGTTGGTGATGACTGTGTTGCGCACGCCCCAACGTTCGAGGTTGGCGGCGAGCGGTGGGATGCGCTTGGTGCGGATCTCGTTGGCGAGCAGCAGGCCGGTGTTGCCCATCCGGGAGGCGATGTGGGTGGTCTTGCCGCCGGGGGAGGCGGCCAGGTCGAGCACCCGCTCGCCGGGCTGCGGGCCGAGGGCGTCGGCGGCGGCCATGGCGGCCGGTTCCTGCAAATAATAGAGGCCCGCGGCGTGGTAAGGATGCTTGCCCGGCTGCTCGTCGCTGGTGAGACGGAAGCCCTCCGCCGTCCACGGGACCGGGGTGAGTTCGAAGGGCGAAATACGGCTGAACTCGCTGGCGGTGAGTTTGAGCAGGTTGACCCGCAAACCAATGTTGGGCGATTGGTCGTAGCAGGCCAGGAAATCGGCGTATTCGCCGCCGAGCAGGGATTGCATCCGGTCGAGGAAGGCGGGAGGGAGGGGTTTCATTGCCCTAATTTAACCATAGAAAAACACATACGCATGATTAGCCCGCGAATGGTCATTAAAATCACCAGAAATATCATTGATTTTTTAGGTATAAATGGTAAAATTTCTCCGTTTAAGATAAGGAGACTGCGACACTTGTGATTTTCTGCACTTGCAATTGGATTTTCAGGTCGCTATAATGATAACGCAACCTCTCACCAATAACCATCATTCAAGGAGCAAACGATGCAAAAACCTGAATATCTGGTAGCCGTAGTTGGCGCCGGGCCGGCAGGAATTTTTGGCGCACGCGAACTGGCCAATATGGGCGCTCGGGTTGTCCTTTTCAACCGCGACATCAAACCGGGAGGGCTGGCCGAATATGGCGTTTACCCGACCAAATACGTGATGAAAGAGGGCTTCCGCAAGCAGTTCCGCCAGACCCTGGCCAACCCCAACCTGGATTACTACGGGAATGTGATCATCGGCGCACAGGGCGACCTGACCCTGGACGATTTGCGCGCCCTGGGCTTCGACGCCATCCTGGTTACGGCCGGGGCGCAGGGGACAAAATGGCTCGGCCTGCCGGGTGAGGACCTCGAAGGCGTGTACCACGCCAAGGATGTGGTCTATTTCTACAACAAACTGCCTCCCTTCAGCCAGCACACTTTCCGTTTCGGGAAGCGTTGCGCGGTGGTCGGCGCCGGTAACGTGATGGTGGACATCGCCCGCTACTTGATCCGCCAGGAAAGGGTAGATGAAATTATTGCAGTCGTCCGGCGCGGCCCGGCGGAGGTCAAGTTCGACAAGAAAGAGATGGAATACGTCATCGCCAACCTGGATATCGAAGCCCTGGACGCCGAGATCGCCCGCGTCACGCCGATCATGCAAGCCGTCGGGCAGGATCCGGCCGCAGCCAGGGCCGAAATTCTGGCCGCCCAGCCCAAAGCGTATGAAAAAGTCTCCGAAACGCGCTTCCGCTTCGAGTTCCTGACCTCGCCCGTCCAGATGTTGGGAAAGAACGGCCTGCTCACCCAAATCGAAGTCGAGGATACGACCCTGGTCCTCAAAGACGGCGATACCAAGGCCCGCGGCACGGGCAACAAACGCTTCCTGGATGTCGAGACGGTCGTATTTGCCATCGGCGACAAAGTGGACGAAACCTTCGGCCTGCCCATCGAGTGGAACGAGTTCGTCAAGAATCCCACACCGCGCTTCCCGATGGACGGCAATTCCTACGAAGCCTTCGACCCGCAGGCCGGTAAAGCCATCGAGGGCATTTTCGTGGCCGGATGGTCGCGCAAGGCCAGCGACGGGCTGGTCGGTTACGCCCGCAAGGACGGCATCAACGGCGCCAAAGTCGTCTGGCAATATTTACAGACCCTGGCCCCGTCCCAGACCAACCTGGGGCTGATCGCCAGCCGCATCCACGGCCTGGGCAAACCGATTGCCGACAAGGTCTCGGTCGAACGCCTGTACGAAGCCGAACATGCCGAAGCCGAAAAGCGCGGTATGGAAGATTTCAAATTCGCCAGCAACGATGAAATGCTGGCAGCCATGGGCCTGCTCGAGGCCGCCGGGATGTGATCCCGCCAATCACCTGATAAAAACGCGGCGGGTCAGCAGCCTGCCGCGTTTTTGTTTGGATTTTGTAAGGAACAAAACGGCTAAAAAAGCGTTAAATGATATTAGAAGTTCAAGCAGGCAAATTAACCAACAGGCACATTTCGAAAGGAGGCTCCCATGTCCCTGTACCCCGGCCTGGTTGTCCTGGTCAGTATCATCCTCTTTGCCAGCATCGCAGTGCTACCCGCAGTTTTCAAACCCAGTGACTACGACTCGCTGGTATACAAGAAAGAGTGACCCCAGATGACCGACAGCCATCTAAAGTGAGAGCGACCCAACTCAAATGCGGTCGCTCTCGACCTTTAACCTGATCTGCGCGGCCAGCGCCCGCGCCCGCCCTGGCGCATCGCCGATGTGGCCCGAATAATCCATCAACCCTCGTATCTCGCTTTCAGTCAAATACTTGCGGATTTCTTCGTCCTGGATGATCTGCCCGACGAGCGGATTCGACCCGCCGCGCTGGACGACCTCCCAGGCTTTCATCGCCTGTTCGCGGATCGCCTCGTGCAGGACCTGTCGGTCTGCTCCCGTTTTGACGGCGGCCATCAGCACCCGTTCGGTCGCCGCGAAAGGCCCATAGATTTCCATGTTGCGCCGGATCGCTGACTCGTTGACTCTCAATCCCTTCAGGATTGACTGCATCGTCTTGAGCATCTCGTCCGCGGCCAGGAAGGCTTCGGGGAGCAGCGTGCGCCGGTTGGCCGAGTCGTCCAGGGTGCGCTCCAGCAGGGAGTGGGCCGCGTTGTCCCAGGCCAGGCGCGGCAGTTGGGCCAGGTAACGCCCCAGCGAATTGACCTTCTCGGCCCGGATGGGATTCCGCTTGAACGGCATCGCCGACGACCCAACCTGTTTGCTGCCGAACGGCTCTGAGAGTTCACCCAGCGGCGGGGATTGCAGCAGGCGCAGGTCGAAGGCCATTTTGTAGAGGGATTGGGCTAAAGCGGCTAAAGCCGCTACTACAATGTAATCTTGTTTGCGAGGATAAGTTTGGGTGGCGACGGGGTAGAAGGGCAGGTCGAGTTTTTCGGATAATTTCTGCTCGAATTCGGCCAGCTTGTCCACGCCGATCAGTTCGGCGTAGCTGGCCCCGGTGCCGACCGCGCCCTTGAAGCCTTTTCCTTTGACCGAAGACCGAAGACGGTAGACGGTTTCGTAGTCCTCTGCTAAATCTTGGGCATATTGGGCAAAGCGATAACCGAGCGTAGACGGTTCAGCGGGCTGGATGTGGGTGAACGCTATCAGCGGGGTATCGGCCCATTGTTCGATGAGCAGGCCGAGGGTCCCGAGAAGGGACGCAAGCGAGGCCAGGGCCAGGTCGAGCGATTCACGCAAGCGCAGGGCGTCGGCGTTGTCCTCCACGTCCATCGAAGTCGCCCCCAGGTGGATGATCCCGCCGCCGAGGGGTGCCTGCTCGGCGAAAGTCCGCACCTCGGCCATCAGGTCGTGCTGGATTTCTGCCTCGATCTCGAAGGCGCGTTCGACGTTGATCTCGTCCATGTGGGCGCGCAGGTCGGCGGCCTGATCGGGGCTGACGAGGCCGTACCCGGCCTGGACTTCGGCCAGGGCAACCCAAATTCTCCGCCACAACAGCCGCTTGTGCTGCTCGGACCAGATGCGGCGCATGGCGTCGGAGCCGTAGCGCCAGGTGAAAGGGGATTGGTAGGTTTGAAAATCAGTCATTTGGCTGGTTGGGAATAACGAACTTGCGACTTGCGAACAATCTTTCGCGTTCAGCAAGCCGGTCGGGATGGTTGAATTGCAAAATCGAAACAGTGACGCGGCCTTCAGCCGTAAGCGGCAGGATTTTTACGCCGTCGAAGCGAAAATGATCGCTCCATCGTTGGGTACGCGGGTTGAAAAACGGGGTCAATTGTCCGGTGGTGGGATCAATGGAGCCTAGATCCGTGCCTTTGAAGCGATTGCAAAACGGGCATGCCAGCGCCAGATTTTCGGGGGATGTTTTCCCGCCATGCTTTTCTGCGATAATGTGTTCCAATTCAAAAGGGAGGAAGGATGCATCCTGCGGGAAAAGACAATACTCGCACTGTGCCTCCGCCCTGTCAGAAATGGATTTTCTTAATGCAGCTGATATTCGGGATGGAGCCATCCCTATTCCCCAACCTGCTTATACGCTCGCACTTTAGCCATTCGGACCAGGTGTTCCAGGGTAAGGATGTGTTCGAGTTCCGCTTCTTCATGGGATGACAGAGTGCTTTCCTTGTTTTTGGCAAGCAAGTAGCTGGCACGCTCCTGTAATTCAAGTGAGGGCTGGATGGCCAGAATTTTTTCAGGGGACGGGTTGCTGGTCAGCATCTCGATAATGGCCGCCTCGTCATGATACTTCCCGGCTTGCTCTGCCATAATATCGCGCAGGCCGCGTTCCAGGGCTTCCGGCAGGCGGTCGCGAAAACGCTTAATCTGCTTTTCCAAAGATTCGGAAACAGGGATGGTTACATTAAAAGTCATTCTTTTCTCCTTGAGAACCTTCCGGTATTCACAATTATAATGCCATCATCATGCCCAAACGCGACCTGTACCATTCCACCTCGATGGAAAATGCAGCGGGATGATCTTCGTAGCAACCTTTACACCAGAGTCATCCGGCGACCATACCAATTTGGAGTTAAAATAGGAGTATGAAACGCGAGGCTATCATCCATCTCTTGAAACAGCAAAACGCCGAACTTGCAAGGCAATTTGGTGTGAAGTCTTTGTCGCTGTTCGGCTCTGTAGCCAGGGATGAAGCCACCTCGGTTAGCGATGTGGATTTGCTGGTCGAGTTCAATCGCCCAACAGGATATTTTGGTTTATTCGCATTGCAGGATCACCTCGAAAAATTGCTTGGCTGCCCGGTTGACCTGGGGACACCCGACAGCCTGAAGCCATATATCCGTGAACGGGTGCAGGGAGAGTTGATCCGTGTCGCCTAGAAGCTGGCAGGATCGTATCCGTGATATTTTGGCTGCGATCGCCGAGATCCAAAAGTTTACGCGAGACATGGAGTTCAACCGATTTCGGGGAGATGACAGGACCATCCGTGCCGTTGAGATGAATTTCATCATTATCGGTGAAGCTGCGAACCAAATTCCGGATGAAATAGAAGAAATGTTCCCGGAAATTCCCTGGATGCTGATGCGCGCCATGCGGAATCGGATTGTTCACGTTTATTTTCAAATTGACGAAAAACTCATGTGGGATACTGTCAAGAACGATCTGCCACCTTTGCTTCCGGCTTTAGAGAAATTACTCTAACTTAATCATGCCCAAACGCGACCTGTACTTCTCCAAGCCCCTGATGAACGCGGCCGGGATGCTGGGGTTTGTGCCTGATTTCCGAAGTCTCAAAGATTACGGGAATCCCGATTTCGGCGCGTTCGTCACCAACCCGCTCAGCCTGCGGCCGCGCAAGCCAACGACTCATCCCGAAGCGCTGGACTATCCCGGCGGGTTCCTGCTGCATACCGGATTGCCCAACCCCGGCTTTTCGGCGGCGGTGAGACAGCACGCCCGCCACTGGCAGAATGCGGACCTGCCGGTCATCGTCCATGTGATGGCCGACCGCCCCGAAGAGGCAGCCAGGATGGTCGAGCGGCTGGAGGGGCTTGAGAACGTGATGGCCGCCGAACTGGGATTCGCCCCGCTCCTGGCGGACGACATCCTGCTCATCACCCTCGAAATGTGCCTGGGCGAACTGCCGTTGATCGTCAACCTGCCGCGGGAGCAGGTGCTGAACCTCGGCCCGCGGCTGGTGGACGCGGGCGCGGCAGCCGTCAGCCTGGCCGCGCCGCGAGGTTGCTTGACCGTAGACGGTGGACGGTTGACCGAAGGAAGATTGTATGGGCCGGGTTTATTCCCCCAAAGCCTGGAGGCCGTCTACCAGGCGGCCAGGATCGGGCTGCCGGCCATCGGGGCGGGAGGGGTTTACAGCCGGGAGCAGGCCGAGGCCATGCTGGACGCCGGGGCGCTGGCGGTGCAGTTGGATGCAATTCTATGGCGCGGGGGATGGGCGTAAGGCTTTTCACCACGGAGAAATCCTCTGTGCTCTCCGTGGTGAATAGACATCATCGGTAATAACTTGCGAGCACCGTCCCGAAGGTTTTCTTCGAGCGGCTTGAAGTGCTGGCGGCAACCCTTCGGCAAGCTCA
>DIDQ01000159.1:12458-13714 GCA_002418215.1 Anaerolineales bacterium UBA5796
CCTTCGGGACGTTTTTTGCAATTGCCAATATAGTCTAATATTACCCGTTAAAACTCAGGCCCGGTGAACCAGAAGCGTTCGTCCCGGACGAAGCGGGCGGCGTAGTCGTTGGCGATGCGCGGGACGCGGCTGACGAGGTGCTCCTGCGCTTCGGGGTCATCCATCCAGAAGGTGAAGGTGCCGACCATGCTGGCGACGAAGTAGCCCTCGATCATGCGGAAGGCGTCTGGCGGCAATTGGAAGTAGCGCTGGTAATTGACCAGGAAAACCGGGTGGTATTCGTGGGGGATGCTCGACAGGCAGATGCCCAGATCAAACAGGAAACTCCCGATGGCGCACAGCGAGAAGTCAATCAGGCTCAGGCGGCCTCCCTCGAACAGGAAGTTGCCTCGGTGCAAGTCGCCGTGCAGCAGGCCGTACTCCTGCCGCAGCCGCCGCCGGGTGCGCTGCATGTACTCCGTCAGCAGGCGGACGGCCTCCTCGAAACGGGCGAAATCCTGGCGGGCGATGCGCCCGTCGTTCACAGCCGGTTCGAGCGCCCGCAGGCTGCCCCTGAAATGGGCCGTGTCCCGCTCCGGGCGGGTGAAGCCCTGCGGCCTGCGCCAGTGGCTGGAATGGTAGTGCAGCTTGCCCACCAGCGCCCCCATCCAGGCGGCAATGTCCTCGTCCAGGTGGTCGGCCTCGAGGACCTCGCCGGGCAGCCAGTCAAGCAGGGTGACGTTGTAGGCGGCCTCCCCGGCCTCGATAACGGTAACAAGCCCGGCGTCCCGGTTGCGCTGCGGGCGGGGTACGGGGATGTCGGTCGTCCGGCGCAGGGCTTCCAGCCAGAGCGCCTCCGAGCGCACCATGTCCACATCCGCACCGTGATTGCCAAACTGGGGCGCTGCCGGGGTATGGATGCGCAAGGCGTAGCGCGCCCCGTCCGGCGCGGTGATCTTGAAGGTCACGTTCTCGCGGTGCTGCCAAAACTCACAACCCGCCGTCTCCAGGCCATAAGCGGCCAGGGCGCGGCGGGCAATTTCAGCGAAAAGGGGATTCATTCAACGCTCCAGCCAGATCGTGACCGGGCCGTCGTTGTGGATCTGGACCAGCATGTGCGCCCCGAACTTTCCCGCCTGGGTGGGGACTCCGTGCCCGCGCAAGTGGCCGATAAAGCGTTCGACGAGCGGCGCGGCGACCTCGGGCTGGGCCGCGTTGATGAAAGATGGCCGGCGGCCCTTGGCCGTATCCGCGTAGAGCGTGAACTGCGAGACGAC
>DIDQ01000159.1:13793-14798 GCA_002418215.1 Anaerolineales bacterium UBA5796
CGCAGGTTGGCGATCTTCTCGGCGAGATAAGCGGCCTGCACCTCCCCGTCACTGTGACCGACGCCGAGCAGGACGACCAATCCGCGCTCGATGCTGGCGAGGGTCTCGCCTTCGACGGCGACGCTGGCCTGGCTGACGCGCTGGATCAAGGCTCTCATGAGGTAATTGGGGATTGGTAAATGGTAATTGGTGGGTCGGTTATCAATCACCAATTACCATTTACTTTGGCAAACCCACTGCCTCTCGCACTTCACCCATCGTCTGCTGGGCAATGGTGCGCGCCCGGTCTGCTCCCTCGTGCAGGATGTCCCAGACTTTGGCGGGGTCTTCGGCCAGGGCAGCCCGTTTCTCGCGGAAGGGTTCCAGGTTGGCGTTCAGGTTGGCGGCGAAGCGTTTCTTGCAGTCCACGCAGCCGATGCCCGCCCGGCGGCATTCGACGTTGATCATCGCCACTTCGTCGGCGGGCGAGAAGACCTTGTGCATGGTGAACACATTGCAGACATCCGGGTTGCCGGGATCGGTGCGCTTCATCCGGGCCGGGTCGGTGACCATTTGCATTACGCGCTGGCGGGTCTCTTCGGGAGTGGCGGCCAGTTCGATATGGTTGTTGTTGCTCTTGCCCATCTTCTCTTTGCCGTCTATGCCGAGCACCTTGGGGATCTCGGTGTTCTTCATCTGCGGCTCGATCAGCACGCTGGTGCTGTAGCGATAGTTGAACGAGCGGACGATCTCGCGGGCAAATTCGAGATGCGGCCCCTGGTCCACGCCGACCGGGACCACGTCGGTCTTGTAGAGCACGATGTCGGCGGTCATCAGCACCGGGTAGCCGACCAGCCCGTAGTTGACGTTGTTCGGCTGCAAACGGACCTTCTCCTTGAAGGTCGGCAGGTCGGTCAGTTTGCCCAGGGGCGTGACCATCGAAAGGATGGTGTGCAGTTCCATCACCTCCGGCACGTGCGACTGGACGAACATGATCGTCTCGTCCGGGCGGATGCCGGCGGCCAG
>DIDQ01000159.1:14951-16124 GCA_002418215.1 Anaerolineales bacterium UBA5796
AGGTAGTTGCCCAGGTGCTGGCGTCCGGTGGGACGCGCGCCGGAAAAGACCCGGCCTTTCTTCGATGCCATAAAATGCCTCACACAACAAGTTTTTTGACCAGACGGAGCACTTCACCTTCTTCGGCGTGGCGCTTGGTCTGGAGTTTGGAATAGACCAGTTGACCGTTCACTGTCACCTCGAACCGGCCCCCATCAGACGGGACCAGGCTCAGGTCCGCGATCTCGAACTCGTAATTCTTGAGCAGGTCGCCAGCCAGGCCCACGGCCCGGTCGGTGTAGTGTCAAACCGCACAGTAAACGATCTCGATTTTGAGCATGGGTTGTCTCCTGAATCCCATCAGAATTGTTAGAAAATTATAACATGGGCTATTTAGCCTCTTGCCAGTGAGTTATTGTGAGGCTATAATGCCCTGCGTTATCGCAAGGAGAGCAAGACTATGCCAGTTTACACCTACCGCTGTGAATCCTGTGGCGTCCAGTTCGACCGCCAGCAAAAGTTCAGCGACCAGCCCCTCACCCGCTGCCCCGAGTGCAACAAGAAAAGCCTGCACAAGGTTTACGCGCCGGTCGGGATCGTCTTCAAGGGTTCAGGCTTCTACGCCACCGACCACCGCTCGCCGTCGGGACAGAAAGCCCGAAAAAGCGACTCCGGTTCGGAAAGCACGGAGAGCAAACCTGCCGCCAGCAGTGAAAGCAAGAGCAGCGAGTAAGAAATTAAGTAAGAAGTAAAATGTAATAAGTGAAATGCGCCTGACGAAATCAGGCGCATTTTTTGTTTCCGGAAAGCGTTATGAAATTTGGGGGCTTTCCCGTTTTTGACGGTAAAACCTTTTGAAACACAAAGGGACACTCGGCAGCGTTCTCTACCGGACAAACCTTAACGCGAATACCGTGAACGGAGCGAATTTTGCTGATTTATTTTCGAAAACATTCGCGTAATTCGCCTGATCCGCGAAATTCGCGTTGAAAAAGGTTTCTCAAAAATCTGTCTGGTAGAGAAAAAACGGCGGGGGCGGTGGAAATTTTCAAGGTTTGGATTTCAAAAAACTCCCTTTGATACGCCCATTTTGAACCGTAAAAATCCCGATCCAAAGGCCGGGATTGGAGTTTCTTCAGAAGGATTTCTGACTTCTTTGGAAGGTTTCCTAATTTCTTCTGAAGAATTTTAAAA
>DIDQ01000159.1:16191-17560 GCA_002418215.1 Anaerolineales bacterium UBA5796
GAATTTCCGGATGCAGGGATAGAAACGTCCAATCCAGCCATAGGATTTTGGAAAGCAGGCATAGAAAAGGCCAATGCAAGCGCAGGATTTCCGGGAGCAAGCCTTGTTTTGGCTCTTTGCGCCCTGGGAATCAAAAACCCAGGCCGTCAGCGGGCGATCGCAGCCCGGAGACGGCCTGGGGTGAGCGTCTTGTGATCAGGTTATTGACCGGCGAGCGTGCTGCCCACCGGGATGCCGTCCGCCCAGTAGAAGCCCGTCTCGCCGGAGGGCAGCAGGTCGTAGGTTGCCCCTCCGGTGTAGGGGACGAGTTCGGCCAGGACCACCCGCGCCCCGTCCAGGGTGTCGCCGAGGTGCAGATCGCCGAGCAAACGCCCGTCGGCTGTCGGATGGCCGGGGGAGGCCCACAGTTCGCGTCCATCGTCGAGGATGAGATGGACTACCCGGTGGCTCTCCGGCGCGGCGACGTGGCCGACTCTCAGCACCGTAGCCGCCACTCGTTCCCCGGCCCGGTTCGACGTCCAGACCGGGTCGCCGATTTGCAGCGCCTCAACCGGGACGGGTCCGCGCGGGGTGTCTATCAACGTGTGGAGCGCCAGGCATATCGGGCAGGACGGGAATCCGGGGGTGCGCTCGTCCTCACGGATCCGGCCCTGACCGTCAATGCTGCCCCGGATGACGGCCCCCTCCTGGCCTTCGACCCCGGTCTGGACCTGGAACCGGTAGCGGTCCCCGTCCAGTTCGAAGGGGATGGCGGCCAGTTTCTTGTGCTGCTGGTAGATAAGCAATTTCTGGTCGTCGGTGAAAGTGGTTTGCCCGTCGAGTCCGTTATGAGCCAGGATGGCCTGGAACTCCTCGGCATCCGCCTGGATTTCGGGGAAACGTTCCAGGGCCAGTTGCGCTTCGTCGCCGCGAGCGACCGGGTAGTAGTCCGGGTCGCAGTAGAAGAAATCGGGATACTGCTCCAGCAGGCGGTATTTGAGTTCGGTGGGCGGGAGGCCGGATTCCAGCGAGGGGACCGGCGTGGGCGGCGGCTGGGTCGGGAGCGGAACGGGTGTGGAATTACCCGGCTCGGAGGTCGAAGCGACCGCGGTCGAGACTTCGGGGGTCGGCATCTCCGGGCCGCCGGGGCCGCAGGAGGCGAGCAGGAGGGTAAACGCAAGAGTGATTACCGCTAATTTTTTCATGGTCACTCCTTTCGGTTCCAGTATAAAACAAAAAACCCCACCTTGTGGTGGAGTTCAGGCTCCTGGCCGAGGACTCGAATACCATCCCCACACGGAGGCCTCGAACCTAACAAAAAGCCCCATCGTTTTCGATGAGGCTCGTTAGCTCCTGGCCGAGGACTCGAACCTCGAACCTAGCGGTTAAC
>DIDQ01000159.1:17581-17970 GCA_002418215.1 Anaerolineales bacterium UBA5796
CCCGCTCTGCCGATTGAGCTAGCCAGGAAAGCGTCGGACATTATATGATTAAGCTACCCATGTGTCAAGTCAATGTTGAAAATTCCGATGTCAGTGCGAAGGTTGCTGGTCGAGTAGGGCGAATGGGTCTCTCGCCCATATCGAGACCCAGCCCGAAGCAATCTGCTCGAAACAGGGGATTGCTTCGTCGGGGAAAGCACCCTCCTCGCAATGACATGCGGGAATTGCTAATACCGGATCGGGCTTAGGTTTTGCAGCTTCTCCCAGCGGTGGGTGGCGTGAATCTGGCGCACGGTGCCGGTCAGGCCGCGCACCACGAGCGAATCCGTTTCGGCCCCGTCGCCGAAGTATTTGACGCCGCGCAGCAGTTCGCCGTCGGTGATGCCGGT
>DIDQ01000159.1:17995-18330 GCA_002418215.1 Anaerolineales bacterium UBA5796
GATGCCGGTGGCGGCGAAGAAGACGTCCTCCGACGAGACCAGGTCGTCCATCGTGAGCAGCTTCTCGAAGTCGTAGCCCATCTCTTGCCCGCGGCGGAACTCTTCCTCGTTGCGGGCGTACAGCCGTCCCTGGATTTCGCCGCCCATGGCCCGCAGGGCGCAGGCCGCCAGCACGCCTTCCGGTGTGCCGCCGATGCCGAAGAGCACATCAATGCCCGAATCGGGCCAGGCCGTCATCAGGGCGGCGGCCACGTCCCCGTCCGGGATGAGACGGATGCGCGCTCCTGCCTGGCGGATCTCGGCGATCAGGCTCTCGTGGCGCGGCCGGTCGAGCA
>DIDQ01000159.1:18456-20450 GCA_002418215.1 Anaerolineales bacterium UBA5796
TTGTTCATGTAGACGAACGGGCCGGGATCGAACATCGTCCCGCGCGGGGCGATGGCTACCGTGGCGATGGAGTTGGTGCGGCCGAAAGCCAGGGGGCGGGTCCCGTCAATCGGATCCACGGCCACGTCCACTTCCGGGAGGGAGCCGTTGCCGACGAATTCCCCGTTATAGAGCATGGGGGCCTGGTCCTTCTCGCCCTCGCCGATGACGATCACCCCGTCCATCGAGACGGTCTTGAGCACCAGGCGCATCGCTTCGACCGCGGCGTGGTCGGCGGCTTCCTTGTCGCCGCGGCCCATGAAACGTCCGGCTGCCAGGGCGGCCGCCTCGGTCACTCTTACGATTTCGAGCGCAAGGTTGCGGGTGGGATCACTATCCATGATGTCCTCCAAATCTGAATTGCGTGCGTTTCACGTATGACTGCGACCCAGGCAGGCACACGGGTTGAGAAGCCCCGAAAAAAGGATGGGCAGGAGCGCATACTCCCGCCCATCCCTTTTTCGGAAATCTTTCTAATCGAAATACGTTCATTGAATTTACAGCCAGAAAAGTTGGATCAGGAAAACCCCGAGCGGCGCGGCCCACAGCCACGAATCGATCCGGTCCAGCGCCCCGCCGTGACCGGGGAACAGGTTGCTCGAATCCTTGATGTGGGCCTGGCGCTTGAACATGCTCTCGCCCAGGTCGCCGAAGGGTGCCACGATGCTCAGGAACAGCCCCACCAACCCGCCTTCGAGCGGGGTGATGATCCCGCCCATGGGGCCGTACTGGATGAAGGCCCAGGTCAGGAACGCGCCGTAGACTGCGCCGGTGAAGACCCCGGCGAAATAGCCTTCCCAGGATTTCTTTGGGCTGAGGCGAGGGGCCATCTTGTGCTTGCCGTAAGCCGAGCCGATGGAATAGGCCCCCGAATCGGCCATCCACACGCTGCCCAGGACGATGAACAGCCACCAGCCGCCGTTGGGGAGGGCGCGCAGGTCGTACAGGTACGAGCCGACCCAACCGACGTAGACCAGCCCGCCGAGGGTGACGCCGAAATCCCTGGCGGCCAGGTCACGCCCGCGCTCGAAAGCCAGCATGTGGACCGCCATGGACAGGATCACCAGGATCACCAGGGCGGGAATGGCGTATTCGGGGAAAAAGGCGCGCAGGGTCAGGATAAGCAGCGTCCCGCCGACCACCACGACCAACGACGGTTCCGCCTGTACGGCTCGGTACAGGCGGACATATTCCCAGGCGGCCATTCCCAAAAAGAAAGCGATCAGCAGGTAAAAGAGCACTCCCCCGAACAGGAGGGCAGGCATGCCGACCAGCATCAGGAACAGCGATGTAAGGATTCGCTTTGTCATCGGGTAAGGTTATTCTTCGATGGAGACCTTGCCGTAGCGCCGTTCGCGCTGGGCGTAGGCATCCAGGGCTTTTTTGAATTCTTCCTTGCCGAAATCCGGCCAGTAGGTGGGGGTGATGTACCATTCGGAATAGGCGGCCTGCCAGATCAGGAAATTGCTGATGCGCAGCTCGCCCGAAGTGCGGATGATCAGGTCCGGGTCCGGGACGCCGGCGGTGAACAGGTAGCGGCTGACCATTTCGTCGGTCACGTCCCCGGCGGCCACCCCGTCCCGGATCATGCGCTGGATGGCCAGCACGATCTCGTCCCGCCCGCCGTAGTTGAAGGCCACGTTCAAGACCAGGTTGTTGTTGTTTTTGGTCATCTCGATAGCGTGCAAGACCTTTTCCTGCAAATTGGGGGCCAGCCGTTCCAGCCGCCCGATGTGGCGCAACTGGACGCCCTCCTTGTGCAGCTCGTTCAGTTCACGGTCAATCACATCTTCGAGGATGCGCATCAAGCCGCTCACTTCCTCGGGCGGGCGGCCCCAGTTCTCGGTGGAGAAGGCGTAAATGGTCAGGTAGTGGACGCCGAACTCGACGCAGGCTTCGATGATGCGGCGCAGGTTCTCGGTCCCGGCGCGGTGGCCGGCCAGGCGCGGCAGGCC
>DIDQ01000160.1 GCA_002418215.1 Anaerolineales bacterium UBA5796
AGTTTGCCCGGCACCGGCGTGGAGGTGCGGGTGGGGAAGGGGGTGCGGGTCTTGGTGGCCGTGCGGGTGATGGTGGGGGTGGGCGAGCGGGTGGGGGTGACGGAGAAAGCCCAGTTCTTTTGTTTGGGCGTGCCGTAAATGGGATTGCCGTTGGCGTCCTTGCCGTTCTTGACCACACCGGTGTTGGTGATCCAGGCCGAGGGGCTGTCGGCGATCACGGCCCGGCGCTCCATCGTGCCGTAGGGGGAAAAGCTTTGTCCGGCCGGCCAGGCCCCGCCGTCCACGTTGGCCCGGTCCACGATGCTGCCGCTGGCCGAGGTCAGTTGCAGGACCGCCCCCAGGTTGTTGAGTGTGCCGGAATAGATCTGGTCGGCGGCGATATCGGAGATGACGTTATCGTCCGAGCGTTCGAGCAGGTAGAACCCTTTCGAGGGAATTTTCCCGGTCAGCGTAATGGACAGGCCGTCGCTGGAGGTGAGGGTCCAGCCCGCCAGGTTGACCTGCTTGTCGCCGGGATTGTAGAGTTCGATCCACTCGTCGTTGTAGTCGGCCTGGGTGCCGGCCCAGGCCACTTCGCTGATGAGGACGGTGAGCGAGGCGACCGGCTTGGGGGTGCGGGAGGGGGTGGGGGTCCGGCTGGGCGTGAATGTGGGGGTTTTGGAAGGAGTCGAAGTGTTCGAAGCTGTGGGGGATTTGGTTGGCGTAGAAGAATTAGTCGGCGTGGGTACCAAGGTGTGATTGGGTGTGCCGTAGATCGGATTCCCGGCGGCGTCATGACTAATTCCTAGCGTCCCATTTACCCATTGATCGTCTGCATCTGCCAAGAATGGCGGACCGAGGCGCTCCATGGTAGCGAAGTTACCCCCGATTTCACCCGCAGGCCAGGCTCCACCGTCGCCATTCGCCGAATCAACTTGTGTCCCGTCGGGTTTATATAAATAAAGGCTTGCACCCGTTGGATTATCGGGCAGTTCATTAAGGCCATCGTAAACAACGCCCCCAACGTCACTTACCACCGCAGCACGGCCTCGTTCCAAAAGATAATAGCCACCGGCAACGATCGTGCCGCTTAAGTTGATGTATAAAGTATCTCCCCCGCCTGCATTGGCCACAAGATACCAACCATCCAACTGGATATTGGAAGTTCCGGGGTTATAGAGTTCGATCCATTCGTCTCTGGAATTCGCCTTCGTCCCGCCCCAGGCTACTTCGCTGATGATTACTTCGATTTGGGGAATGTAACAGGGTGAGTACAAAGGAGGAGATGACAGTGAGTTCTGTGGATCGCTTGGGCTGGTTAATTTGAAATCAGCACTATTATTATCAGTATCAACACAATTTCCGTAAGAGCCGCCGAGGTTACGTTCGTATCCCCTGTCTTGGGTTCCAGATGTAAAAGCGATAAGTGACGTCCCTTCGTAATAAAAATCTGATGGCGGCGTAGCGCACAATCCTGCTTTATCAACGATTGTTACAGTATCCGATTTTAGAATTGCAACTCCCCCATTGTCTGCAATAGCGTAAGTTGTCGTAGCAGGAAATGTTTGATCTGCAATGGCCGCATAACTGCTACCTTCGCTTGCTACGAGATAATATCCGCCGGATGGAATTGATGTATTGGATGGTATCGTTACAAGAGTAGTAAAACTGGCATTGGCGCTGGTACATCCACCCGATTTTCTGACTAACCAGCCGCTTATATCAATTGCACCGCCAGTTGGATTGTATATTTCAACGAATTCATCGTATGCTCCTAATTGCCCCCTTGCTCTAAACTCACTGATAACGACATGACCGGCATTCGCCGCCTGCGGCGCAGCCTCCACCCTAAAGCGCGCCGCGCCGACCATTCCGGTCAGGATGGCGCACAGGGAGAGGATGAATGTCAGCCAGCGGATGGGTGTGCGAAGGCGGCGCATGTAGTCTCCGGTAAATGCCAACGTCGGAACAGCCGCGAACTTTGCTAGCGCTGTTCCGACGGAATTATAAACTACCCGCCCCCAATCTGTGGAATGTAATAGGACTAGCGCGGTTCGACCACCAGCTTGATCGCTGTGCGGATTTTACCGTCTATCTCCACATCCACAAATTCGGGCACGCAGACCACGTGAATGTCGTCACCGGCCAGGTACCCGGTTGCCAGCACCAGCGCCTTGACTGCCTGGTTGACAGCCCCGGCGCCGATGGCCTGGACTTCGGCCCGTTTGTGTTCACGCACTACCCCCGCGATAGCCCCGGCCACGGCGGAGGTGCGGGAGTTGGCAGAAACTTTTATCATATCCATAACGAAGCCTCCCAACGAGTTGCTGATAAAGGGGCATGACTAATTACAACATGATTGTACAGGATTTGTGTAGATGATACAAGTTATTTATTAACTATTTAATCTTTATCTTTAGTATTCGTAGCAGGGCCTGTGGATATGTGGATAAACGCCCTTACCGGCCAATTTTACCCCACCCATAGCCCGTCACCCCGGACCTGCGGCCCATATACCGTTAAACGGCGCTTCCCCGTCCGGCAAATGGTGTGGACAAAAAAGCATAACCCGGCAATCCCGTCCGCCGGGTTTTTCGGCCCAAGTCATATCTGGGCAAGGGGAAAAACAATCCCCCATATCTGGGGGACGCGCAACCGCCCATTTTTCGAACAAGTGAGCAGTTCTCCACAGTTGAGACGGGTTATCCACAGTTATTCGCGAGTTATCCACAGTTTTGTCACCTGGCTTGTGACTTCCAGTACAAACGTACCCCTATATATGGACATCCTTTTGTCATTGCGAGGAGGATGTTCTTCCCGACGCCTGCCCTGAGTAAGTCGAAGGGAAGCAATCCCCTGTTCGACGGGAGATTGCTCACCTGCATGGCAACGAACGCACGAAGTCCCCGCAGCGAAGCGGAGTGGGAGTGTGGCGCAAGTGTCGCTGCGCTCGCAATGACAACGCAGATTTTACAGCGGCTCCAGGCCGTATTGGGCCGTCATCCCTTCCAGCATCTCGTCCAGGGTGTCGAGGTAGCGGTCGAGGCCTTCGAGCCGTTCGGCGAAGCCTTCCCCGCCCAGGCCGAGGGCCGCGCAGGCGGATTGCCAGTTTTGCAGGTGTCCGCTGTCACCGGCGGGCAGGGCGTTGGCAGACAGGGTCCAGGTCTGGAGCAGGGGCCAGAGGGCGGCCTGGGGGGTCTCACCGGCCAGCCAGGTCTCGATGCCCCGGCGGTAATAGTCCAGCCGGGCGGCGTGGAGGCGCAGGTCGTAGCGGTGGGTCTGCCCGGCGGCGGTGAAGGCGGCTTCCCAGGCGGGCAGCCACTCGCGCAGCAGGGCGGGATCAAGGTCGAGGCCGCCGGCCAGGCTGCTTATCCCGGCGGCCAGGCCCGGGCGTCCGAGCGCTTCGGCGCGGAATTGCAGGGTCGGCAGGAAGCGGCGTTCGGTCAACGGCGGACCGGTCAGGACCGCGACCACGTTCGCTGCGTCCTCGACCGCCGATAAATAGTCCACGAGCGTGCCCGGACCCTTCGGCTGGCTCAGGGCGTCGCCGGGGGCCTGTTCCGCGAACTGGAGGTCCATCCAGCGCTCACGCGCCGCCCGCAGGAAGGCGTAGGCCCGCTGCATCAGGTTGACCGGGTCGTCGAAACCGGCCCGCACGCTGGCCTGGGTGAACTCGAAGAAATGCTCGGTCTCCTGGACGAGCTGCGGGTCGTACATCTCGTGCCCCAGCCGCGGGTGGACGCGCAGTTCACGCGGCGGCTGGTAATCGGCTTTTTTGCGGTGCAGGAGGTCGAGGCTGATCTCGTTCGACAGGCGCACGATCTCGCGGCTGGCGGGCGGCGCGCTGCGGTGGATGAAGACCAGGTCTATATCGGCCGCGCCGCCCATGAAGGGATCGTCGCCGAGCAGCGAGCCGGTCAGGTAGGCGGCGACGATCCCTTTGTCGCCCGCCATCCGCTGTTGGACGGTCTGCCGGGCAAGTTTGAGCAGGGTATCTCTGGTGACGCGCATGGGCCTCCCTAATCGCTCGCGAGCAGCGCCGGCTGGAAGGGCGACAGCCCCAGCGCCTCGCGGATGCGGTTCTCGATCAGTTTCAGGTGTTCGGGGTTGTGGACGAAGTCCAGCGGGCTGCTGTCTATGGTCAACACCGGGGTGTGGTCGTAGGGATGGGAGAAGAAGTCCTCGTAGGCCAGGTTGAGGCGGTGGATGTAGTCGCGTTCCATGTGGCGTTCGTAGGGGCGGTCGCGCAGGGCGATGCGCTGCATCAGCACGTCGGTGTCGGCCCGCAGGTAGACGATCAGGTCAGGGTGAGGGATCTTCTCGGCCAGGGCTTCGTGGACGCGGTAGTACATATCCAGTTCGTCCCCTTCGAGGTTGATGCGGGCGAACAGGCTGTCTTTGGCGAAGGAATAATCCGAGATGAGGCTTTTTCCCGATTTCAGGATTTCGGGCACGCCGCGCCGCTGCTGGTGGTAGCGGCTGAGCAGGAAGAACATCTGGGTCTGGAAGGCGTAACGCTCCCGGTCGGCGTAGAAATCGGAGAGGAAGGGGTTTTCTTCGAAGATTTCGAGCAGGATTTCGGCCTCGAAAGCCGGTTGAAGCAGACGGGCTAATGAGGTTTTCCCGACCCCGATCACGCCCTCGATGATGGTGTACATTCGCACGCTCCGCTGGAAAAGTTGATTAAGGATACCATGATTTTCAACCGGGGATAATCGGAGATGAACGGAGATAAACGGGGTATGCACGCAAAAGGTGTCAGGCAGCGGAGTCCGAAGTCTCCGACTTCGGCGCAAAATCGGGAGACCCTTCGATAA
>DIDQ01000005.1:0-4323 GCA_002418215.1 Anaerolineales bacterium UBA5796
AGGACGGCCGTCACCAGCCCCGCCGCGGCGCTCGCCCCGGAAGCGACCCCGAAGGCCAGGGCCAGCGGCAGGGCCACCGCTGCGACGGTCAGCCCGGCCAGCAGGTCTTGCTGGAACTTTTGGGTGTTGTAACCGGTGAATTCGTCCGCCAGCAGACGTTTGAGATTCCTTCTGGGCATAAGCCACCTCTACAAATAAGAAAATCGTGCCCCAACGGACACGACTTCTCCGGGGCACGAGGGGCAATGATACTACTGTTTGGGGTTTGAATCCAGGGAAAGTTTTTGCCTTTTAGACTCGTTGTTTTAGGGAGCGACACCCAAAATTAGAACTGGAATGTCAATATCCGCAACACCACGCTGTTCCAAATCCCAAACGAACTGTTCAAAATATGAAACGCCCGACGACATATCTTCCGCCAATTCTTTCACTGGTACGATTTCAATGCCAACGTCAATAAGATCCATATTGTGAAAAATCGTCATCTTGGCACAGACGTTGTAAACCATGAAAGAATACTTACCAAATTGTACTTCGATACCGAGTCTGTTTTTGATAAAATCCATTTCCCTGAATGCTCCTTTGGAAACCCGGGGCGCTTCATATCCTTCGCTGTAATATTGAGTCGGATATTCACAAAGAACCCGTTTCTTTACCCATCCCAATTTCAAGAAGCCTTCACTTATCGCTTTGTTCAGGGAGCGAGGACTGTATAAAACCTTCTCTCGCATGGTCTTTTCCTTGCTCGTCTTCGTCTTGTGATTTCTGGCGTCAACATGAGCAAGGATATTCTTGACTTCGATCAACTCTTTCGCATATTTCTTCTGAACGACCTTTTCACCGCCATTGAAAGAAAAAACCCCAACGATTTTCATTTGCGATATTCTCCTTTGGACTCAAGCAGATTTTTCTGCTCGTAAACTTCTTTCCATTCATCTGGGAGTTGCGATACTTTATCTTTGCCTGTTGGCTGATAAACTGGTGTTCCAAGTTGGCGATAGCCAAGTGCGCCATTAAAGTATGCAAGAATGCGCTGGCGCGCTAGTTCGACATACTCTTTTTCTTTGTCGCTTCCAGCCGCACGGCGATTATTCTTTATTGCGGCAATTAGTGAGGACCCAACCCCTGCAAAAGGATCTAAGACCCAATCGTCTTCATTTGTTAGCGCGAGAACGCAACGCTCGACTAATTCAATTGGATACTGGCAGGGATGCTCTGTCTTTTCGGGATGGTTTGCCTTTACATTGGGAATATCCCAAATTTCATTTTCCCAATCTTGCAATATGACTTCCCAAACATCAGACGGATTCTTCCCTAATGGATTTCCTGAAAGTTGTCCTTTTTTCTGGCCCTTGAAATGACGTTTGCCTGGGTATTTGGATGGAATTCGGACGCTATCAAGGTTGAACGTATATTTATCGCCTTTGGTGAACCATAAAATAGTTTCGTATCTGCCAGAAAAACGCTTTGATGCGTGAAGCCCGTGACCAAAACGCCAGACGATTCGATTTCGCAAGTGCAGGCCAAGCTTCTTGAATATCCCGTAATACAGAATATCAAGCGGGTAAACTTCGCCGTCTTCAACAAAATTTCCCACCTGCCAGCACAAACTACCTTCATCTTTCAAAACACGATATAGTTCAGCGATAATCTCGGCCTGCTTTTCGAGATAATGCTCAATTTCAACTCGGCTTTCATAATCTTTTCCCAAATTATACGGTGGGGAAGTGATAATTAACTGGATTGAATCATCAGGAATTTCAGCCAATAAATCCTTGATTTCACCGTTAAATAGAACAATGTCCGAATCGCTTTTGAAATGGCTATCAATCGGTTTAGGGGGTTGAAATAATGGGAGGCTCATACGGTAATTTTACTCTAAACCACCACCGGATTTTGAAGAAAAGCACCCACCGACACGCGTTACCCGCTTGGGGTGGGAGCGTGGATTCGCCTAACATAACAGGATTTTACACTCAACTTTATCTTTCGCTATCGTTACAAAACAGGCTCTCTGGGAATTAGCGTGGTGTGCCACCAGATGTAGGTCACGTTTGACGTGACCTACGGGATGCTGCCAAAAAGGTGAACGTCCCGAAGGTTGTCGCAAAAGCGGCAAACCCTGGCGGAAAACCTTCGGGACGGTCTCAACTGATTTCTGGCGCGAAACTCGCTTACGCCGCCGTCCTTAGCGAAGCATTACGAAAGGGGCGGCGATCATCGAGGTCCTTTTGGCAACTCCGCTGTCTACGTCGAATCTTCACTGCTCCAACCGGGCAGCATCAAGTTTCTAACTTGGCAGCATCGGATTTCCAACTTACTAACACATTTTTAGTAACCTGGAAATCGAACGCTCCTCACTTGGAATTCAGGCGTTGCTAACCGGGAGTTGGGATGATGCCCGGTGAAAACCGCCCTCGCCATGACATATATTGAGAACTGCTGCCAATATCCGCTCGGTCGGCGCTTTTTGCTATTGTTTCATAAATCCCAAAACCTCAGCCGCGCCAGCGCCTGTCGTTCCGTCAGCGCGGCCAGCAGACCGCCCGCGGCGTAAGCCAGGAAATCCAGCGGGTCGAAGCCGGTGCCGAGGACGTTCAGGCCCAACCCCTGGAGAAGTTCCATCGCAGCCGGGAGCAGGAAAACGGTCCAGGCTTTGACCCGCCAGCCTTGCAGGCGCGGCAGCCAGGGTTCGAGCAGGCACAGTACGAAGTATAGCCCGAACGGTTGGGCCAGGTCGGTGAAATATCCCGCAAAAAAAGTGTAGGCCAAACTCCCCGGCTCGAAATATGCCCCGTAAGCGAAATTCTCCAGGAACAGGGCGATGGTCAGGGGGATAGAGAGCAGGATAACCAGCTTGGGAGCCGGGGTGGGCCGTCTCATTCCGCTTCGGCGGGCTGGCTCGCCAGCAACTCCTTCAGCCTCGGGTGGTCTTTATACACCCCCCAATACTTCTCCGGCAGCAGGGCGGCGATGCGGCACATGATCTCGTCGGTGAACTGTTTCAGGGCTTCGTCCCGGTTCTGGCGGGGCAGGGGCGGGAGGGTGAAGGCCGGACCTGCGGTGAGGGTGATGTGACTGCGCCGCAAGCGCCTGAGATTGCCGAAGATGACCTTATCCTCGGTACCGGCCAGCGCCACCGGGACGATGGGCTGGCCCAGCCTCGTGGCGAGATAGCTGACCCCCGGCTTGCCCTCGATCAACGACCCGACCCGGCTGCGGGTCCCCTCCGGGGCGATGACCAGGTTGTTGCCTTCGTCCATGAGCTTTATTACCTTCCGCAGGGCTTTGATGTCCGGGTTGAAGCGGTCAATGAAGACGAAGTTGAAGTGTTTGCCCAGCCATTTGAAGAACGGGTTCTTCTCCCACTTTTCGGCGATCAGCACGAACAGGTCCCAGCGGTCGAGGGCGTAGAAGGCCAGCGGCGCGTCTATGATGCCGAGGTGGTTGGTGGCGATGACGAAGTTGCCTTCCCCGGGCAGGTGCTCGTACCCGCTCACGTCCACGCGGGCGATGAGGTTGAAGATGAAGCGGATGAGGGCGCGGAGGATGTTACGCATATTTTCAGGCCAACAATTCTTTCATCCGGGGATGTTCGGCGTACACCCCGCGATATTTTTCCGGCAGCAGGGCGGCGATGTGGCACATGATCTCGTCGGTGTATTGTCCCAGGGCCGCCTCGCGGTCTTTGCCCTTTACCAGCGGCAGCCTGAACGCCGGGCCGGTGACCACCCTGATCGCTGGTTTCCTGAAATGTTTCAACCGCTCCACCACCAGGCGGTCTTCGGTGCCGGTCAACGCGATCGGGACGATGGGCACCCCGGCCTTCATGGCGAGATAGGCCACGCCGGGCCTCCCCTCTGCCAGGGCTTCGGTCTTCGAGCGCGTCCCCTCCGGGGCGATGACCAGGATGCCGCCCGCTTTCATCCGGGCAAAGATCTCACGGATCGAGCTGATGTCGGCGTTGAACCGGTCCAGCCAGATGGCGCCCACGGCGTTGCCTATCGGCCCATACAGCCAGTGGTGTTCGTATTTCTCGGCGATGGGCAAAATAAAATCACCATCCAGCGCATAAAATAACAGGGCTGTGTCCAGCCGTCCAAGGTGGTTGGTGGCGATGACGTACCCGCCTTCTTCGGGCAGGTTCTCGAAGCCTTGGATGTCCACGCGGGCGATGAGGTTGAGGATCAAGCGGATGAGTTTGCTGATGAATTTGCGCATGTGCGTAATTGTATGTCAATTGGGCCAATGCCGCAACGCATGTTCGGTTAAAAATGCTCGCCGGGGAGAAAACAAATGTCTGGAAATATAAAACTTCCGCAC
>DIDQ01000005.1:4371-21598 GCA_002418215.1 Anaerolineales bacterium UBA5796
GTGCGGAAGTTTTATATTTCCAGGCCGTTTACCAGCCGGTGCCGAAACCACTCGACCGTTTATCCGCCGAGTAATTCTGCACCAGCCGGTTGAGGATCTCATAATCGCCGGGCTGGATGTTCACGATCTGGAACCCGACGTGGTACAGGGTCGGGTCGAGCGGATGGATCTGGCACCACCGGGCGCGGGCGGTGAAGATCATGTAAGGCTTGCTCGAAACTTCCGGGAATAAATCCATGCGTAAGCGGAAGATTTTATCGGCGTCTATCGGGTCCCGGCTGTCGATCTTGAAGCCGCCAGTGCTGATATCGGCCAGGTGGCCCACCAGGACCTGGGTATCCGAGTCAAAAAGCCGCATGTAGTATGAAAAGTCTTTGCGTTTTACTTTCCGTCTGTCATCCATGCCAACTCCTTTCAACAGGTAAGCCGCAGCCTCTTTGTTGTTATAGAGTATAGACAAAAATGGTCAACAAATCAAGGCTTCAACCTTTTTTTAAGATGTGCGTGATCACCGTTGCGCCACTGCCGCCTATGTTCTGGGCCATGCCGGCTTTGGCCGCCTCCACCTGGGTCGGCCCGCATTCCCCCCTTAATTGCTGGACGACTTCGACGATCTGGTACATCCCCGTCGCCCCAACCGGGTGACCGCGCGCTTTCAACCCACCCCGGGTACAGATCGGCAGCGGACCCTTCGGGCTGATCGCGTTATCCAGGGCCAGGCGCGGTCCCTGGCCGGGTTCGGCAAACCCGCAGGCTTCCAGCGAGAGGGCCGACATGATCGAAAAGGCGTCGTGCAGCTCGAACAGGTCCATGTCCGCAGGACCCAGCCCGGACTGGGCATACGCCCGTTTGGCGGAAGCCTGCGCGGCGTCCAGGAAGAGCGGCCGGCGGCGGCTGTGGATGGCGATGGTATCCGTCGCCGCGCCCGACCCGGCGACAACGACCCGCGGCCGCAGGGACGTCCCCGTCACCCGCTCCGCCGGGACGATCACTGCCGCGGCTGCCCCGTCCCCGATGGGCGAAGCATCGAGCAGGTTGATCGGCGAGGCGACCATCCCGGCTTTCGAATACTCTTTGGCGCTGACGGCGAATTGCAGCCTGGCGTTGGGGTTGTGGACGGCGTTGGCGTGGGCGTTGATCGAGAAGGCGGCAAAATCGGCGTGCTGCCAGCCGTATTCGTGCATATAGCGGCGCATGACGAGCGCGTTCAGCCCAACGAACGAGACGCCCTGCTCCACTTCGTAGTCGGCGTCGGCGGCCGTAGCCAATGCCGAAGTGACATCGTGCCCGGCCTTGTCGGTCATCTTCTCCGCCCCGACCACCAGGGCGGTCTCGGTCTCGCCCGATGCAACCGCCATCAGCGCGGCCCGGAAGGCCGCCGCGCCCGACCCGCAGGCGGCCTCGATCTTGACGGCTTCGGCCCCGCGCAGGCCGATCCAGTCGGCTACCAGCGTGCCGAGGTGGTGCTGGCCGCTGACAATGCCCGAAAGCATGTTGCCGACGAAGATGCTGTCCACCCTCTCCAGCCCGGCATCCTGTAAGGCATCCAGGGCGGCGAAACCGGCCAGCTCGCGCAGGGAATAATCCCAGTGTTCATCTACTTTGGTCTGTCCGATTCCCAATATGGCAACTTGACGCATAGGTTCCTCGTTGTAAATCCATTTTGCGGTTTTCCTTCGTGTTCCTTTGTGTTTATCGGTTTTTGCAGCAGAGTCATACATCTCATGCAAAATCGAAAAGTCATTTTGATTCTACCAGAGCCGACTGCCAGGGACTCTCAGGAATTTGCGCGCTGCGGGGTGTTGGTTGTGGTTTCGTGGTTAATCGCCGGAATTGGTGGATGGCAAGGCAGGGTATTTACGGTAAAATTAATTCGACAGCCCGTGCAATTAAGATTACCGCCCTGTAAAGTGAGTTGAAATGTCCCCTCTTGCGATGATCATCGAAGATGACAGGAGCCTGTCCGAGATATTCCAGGCGGCGGTCGAAGCCGCTGGCTTCGAGACCGAAATTTACCTGGACGGCGCGTTGGCGCTGGTGGCTTTGCAATCCGAAACCCCCAACCTGGTGGTGCTCGATATCCACCTTCCGAAAGTATCCGGTCTGACCATCCTGAAGAGCATCCGCAACCAGGAGCGGTTGGATCATAGCTGGGTGGTAGCCATCACCGCCGATTCGGCTGCGGCCGATTCGCTCAGGGATGACGTTTCGGCCGATTTCGTGCTCGACAAGCCGGTTACCTTTATCCAACTCCGGGACCTGGCGACCCGCCTCCACCCGGAGAATGCCCCTGAAGGACGCAAGTAACCTCCCGCACCCCTGCCTCCCCCGAAGCGCCCCCGACGATGGGCCTGTTGACAAAAACCCCCAAAGGTTTCCCTGCTTTTGGGGGTTTCCGTTACCCTTTCAACAACACGATCTCCGTCTGCGGCCCGCCGAGGTACTCCGCGCCGGAGCCGGTCAAGACCACGTCTTCCTCGATGCCGATATACCCGTAGCCCGGCACGGCCAGTCCCGGCTCGATGGTGAAGACCTGGCCGGTTTCCAGCAATTGGTTGGGCGAGTCGCCGTATTTCTCCCAGAGCGGACTCAGCAGCGCGCCGCCGTCGTGGGCCACCCGGCCCAGTTGGTGGCCGAGGGCATATTTGTATTCGGGATACCCCGCCCCGGTCACGACCCCGCGGGCGATCACGTCAATGTCGTTGCCCTTTACGCCGGGCTTCATGGCGGCCCGTCCCTGCTCGATGGCGCTGCGGATCACCTCGAAGCCGCGCCGCACCTCGGGCGGGGCTTCCGTCTCGCCGGGGCGCAGCACGTAGCCCACGCGCTGGATGTCGGAGCAATAGTCTTCGTACTTCACGCCGAAATCGAAGTGGAGGATATGCCCCGGCTCGACCCTGATCCCGGTCGGCCCGCTGTGCCCGACGGGGGAGTCGGGTCCGCTGTTGACGGCGGGGTTGCCCTCCTTCGGCCAGGCAAAGCCGACCCCGGCCTTCTCCATCTCGGCGTGCATGAACCCGGCGATTTCGATCTCGGTCATGCCGGCCCGGATGAAGGCAAAAGTTTTCCGGTAGATGGCCTCGGTGATCTCCACCGCCTTGCGGATACGGGTCTGCTCGGCCGGAGTCTTGCGTCCGCGCAGGGCGTTGATGACCGGCTCGGCGCTGACCAGCCGGTCGGCGTAGGGCGTGCCGGTCAGGTATTCGCTCAGCATCTCGAACATGGCGTGAGTCAACCCGTCAGCGTGGACGTTGTTGCGGGAGGTGTTGACGGCCACCTGTCCCGGATCGAGCCGCTGGAGGGTCTCCCGTAAAACGGCGCTGATGCCTTCGTCGTAGGGCGTGACCCGGTCGTAGACATCCAGCCGTTCCACCGCCTCGGCTTCGTAACGTCCGACGATGGCGATCTTTTCGCCGCTGCGTGTAAACATCAGGGCGCTCGGCCAGGTCAGGTCTCCGGGACCGATGATGAAGTCCAGGGCGGGGTCGCGCACGCCGGAGGTCTCGCGCACGAAGGTCAGCCAGAGATCGGTCTGCTGTTCCTTGAGAATTTCGACGGCCTGTAAAGTTTTTTCCTGGATCAGGGACATGGCTGCTCCTAAATGACGGGGGATTTTTGGGGTTCCTTGACGGTCAAGTATAGCATGACCGTCATCAGCACGGCGAAGAACGCCGAGACCAGGAAGGTGGTTTGGAACCCGGAAGCATCCGCCAGCCAGCCGCCCAGAAGAGGGGCCAGGATGGCGGCAGGCGCGGTCAACGAGTTGGACAGCCCGATGTAAACCGGGCGGTCTTCCTCGCCGCGCGCAAACCGGACCGAGAGCGACATCGGCGCGACCCAGATGGCGACCAGCGCCGCGCCTTCGAGCAGGAAGACCAGGTAGAACCATCCCGGCGATTTGGCGGTTGCCGCCAGGAGCGCGCTGGACACTGCGGCCAGCGCGCCGAACAACATGGCGTTGCGATGCCCCCAGCGGTCGCCCAGGCGGCCGATCAGCGGGTTGATCAGCACCTGGACGATCAGCAGGAAACCGGTCAGCGCACCGATGGCGGCTTCGCCCACGCCCATTTCGTTCACGAGGTAGACGGTGTAAAAAGCGAAGGCCATGCTGGCAAACTGGCTGACGGCGCGCACGACCAGGAAGGCGCAAAAATTCCGGTCGCGCTTGAGGATCGCCAGGGCCTCGCCCCAGAAAGCGTTGTCCGGTTTGAGGGGGCGTTCGGGGCTTTCCGGCTCGCGGGTCTGGGCGATGAACCCGAAAGAGATTGCCATCGCCGCGGATGCGGCCAGGAAGCAGAGGGCGAAGTCCAGGGGCGGCCCCAGCCGTTCGAGAAGGAACCCGGCGGCGATGGCCGAGACCCCGGCCAGCCCGTTGAAGGCGGCGGCCTGGCTCCCATAAAAAGTGCCGTGCAGCCGGTCGGGGATGACCTTGGCGATCATGTTCTGCCAGGCATTGGCCGTGAACCCGCCGCCCAGTCCCTGCCAGGTGAGCATCAGGAAGACCAGGATCAGCGCGGTCCGGCTGCCGAGGGCGGGGAGGGACCAGGCGATCAGCGCCAGCCCCACGAACGGGATGCGCTCGTGGACGGTCATCCAGACTACGAGCGGCTTGTAGCGCCGGGCGCGGGACACCCAGCCTGCGGTCAGCAATTGGGGCAGTTGCCAGCCGACGTTGTGGATGGCGGGCACGAGGCCGATCAGCAGGGCCGAATCGGTGAGCTGGTTGACGAAGAGGGGGATGACGGTGATGAAGGAGGCGAATCCGAGCGCAAACCCGAAGAAACCCCCGTCGAAAATGCCGATGATGAAATTGAAGCGCAGGTTCTTGCTCAGGAAATGTTCGTTTGGCGATGCGGGCAACATGGCCCGGATTGTACTTGCCATCGGGTTGGTTGACAATGAGCGTTTCATTGCGATTCGAACCGACCTTCATCCTTTTGCAGTTGTCGAAAGTAAAGCCGGGTATGAAAATTCACACCCCGGTGGTCAACCGGGGTGCGAGGGGGTCATTCGGGGTTATTTTGCGGCTTGCCCTTTTTCGCAGGAGGCCGGGATGTTTCTTCGAGCGCAGGCTCCGCCGGG
The DNA here is from genome assembly GCA_002418215.1 of Anaerolineales bacterium UBA5796. Lineage (GTDB taxonomy): Bacteria > Chloroflexota > Anaerolineae > Anaerolineales > Villigracilaceae > UBA5796. Next base: position 9,454 of record DIDQ01000005.1, read on the forward strand.
CCTTTTTGCGCTTCCGGTTTAACCTGGCGGTCCTTGACCTTGCCCAGGTAGTCGGGCAGCTCGAACCCGGCCATTTCGGAAATATCCTGCAAGGGCGGGAGGCTCTTGAACAGGTTGGCGATGAAATTGGATGTGGAAGACCCGCCGCCGTTGCCGCCCGAATCCCAGACGGTGATCTTGTCAATCCGCAGGTTGCTGATGGCTTCCACCTGGCGGGCGACCAGTTCTTCGAGTTTTTCGATCATCAGCAGGGTGGCAGCCGCCTGCGCATCCCCGCCGACGCTTTCGACCATCTGGCGATAGCCGTCGGCTTTGGCTTCGAGCAGTTTGCGCATCCCCTCGGCTTCGGCCTGGTATTTGGCCAGGATGCCGTCGGCCACGCCTTTGGCCTCCCGGCGGACGCGCTCGGCTTCGGCTTCAGCAGCAATTTCGATCTTATTCTTTTCGATCTCCTGCCGGACGACCTCCTCGGCGCGCAGGCGTTCCTGTTCAGACTTGTAAAATGCCTGCTGGATCGAGACCTGGGCCTCGAAGCGGGCGACTTCGGCCTGTTTCAACGCGGCCGCCCGTTTGACTTCCAGTTCCGCGTTATATTCGGCGATCTGGGCCATGGCCGTATTTTCGCCCTTGACGGCTGTGGCTTCCTGCCCCTGGACGTAAACGCGCTGGTCGGCTTCGGCGTTTTTCTTGCCCTTTTCGGCGTCGGCGGTCGCTTTGGCGCGTTGGATGTCAAGCCCGGCGTTGTATTTGGCGATGTTGGCGTTGGCGGTGTTTTCGCCCTGGACGGCGTCCGCTTCCTGCTCCTGGACGCGTTTGCGCTGGTTGGCCTGGGCCACTTTGCGGCCAATTTCGGCTTCGGCCATTGCCTCGGCCACCCTGACCTCTTGTTCACGGACGGCGTTCGCTTCACCGATGGAGCCGTGCTTGTTTTGCTCGGCCACGTCAATTTTGGCCTGGTTGATCGCCTCCGCGGCCGCTTTCTTGCCGATGCTGGCGATGTAGTCCGAGCCGTCGGTGATGTCGGTGATGTTGACGTTGATCAGGTGCAGGCCGATCTTGTTGAGTTCGGGTTCGACGTTCCGGCGGATGGACTCCAGGAAACTTTCGCGGTCCTGGTTGATCTGTTCGATGGTCAGGGAGGCAACCGTCAGGCGCAACTGGCCGAAGATGATCTCCTTGGCCATCTCTTCGATGGCCTGTTGCTGCAAGTGCAGGATGCGTTCCGCAGCGTTGCTCATGATCTCCGGCGCGGTGCTGACGCCCACGGTGAATGTGCTGGGCACGTGGATGCGGATGTTTTGCAGGGAAAGCGCGTTTTCCAGCGGGATGTTGATGGTGATCGGGGTCAGGCTCATGTAGGCGTAATCCTGGATCAACGGCCAGACGAACGCCCCGCCGCCGTGCATGGTCTTGCTGGAGCGGCCTTTTTCCACCCGCCCGTAGATCACCAGGATTTTGTCCGATGGGCAGCGCTTATACCGGCTGGCCATGAAGGCGACCGTGAAGAAGATAAGCACCACAAAAGCGATCAGGGCCAGTATTCCAAAACTTGCAGCGTTCATTTCATTCTCCTGTATTTATTTTGATTTCTGGACGATCAAGGTATTCCCGCCCGCCACCCCTACGACCTGGACCTTTTCACCTGTGGCAATGGCGTTCTTGTTATCCGATACCGCATCGAAGATCTTGAGCGAGCCTTGCACGATGATCTGCACCTGCCCGGTCCCGTTCTTGGGGATGGTCAGGTACACGTTCCCGTTCGTCCCGATGGTATTTTGAATGTTGATCGTCCCTTCGGTTTGCAGGCGTTTCATCTGGGTGAAGACCAGGCCGGTGATCGCGACGGTGATAAACCCGGCGGCCATCCCTCCGATGACCGTTACCAGGACCGGAAGGTCTGCCTTCAGCAAGGCCAGCCCCACCAGTCCAAACATCATAAAGAACGAGGTCAGGCCCTGGACGGACAACAACTTGAAACTCACGTCCGCATCGGCATGATCGCCGGAGAGGCCGTGGCCCAGGTCCCCGCTGACGTCCACGTCCAGGGATGTGTCGGCCGCGCCGTCGCCCAGGTCGCCGCCCAGGAGCATCATGCCTGCGCGGAGGATAAAAAGTGTCCCTCCAATGATGGTGGAGGCCCAGTAGATGATCTCGATCCAGGATAATCCGGCCATATTGATCCCTTCTGATTGAATATCAGGGAGAATTATACACTGAGTAATTGTTCATCAATTTCTACGGAGATAATGGAACCCGGTTGCCAGGCGGGAAATATCGAGAATCCTCTGCGAACGCCGTCCTGGAGGTTGTTGCGAATGATCCGGGAGCTTAACGGCAACCCTTCGGCAAGCTCAGGGCAGGCTCCTTCGGCAAGCTCAGGGCAGGCTCCTTCGGCAAGCTCACATCGTCCCGATGTCCTTCGGGAGGACAACGCCTTCGGGACGTTTTCCCAATTGTCGCTGAAACCTGTTGACAATCCTTTGGGTTTCTTCGCGTCAGTTCCCGGAGATTGGCGCGTCTTGACAAAAGGCGGGTTATCATTATAATAAAAACGAACGTTCGTTCATTTGCAAAGGATACCATGACAGAAGTGAACTTGAGCAAGGGTGAACGCACCCGCCTGGCAATCGAAGAGGCCGCGTATGAGTTGTTCCTTGAACAGGGATATTCGGCCACTTCCATGCGCCAGGTTGCGGAACGCGCCGGGGTCGCGGTGGGCGGGATTTACAACCATTTCGCCAGCAAGGATGAAATTTTCGAAGCCATCATTCGCAACAGGCATCCATACAAGCAAATCCTGCCGTTGGTTTCCGCGGTACCCGGCGAAACGGCGGAGGAATTCATCCATAACGCGGCCCAGGCCCTGGTCGAGGAGCTGGGGCGCAGGCCGGATTTCCTGAAGTTGATGTTCATCGAGATTGTCGAGTTCAATACCAAGCACGTGGCCGGCTTGATGGAAGAAGTCATCCCGCAAGTGCTTCCGCTGGTCCAGCGGCTTAAGTCGCCCGCTGGAATGCTGCGTCCCATCCACCCGGCGATCATCCTGAGAGCATTCATGGGGATGTTTTTTTCCTATTACATAATGGAGATGATGGTCGGCCAGGTGATGCCGCCTGAGATGCGTGAAGACAGCCTGGATACTTTCGTGGAAATTTTCCTGCACGGGATTTTGGTGGACGAGGCCAAAGATGTTTGAGAAGCAGGGCTGGCATATCGTTTTGCTGGTTGCTTTGCTGGCAGCCGTGTCTGCGCTGGGGCGCGGCGACGCGCTGACCGGCCAACTCTGGGGTCTCAGCACCCGGGTGTGGCTGTGGATTGCGGTTGCCGTCCCGGTCATCCATCAAGTGATCGTGGCTTTTTTCTGGCGGGCCGAGTTGCATGGCGGGCATATCACCCGCTCGTTTGGGGATAACGGCTTCCTGATCTACAAAGCCCTTTTCACAGTTTTCTTTGCCGGACGGCCGATCTCGTTGGTCTTGCTGGGGATATCCAACTCTGGCACGCTGGATATTAGCCCCTCCCTGGCTTATGCGCTGGCCGGACTCTTGTTCATCCCCTTTGCATACACCATGTATTCCGTTGTCCGTTATTTTGGGATCAACCGCGCTTACGGGATTGACCATTTCGACCCGTCATACCGAGACAAACCGCTCGTGAAACAGGGCATGTTCAAATACACCGACAACGCCATGTACAAATTCGGATTTTTGATCTTGTGGGCAATTGCGCTGCTTTTCCTGTCGGAGGCCGCGCTTTTGGCCGCAGCTTTCAACCAGCTTTACATCTGGGTTCATTTTTACTGCACCGAACTGCCGGACATTCATCACATCTACAGCCGCACTCCAAAGTCCGTTTAAATCCGTGAATCCGTTACAAAGTCCGTTTCCGAAGTCCGTGAATCCGTTACAAAGTCCGTTTCCGAAGTCCGTTACCAGGAGTCCGTTGATATGAACTCTCGCCTCATCTCCATTATCCGCAAGGAATTCATTCAGATCCTGCGCGACCCGCGTACCCTGGGCATCATCCTGGTCATTCCCATCGTGCAGCTCTTCCTGCTGGGATACTCGGCCACCAGCGACGTGCGCAACATCCCCCTGGCGGTCTTCGACCAGAGCCAGTCGCCCGAAGCCCGCGCCCTGCTGGACGCCTTCCGCGCCGCGGACTATTTCCGCATAGACTACGCGGTCAACTCGCAGGAGGAGATCGCCGTCCTGATCGAGAGCGGCAAAGCCCGCGCCGGGATGATCATCCCGCCGGACTACGCCAACCGGATCGCCCGCGGCGACGCCCAGGTGGCCTTTATCCTGGATGGCTCCGACCCGACCTCAGCCTCCACGGCCCTTTCGGCGGCCCAGCTGATCGGCCAGGCCCACGCCACCGACATCCTGCAAGAGAAGATCGCCCGTTCGGGGATGCCGTTCGAGCTGAAGCCCCCGGTCGAAGTGCGGACCCGGGTCTGGTACAACCCCGACCTGGTCAGCGCCTACTTCATGATCCCCGGCGTGATCGGCATGATCCTGTTTGCCATCACCTCCATCCTCACCGCCACCGCCATCGTGCGCGAGCGCGAGCGCGGCACCATCGAGCAGCTCATCGTCACCCCCATCCGTTCCTGGGAGCTGGTCATCGGCAAGATCACGCCCTATGCCCTGCTGGCCTTCCTCGATACGCTCGAAGTGCTGGCTATCGGCCACTGGTGGTTCGGCATTCCCATCCGCAGCCCGCTCAGCCTGATCCTGGCGCTTTCGGGGCTGCTGCTGCTCTCCGGGCTGGGAATCGGCCTGTTCGCCTCGACCATCGCCAACACCCAGCAGGAAGCCATGCTGACCGTCTGGATGACCCTGCTCCCGGCCATCTTCCTGTCCGGTTTCTTCTTCCCGCTCGAAGCCATGCCCAAAATCTTGCAGGTGGTTTCGTATATTGTCCCGCTGCGCTACTACCTGGTCATCATCCGCTCGCTGCTGCTTAAGGGGGTCGGCGTGGCGGCCATCCAGAACGAGATCATCGCCCTGGCTTTGTTCGGTATTTTCATCATGGGCGCTGCGGCCCTGCGTTTCCGCAAACGCCTCGATTAACCCATTCAGGAGTGAACCATGTCTCAAAAGCGTCCCCCTATTCCTGCTATTGTGATCGTCCTGGCGGTGATCGCCCTCTCAGTCTACTTCATTGTCCAGCAGCAGCAAACCGCATCTGCCGAGGCTGTCCTGTCTGCTTCCGGGACCATCGAAGCCCAGGACGTGATCGTCTCATCCGAGATGGCCGGCAAAGTGGTCGAAGTCCTGGTGGATGAAGGCGGATCGGTCCGGGCTGGCGACCTGCTCTTCCGCCTGGACGATTCCCTGCTCCAGGCCCAACTCCGCGCCGCTCGCGCCGGACTGGAAACGGCCCGCGCGGCCCAGGCCACGACCCAGGCCGCGCTGGATTCCGTTAAAGTTCAATACGACCTGGCGGTGACCGCGGCCCAGGCCGAGGAACAGGCCCTCCGCACCAGCGACTGGAAGACCTCCGCCCCCACCGGTTTCGACCAGCCCAACTGGTACTTCGACCGCGAGGAGCAGATCCAGGCTGCCCAGGCCGAGGTGGCCGCCGCCGAAGAGTCCCTGGCCGCCGCCCAGGAGGACTTGAAATTCGTCCAGGAGAAAGCCACCAGCGCCGGGTTCCTGGCTGCCGAGCAGACCCTGGCCCAGGCCCGCCTGGCCTACCAGGTCGCAAAGGACGTGCTCGACCGCACCTCCGGCGCCAGCGGGCAGGAACTGCGCGACTCGGCCCAGACCGCCTTCGACGAGGCCGAAGCCGACCTCGATGACGCCCAAACCGCCTACGACGACGCCCTGACCACCGAAGGCGCCGCCGACGTTCTGCAAGCCCGGGCCGATCTGGCCATCGCCCGCGAGCGCCTCGATACCGTCCGCGATAAGTTGCGGGCTTTACAGGTCGGGATCTACTCCCCGAAGCTGGCTGCGGCCGAGAGCGCCGTCCGCCAGGCCGAGGCCGCCGTGGAACAGGCCGGGCAGGCCGTCCGGCAGGCTGAAGCCCAGGCAGCCCTGATCGAGACCCAGGTCCAGAAAACGAGCGTTTATGCCCCGGTGGATGGGATGGTTTCCGTCCGCAGCGTCCAGCCGGGCGAAGTGGTCCAGCCGGGAGCGGCAGTCCTCATCCTCTTGCGCAGCGGCGAGTTGACCCTGACCGTCTTCGTCCCCGAAGACCACTACGGCGAAGTGAAATTGGGGCAAACCGTAACGTTTACGGTCGATTCTTTCCCCGGCGAGACCTTCACCGCCGCCATCACCCGCATTGCCGACCGGGCCGAGTTCACCCCGCGCAACGTCCAGACCGTCGAGGGCCGCAGTTCGACCGTCTACGCCATCAAACTGAGCGTGGACGACCCGGACGGCAAGTTGAAGCCGGGCATGCCCGCAGATGTTACCTTCCGTTAAGCGTTGGATGTGAAACGTTGTAAAACTCAGATAACAGGCGAAGATGCAATACCTTATTCACGCTACCAATTTGAAAAAATCCTTCGGCGGGAACCGCGCCGTGGACGGGATTGACCTGAGCGTCGCCCCCGGCGAGATCTACGGCCTGGTCGGCGCAGACGGGGCGGGCAAGACCACCACCCTGCGGCTGCTGGTCGGCGCCCTGCGCCTGGACGAGGGGCAGGCTTCCGTCTGCGGGTACGATATCCTCCGCCAGACGGAGCAGGCCCGGGCCCAGACCGGCTACCTCTCGCAGCGTTTCTCGCTCTACGAAGACCTGACCGTGCTGGAGAACATCCGCTTCTTCGCCGAAGTGCGCGGCCTGACCTCCAAAGAATGGCTGCCGCGCTGCCTCGAAATCCTGGATTTTGTCGGACTGGCCGAATTCAGGGACCGTCCTGCCGGCCAGCTCTCCGGCGGGATGAAGCAAAAGATGGGACTCGCCTCGGCCCTCGTCACCCGCCCCCGCGTCCTGCTGCTCGACGAACCCACCACCGGCGTGGACCCGGTCACCCGGCAGGATTTCTGGCAGTTGGTCATCAAATTGGTATCGACCCCCCTCCGCCTCCCCCCAAATTCGGAGAATTTGGGGGGAGAGAAAGAGGGGGGCCAGGTCTCCGTCATCATCACCACCCCCTACATGGACGAGGCCGCCCGCTGCCACCGGGTTGGCTTCATGAAAGGCGGGCGGATCATCGCCGAGGGCACGCCGGGCGAACTGCGCGCCACCCTCACCGGCCGCATCCTCGAACTGCGCGGCCAGCCGCTCAACCTGCTCCGCCACCTCGCCGCCGGTGACGAAGACGTGGAAGACGTGCAGGCTTTCGGCGACCGGCTGCACCTGCGCCTCCGACAAGGCTCTGCCGGCCAGGTGCTCAAGCGCCTGCCGCAGCGGATCAAGTCCGGCGGCGGCACGCTGTCCGACCTGCGCCAGGTCCCGCCCGTGCTGGAAGACGTGTTTATTGCATTGACTGAATGAACATTGTTGGCAGTGTCATGCTGAACGAAGTGAAGCATCTTAATCTGGTTTGAAGACCCTTCGCTATCGCTCAGGGTGACATGCCCAGGAGCAGCAACCTATGATCACATTCGATCTCGTTACCCTGATAGACCGCCCTGTGAAGGACGTTTTCGCCTTCGTTACCAACCTGAACAATATGCACCGCTGGCAATCCACCGTGCAGGAGATCAAACCCGCCTTGGGCAAGCCGATGGGTGTCGGCGCGACCTTCAACGTCCGGGGCGAGATGCTGGGCCGCAAGCTCGAAGGCCTGCTGGAGATCATCGAGTTCGAGCCGGACAGCAAATTTGGCTACAAAGGCAAAATGGGGCCGGTCACGGTCGGGGCGGTGATGACCTTCAGCAAGGCCGGGACTGGGACGAAGCTCAGCATGTCTGGCAGGGGCGAGCCGGGCGGCTTCTTCAAGATCGCCGAAGGCGTGCTGGCCGGCCGCATCAAAGCCCAAATGGAAGACAACCTGTCCCGCCTGAAATCCGTGCTGGAAAGCGGAGCCTGACACTTATGACCCTCCCTATCGTCATGGTGGATAACCTGACCCGGCGCTTCGGCGATTTCGTCGCCGTGGACCACGTCTCCTTCGAGATCAACCAGGGAGAAGTGGTCGGCTACCTCGGCCCGAACGGGTCGGGCAAGACCACCACCATCCGTATGCTGCTGGGGCTGCTCCAGCCCAGCGAAGGCCAGGCGCTCGTGCTCGGCTACGACGCCTTCCGCGAGACCGAGCAGGTGCGCGCCCGCGCCGGCTACATGTCGCAGAAGTTCGCCCTCTACGACGACCTGACCGTCTGGGAAAACCTGTCCTTTTACGGCGGGGTGTACGGCGTGCGCGAGCGGGGCCGGATCGCAAGCACCCTGGCCCAGGTCGGCCTCACCGGCCACGAAGACGATCTGACCAAAGCCCTCTCCGCCGGCTGGCGGCAGCGCCTGGCGCTCGGCATCGCCCTCGTCCACCAGCCGCGCCTGCTCTTCCTCGACGAACCCACCTCCGGCGTGGACCCGACCGCCCGCCGCGCCTTCTGGGACCTGATCTACGAACTGGCCGAAAGCGGCGTGACCGTCTTCGTCACCACCCACTACATGGACGAAGCCGAATATTGCGAGCGGGTGGGCGTCATGCGCGGCGGCAGGCTGCTGGCGATGGATACCCCCGCCAATCTCAAGCGCCAAATTGTCAAAGGGGAAATCTGGGAAGTCTACGCCCAGCCGCTGGAGGCCGGGCTGGAGGCCCTCGCCCGGACGGAAAACGTCCAGCGGGTGAGCCTTGCCGGGGACAACCTGCGGGCCATCACCCAAAACGGTTTGACGGCGAACAGGCTCAAGTCCCGGCTGGAGGCGCTGGGCCTCAGCGTGGCAGAAGTCCGCAGGGGCGAACCCACCCTCGAAGACGTCTTCGTCACCCTGGCAAAGGATTAAAAAAACGTCCCGAAGGTTATCGAACCTTCGGGACGTTTTTCCATTTGGCTTATTGCGCCAGCGGTTCAGCCGGGATGACCAGCATCATGATGAAGTAGGCCAGCAGCACGCCGGGGCCGGTGACGAAGAACAGCAGGAGGAAGATCAGGCGCACCACGGTCGGGTCCATGTTCAGGTATTCGCCCAGCCCGGCGCACACACCGGCCAGCATCTGGTTCTTTACGCTGCGGTACAATTGTCGGTAGTTGTTCATGGGTTCTCCTTTCGAAAATCTACCCTACTTACGCCTCGAAATGGGATGAGTTGCGCTGATGGATGATTTCGAACCGATCCGATTTTTAGACGAAACGATCGAAGCGGAGTTCGACGCGCCCCCCGCGCTGGAAAAGAAACCGGCCTGCCCGGACCGGTGGGTCTGGCGCGGCGAGACCCTGCGCGTCACCTCCGCCCTGGCCGAGTGGAGCGACTTCCCCCGCCGCGGCCGCTTTGCCCGCAACATGCGCCCGGCGCACGCGGCGGTGGCCGCCTCGCGGGGGTCGTGGGGTGTGGGCCGCTTCTTCTTCCGGGTGGAGGTCGAAGACGGGCGCATCTTCGACATCTACTACGACCGCGAGCCGAAAGGCGCGGATCAGCGCAAGGGGGAATGGTTTGTGTACCGGGAACTGGTGCGGAAATAAGCCTTGAATCGAAGTGCGGAAAGATATAAAATCAAAACGAGGTAGTTTTTATCCTTGCGGAGGGATAACAGAAGGAGAGTTGCCTTGGATACGAAAAAGGGCGATAACGAACTGATTTCCAAAAAAGTGCTAGACTGGTTGACGCTTATTGGAGGGATTACCACTTTCCTCATCGGTGTGTTGGGTGTGTTCCTTCCAGAAGACAACGCCAAGAAAGTTACCTGGGGAATAGCCTTGGTCCTTGCCGTAAGTAGTGCAGGGATGTATTGGTATCAACGTCGCCGGGCGAGGAAACTGAGAATCGCCGAAGCGAATGAACCGCTTTCGGCGAAAGCAATTCTGCGGGGATTGCTGCCATTCGAAGAGGGTGACCAACTCCCCGGGCGTGGCCGGGATGTGCAGGACTTATTCACCCGAATTACCAGCAGCGTATTTCGATATGGCGTATTGTTGGGAGAGTCGGGTTGCGGTAAGACTTCGCTTTTGCGGGCGGGATTGCTGCCGAAGTTGCGCGAGGCAGGTTTCTTACCACTTTATATTTACAAACCTACCGACAATCCGCAAGCGGCTATTCGTTCGGCATTGCTGAAAGAAAGGCCCGACCTTGAATCTCAAAGCGGGAACAGGTTGGACACATTGTTGGGTCTTGCTGCGCCGAAGGGTAAGAAAATTGTTATCCTGCTCGACCAGTTTGAAGAATTCTTTATAACCCATCGCACCGAAAAAACACGCGCGGGCTTTGTCAAATGGCTGGGAGAAACCATCGAAAACGATGATTTGCCAGTTTCAATTTTGATCAGTATCCGCTCCGATTTCTTTTCAAATTTGCTCAAATTTGCTCCCCAAATTACTGAGCCAACTTCGATTCGCACGTCTTACCAGTTGCAGAACTTTGATACAGAACAAGCCAAGCAATTCTTCAGCGTTGCTGCAAAAGCGGACGGGATTCCCTTTGAGCCTGAGTTAATCCAAGCTGTTGTTAGCGAATTGGAAACGGAAGATTTCGTTCGCCCGGCGGAGTTGCAGGTAGTGGGAACGCGCCTGAAACGCAAAAACGTAGTGACTTTGAATAAATACGAAGCTCTGGGCGGGGCGCGGGGTATTCTCAGTTCCTACATTGGCGAAGAAATCAAACAATCGGCCAATGAGCAGGCGGCCCGGCTGATATTGCGGTTGATGTGCGCCGAAATCATTGAAGCCAAATCACCCACAGATTTGAGCAAGGAGGATATCTTGAATGGGGTGCGGGGAGCATCTGCAGAGGTGAGCGCCCAGGATAGGGTCAACCCCAATACGATCCAGAATGTATTGGATCAATTCGTAACGGCCAGGATTCTTATCCATACGACCGAAGATAAATACAACCTAGCACACGACTACCTGGCCCCCTATGTGAGGACGGCCACCGAGGGCGTTGAGACTAACATCGAACGGGCCAACCGCCTGTTGAGGCGTTATGTGGCTGAATACAAGGAAGACCCGAAGACCCGCATCCCGTTTGGTCGCTTGCGCCAGATTAAGAAATATGCGTCCGTCGAATTGAAAGGAAAACAAAAATCCCGGGAAATCATCAGAAAAAGCCAGCGTTCTTTCTACCCTTTTCTGGTTGTTCCTATTCTTTTGGTCATCTCACTGTATTTGTTCCTGGCAAGTTCTTATTATTTTGATTTCGATTATTCTTCTCGCGATAGTGACTTTGCATTTATAGTTTTGAGAGCAGGCCACCCTCAACTTAAATTCATTCCCGGGTTCGACCAGGTTGTGATCGAGACAGATTACACTTTCGGAGATTTGCGTGAGGAAGTTGTGTTAGAAATTATTATGGGAAAATATTCCGGTTTTTGGTATGAGCGGACAAAAAGCGGTTCCTTGAAATGGGAAGAGCAACTTATATCTTTTTTGGACTTAGCCGCTTTGGATCAATCAAAAGCCTTTTATTTGGTATTGAGCAACATGTTGGTAGACAAGGAACTTTTATTGAATTTTCTTGCTGATGGTGGGGATGTTGATCTCTTTTTAGACTATACAATTCTATATTTTTTTATTCAACCATCTGATGTAGAACGTTTCTTGCCTGAAATTTTTCCGCAACTGATTAGCTTGCTTAGGAATTCAGATTATGATGTCCGAAACAAAGCTGGGTCTGTGCTTGAATCTATATTGTATTTCAATTCTGAACGCATTCCCACCGAAATTGTGCAGCAACTTTCTGAACTGCTTGGGGAAGCTGATCCCTATGTTCGCTTCTTTGCTATCTATGGCCTTGAATGCATCGGGCAGGGCAGCCCTGAACTCATTCATTCCGAAATCGTGCAACAACTTTCTGAACTGCTTGGGGATGTTGTCCCTTATGTTCGTTCCGGCGCTGTCGATGCGCTTGTTTCCATTGAGAAGGCTAGCCCTGGACGCATTACCCCTGAAATCATGCAGCAACTGGTTGACCTGCTCGGCGATGAAAGCCCTGATGTTCGTTCCAGCGCTGTCGATGCGCTTGGTTCCATCGGGCAGGCCAGTTCTGAGCACATCACCACTGAGATCATGCAGCAACTGGTTGACCT